>NZ_CAUPZT010000026.1:0-22031 GCF_963515615.1 uncultured Granulicatella sp. | reverse complement strand
CCCACAAGTTGTATTGACACTGGTTCGTGTCACAAATGTTTGTGTTTCTTAGAAAGCGCAAATATTTTTTTAAGCAGATAAGTTGAAAATGATTTCAAATATGATATGATAAAAGAAAATTTAATAAAACCAAAACATTTGGGGTGCCAATTGGCTGAGATTATACCCATTGAACCTGATCTGGATAGTACCAGCGAAGGGAAATGTGGAATGTTACATATAGTAATGTTTTCTAATGATTTGTTTGTTCAATATTAAAGATAGTTTTTTTAGGCTATTTTGATGTTGAACTCAAAGATTTAGTTTCCATTGCTTCTGTTAATAATGTTAGTGAATGTGCCTCCTTTTGTTTTGAAAACGAAGGGAGTTTTTTTATGGAAAAATGGAGTTTGAAAGATGTCATTTTAATGGCATTATTAGCGTTTCTTTTTGGGGGCGTATTTATGGGAGCAGGGTTTTTGTATGTCGCATTAGAAGTGGCATTAACGCCTGGAGGGTATCAACCTTTTGCAAATGAAATTTTATTTGGATTATGGACGATGGCTGCTCCAATGATTGGAATACTATTGAAGAAGAAAGGAAGTTCGACTCTTGGAGAAATGTTAGCTGCTTTAGCAGAAATGTTAATGGGTTCTCATTTTGGAGTTGGAGTTTTAGTTTCTGGTTTTGTTCAAGGTTTAGGTACTGAAGCTGGATTTTTTGCAACGGGTTATAAGAGATATGATACTTTCTCTCTTACATTAGGTGCGATTGGTACAGTTGTCTTTAGTTTTATTTATGAGTATTTCAAATTAGGATATGGCGCTTATTCTTTAGGATTTTTAGTTGCATTAATCGTTGTTCGTTTTATTTCTGTTTTTGTTTTCGGTGTAGTATTTGTAAAAATTGTAATGAACTTATTAGAAAAAGTAAAAGCTACAAGAGGAAATTGATCAATGAATGGTATCACTTTAGAAGATGTGAGCGTTTGGCAAGGGAAAACTAACATTCTTCAACATCTCCATTGCAAACTAGAAATGGGCGAATTCATTTTATTAACAGGAGATACGGGAAGTGGAAAGTCAACTCTATTTCAATTTTTATCGGGCATTAAACCGATGACTTTTGAAGGACAGTGTTACTTGTTAGGAAAAGATATTTCTGCCATGACACCTGTAGAAAGAGCAACCATTGCGGGAACTGTATTTCAAAAAGCTTATCGTCAATTTACGATGAAAAATTTAAGGAGTGAATTAACGTTTACTCTTGAAAATTTAGGGTTTAATTATGAACAAATTCAAAAGCGAATTCATCACGTTACGATGGATACAGTAACGCAACATTTATTAGATCGTCCTTTTGTTCAATTATCTGGAGGGGAGCAACAACGTTCTGCGATAGCTGTTTTATTAGCAATGGATGTTCCAATTTTATTATTAGATGAGCCATTTGCTAGTGTGGATGAGAAAAGTAGACGTTCCTTAATGAAATTATTATTTGAACTTTCTCAAAAAGGAAAATTAGTTATTGTCAGTGATCATGATACGAATGGCTACAGCGAATATGTTAGTCAGGTATTGCATATTCAAGAAGGAAGTTTACAGACTCTTCCGATTACAACATTATCGAATCATTCCGTTATTTCGTTAGAAAAAGAAGGGGCTTCTACAGAGAATTTTTTCACCTTTCAAAATGTCGTAAAAGAAGGGTTATGGTCAATTCCACAGTTTTCGTTAGAAAAAGGAATTACGACTTTAACAGGAGATAATGGTGTTGGAAAATCCACGTTACTTAGAGCAATGGTTCAATTATCAACAGTAAAAGGCCATTTCTTGTATGAAGGGGAAAAAATAACAAAGAGAAATTTCTCAAAATTTTTAACATTAACCGTTCAAGAAGCAATGCATCAATTTGTCACCTTAATGCCAAAGGATGAATTGAATTTTGGGATGAAACGATTTTCTCATGCTCAAGATTGGCAAGAACGAATCCTCTCAGAAACACCATTAGGTTCAAAACTGGATACTAGTCTGATGTATTTAAGTGGAGGAGAACAAAAATTGATTCAGCTAATCTGTATGCTAAGTTTAGAAATTCCTTTTTTATTATTGGATGAACCTTTTACAGGATTAGATAAAAGAAGTTGTCAGATAATAGGAGAATGGATGAAGTGGAATCAACAAAAACATGATCAACAATTATTAGTCGTTTCTCATCGATTAGCCCCTTTAGAAGGTGTAAGTCAACATCATATTCAAATCAGTGAGCAGACATTACAAAAAGGGGGAATTCAACATGGAAAAACAGTCTAAAAGTTTAGCTTTTTCTCTTTTTCTAATCATAGTAACGATTGAATTATCGTTTGTTCCTTCAAATGTCTTGAATAGTTTTGTATTAGTTGTTGGATTCTTGTATCTGCTTTGGAAGAAGCAGTGGGGCGTTATTGGTGCTACAATCTTTGTTCCATTATTTCCAGCAATTGGTAGTTATTGGTCGATTCGTGTTCAAGGAATTCATCTAGAGCTTGCTTCAGTGATGTTTACAAGAACATTTGCATTTGCTTTATTAGGATTTTTATTGGCATTTAGTGTGGATTTGGAAGAATTATTATTAGTTCTGGAACAAAAAGGACTGCCACCTCATTTTGTCTATGGCTTATTAGTCATTATTCATGCTTTTCCATATATTCGTAGGGAAGTTGTGCAAATGAAAGAAGCGAGTCAATTAAGAGGTCGTCCCTTACATTTTTGGTCAAGCTTGTATTATATCAAAGTCATTTTTACAGCTTATCACTTACAAGAGCAATATGAACAAGCAATGATTAGCCATGGATTTGATGAAAAAGGAAAACGAACACCATCGATTATTTGGAAAAATGATGGTAAAGCTCTGGGATGGATGATTTTATTATTTGTAGTAGGAAATAGTATTGGATGGTTATGGAGGTAGGAAAATGACATTTACAGAAAAAGCCATGGAAGTTTCTAAACGTTATTGGCAAGGAAGTTTTGAACATCCATTTGTAACGGGATTACAAGATGGGACATTGGGGGATTCGATATTTCGTTATTATTTATTACAAGATCGTTATTATTTAGAACATTTTAGTAAATTATATCAAATCATTTCAGATGCATCAGATGATGCAGAAGTGAAAGAATTAATGCGTAGAAATTCGCAACATTTAGCACAAGGAGAACAATTAATTCGAGAAGAATTTTTTCAAGAATTAGGCATTGATGAAGAAGAAATCAAAAATACACCGATTGCTCCAACTTCTTATAATTATGTATCACATTTATATCGACAACTAGCAGAAAAAAATGTCGTTGTAGCCTGTGCAGGAATGTTGCCTTGTCCTTGGCTATATCAAGCCATTGGAGAGCAATTAATCAAGCAAGGTTCACCTTATGAAATGTATCAACGATGGATTATGACCTATTCGGGTGAAGATAGTAAAGAAGCGGTTCAATATGAATGTGGTGTTATTGAACGTTTGTATGAAGAAGCAACAGATGAAATAAAAGAAGAAATGATAGAAGCATTTTATCGTAGTTGCCAATTTGAGTACCTATTTTGGGAAATGGCATATATACACGAAACATGGAAATTAGAAGGTTAGGAAGGTTAGAAAAATGAGTAGAAATAAAAAAATTATGTTTTTAGCAATGATGGTAGCGTTAGATGTGGTTTTATCCCCATTAATGCGTATTGAAGGAATGGCACCAATGTCTAGTACAATTAATGTCATTGCAGCAATGCTAATGGGACCAGTATATGGAGTTGCAATGGCATTTTTAACAGCGATTCTTCGGATGACTTTATTAGCAATTCCACCTTTAGCATTAACTGGTGCAGTATTTGGAGCGTTATTAGCAGGGATTGGAGCAAGAATGACTAAGAACATCTATGGAGCGATGATTGGTGAATTTATTGGAACAGGATTAATTGGTTCCTTATTATCTTATCCTGTAATGGTTTGGTTTACTGGAACAACAACTGGTTTATTCTGGTTTGTTTATACACCACGTTTTTGTGGAGGAGCAATTATTGGTTCAACGATTGCTTGGTTAGTTTGGACAAAATTAAAAAACGTATCAACTATCCAACGTATTCAAAAATTATTTGCACCAACTAAGGAATGTCCATTATGCAAAAAGTTTTAGAAAATATTTTCCCATTACAACGTCCTCTGATTCATTGCATCACAAATGGGATTACAAAAGAGTTAGTGGCAAATGCATTATTATATGTAGGGGCAAAACCAATTATGGCTGAAGATGAACGAGAAATTGAATCAGTTATTCAAGTATCATCTGCCGTATT
The DNA here is from genome assembly GCF_963515615.1 of uncultured Granulicatella sp. GTDB lineage: Bacteria > Bacillota > Bacilli > Lactobacillales > Aerococcaceae > Granulicatella. The sequence goes on along the minus strand of NZ_CAUPZT010000026.1, from coordinate 17,726 downwards.
ACTAAATATTGGACATTTAACAGAGCAAAAAGAAGCTTGCATTATAAAAGCCGTAAAACTTGCGAATAAGGCTCAAAAGCCACTTGTCGTAGATGCTGTTGGAATAGTTGGACTATCCAATCGTCTTGCTTTAGTACAACATTTATTAGACATAGGCGTTACCGTTGTGAAGGGAAATATTTCAGAAATGAGACGACTAGCTGGACTAAAGAGTAGTGCCAAAGGAGTCGATAGTGCTAAAGAAGACCAAAGTACAATGGAATTAAAAGAATTAGCTCACGCATTAAGAAAGGTGGCTAAAATTTATCCTCAAACTGTTTTTCTAGCAACGGGAGAACAAGACTTAGTCATTACTGATTCAAACTGTATTTGCCTAAAAAATGGAGTAGATTCTTTAGAATTATTTACAGGTACAGGAGATGTAGTGGGAGCTTTAATTGCGGGCCTTTTAGGAAGTGGAATTGAACCACTAGAAGCTACAATTGGAGCGATTACTTATTTTAATGTATGTGGAGAAAAAGCAAGCAAGGTACTCCAGCAAGGAATGGAAAGTTTTCGAATCGAAACTTGTAATCAACTATCAAAATTGTACCAAGAAAATTGGCAAGAAATGTTAAAAATGGAGGACTGGACAAATGAAGAAGTTAAATAAAACTTTAGCCCTTTATTTAGTAACGGCACGTTATGATTGGAAAGAGGAAGACTTCTTGAAAAAAGTAGAAGAAGCTTGTAGGTCAGGTGTGACTCTTGTGCAATTAAGAGAAAAAGAATGTAGTACAAGGGAATATTATGAATTAGCTCATAAAGTTAAGACTATCACAGATAGATATCAAATTCCTTTAATTATTGATGATCGAGTGGATATTTGTTTAGCCGTTGATGCTAGTGGTGTTCATATTGGAGCAGATGAATTACCTGTTGAAGTAGTTCGAAAATTGATAGGAGAAGACAAGATTCTAGGAGTTACAGCTAAAACTGTTGAACGAGCTTTGGAAGCAGAACAAAATGGAGCAGATTATTTAGGAGTAGGAGCCATTTATCCAACGACGACAAAAGTCATTACTCAACCAACGTCTATTGAGACTCTTCGTGAAATTGCCACAACAGTATCGATTCCTATTGTAGCCATTGGTGGTATTAAAGAAGACAATATGGAACCTTTAAAAGGAACGGGAATTGCAGGAGTAGCCATTGTTAGCGAGATTATGAAATCTGAAAATATTCGAGAAAAATGTTACTGTTTAAGAAAGAAAGTAACGGAAATTTTAGGAGGGGAAGCAAATGAGTAATGAAACCATTCAAGTAGTGACCATTGCTGGATCTGATTCAGGAGGAGGAGCAGGAGCTCAAGCAGATTTAAAAACATTTCAAGCTCGACAAGTTTTTGGGATGAGTATTTTTGTAGCTTTAACAGCGCAAAATACTTTAGGAGTACAAGCAGTTCATGAAATACCTAGTGCATTTATTGATGCGCAATTTCAATCATTGGCAAGTGATTTTCATATTCGTGCAGCAAAAACAGGAATGTTAGCAGACAGTCGAGTTGTTCGCACTGTAGTAGAAAATTATAAAAAAGTAAATTTTGGTCCATTAATTGTGGATCCTGTCATGATTGCTAAAGGCGGACATCCATTATTACAACCAGAAGCGATTGAAACGATTAAAAAAGAATTATTACCAATTGCCACAGTTTGTACACCAAATTTACCAGAAGCAGAAGAATTAATTGGTAAGAAAATCTTAACAGAAAAAGATATGATGCAATCTGCAGCTATTTTACAAAATCTTGGAGTGAAAAATGTCATTATTAAGGGCGGACATGGAACACTGGATATTGTAAAAGACTTTATCTTACTAGAAGATGGAACAGCATTTTGGACAGAAGCTAAACGAATTCAAACAGCTTCTACCCATGGAACAGGTGATACATTCTCCGCTTGTATTACAGCTGAATTAGCAAAAGGACAGCCTTTGAAAGAAAGCATTATTACAGCTCGCAAATTTATTCAAGGTGCAATTGCTCAACCAATCTATGTAGGACATGGACACGGCCCAACAAATCACTGGGCGAAGTTGGATGACAGTGTTCGAGTAATTGAAGCGTAAGAAAATAGGAATATGACTTTTCGATGTAGGAGAAGATGACAGTATGTTTTGTCATTAGTTTTACTATTGGAGAGTTGTATTCTTTTTTTAGTGAGTTATCGATAATTGAAAATGAAATAAAAAAACAGGTGACATACTAGACTTCTAGACTTACAATATAAAATATAAAGGAGATGAGTATTATGGTACGCAATAAAAAATGGTTTTACGGATTTATTCTACTCTTCTTAGGGAATACACTTTTGTTAAGGTCAACAGAGTTTTCTATAATACTGTCAATTATAATGATACTATTAGGCCATTTATTCATTATACTGATTGGAAAAGAACAGTTTGGTTTGAAAAAAATTATTAAAAGTAATATTGTGATTGCGTTAGTTTTTACAATATATTATTTTGTTTTCAATCAAATGCAATTAGGTTTGCTCCATAATATTTTCATTGCAATAATAGTGTATGTTTCGTTTTGGTATTTAAGTCGGGAAAAATAATAACAAGACACCTAAAAATCCCAGTTTGTATAACTGAATATAACGATTTGAGAAACAGTAAATCAAAATAGGTTTGCTGTTTTTTGTTAGGCAAATTTCCAAAATTTACAAAACATGGAATTTCTCCTAAATTCTATTGAAACCTACAAAAACGAATATTAGAGTCTTTAAATTCACTTATTAAAGATACTGATATGATGGTCTTGTATGAATGTTTTGTGGGATTAGTTTAGTATCTGATGTATTGTTATGATTGATGAAGAAAATTAGAGAGAAGAATTCTTTCGTTTTGATAATATAAAAAGTAATTCTTTATGAATTTCATTTAGAAAATCTGAAATAAGTTGAATGACAGCCTGTGATAATACAGGAACTGTATTTCCAATTTGTTTATAGACTTTATCGATTCTAGCGTTTTCTGAAATAAGCTTCCCATTTTTCCCTACTTTAGAACCTTTACTAAATTCAAACCAATTAGGAAAAGTTTGAATACGTTGGACTTCTTTAATGGATAAACTCCTATTTGTTCCATGAAAAATCCATTTATTTTGTTCAATTTTTTCCATAGGTAATCCTCCGGGGTGTTGTGGAGTTTGCCGTCCACTAGCTTGAATAGTAAAACTTTGTTCATCCCAATGTTTCTTTCTATTTCGGCTCATATAAATGATGCTATAAGATCTTTTAAAATATTCTCCAGGATCATTTTCTAAATCCTCAATTGCTTCTTTTAAAGTTATAAATGGTTCTTTTTGCTCATATAAGTTTAATTCATTTGGACCTCCATGAGTAGATTTAGGTAATTTATATTTAAAACCGTATTTCTTTTCAATTTTTCTTTATGAACTCCTATTAGAAACACCGGTTTATGTGCTTGAGGAACACCATAATCTCTAGCATTCAAAAGGAAGCAGTGACTGTATATCCAGCACTTGCAAAATCATTTAAAGCGCATGGTACAAGTCGTGAGATGACGACAGCTTTATTTTTACTCAGAAGTGTCGAAATAGGCATCTCAGTTGGTGATTTAGATTTGCTCACAATCGTCATGGTACTTGATATGTGGACAGAAAAGCTAATGATGATGTGAAGTATCAACGTGTTGCTGGTCAGAGTGAGTTTGATAGGTTTTAGAAATTGATGTTTGATGGTATAATTAAAGCATAAAATCAGAGGTGGAGGCTATAAAGTGAAATTCATAAAAAATTTACTCATATCTATATTTTGTACTATGCTTATACTATTTTTTAAACTTGATGATTTTTTAATAAATTGGTTACATATAAATGAATTTTCGTTTTACGTTAAAATTGGTAGTATTTTCATAGTTTATTTAGTATTATTTCTACTGTTGTGCATTTTAATTGATATATTTTATGTTCAAATTATTGTTTCGTTTGAATTAAAAATTGAAACATTACTGTCCAAAAAAATTTTAGTCAAGCAAAAGTGGAAAAGATTAATTATTTTTGTAATTAGGACTAGTTACGCCATAAATAAGCTTTTTTATAAATATAGACCGGGGATAGTTAGATATGCTTACAGCAAAGGGAATGATATCTGGGTTTGTATTACAAAAAATACTATTAGTGAAAAATTTGTGAGTTTATTAAAAGTTCTTTTTAATCCAATTTTTATTGTAATAATTTTGTTAGTAGCAAAGAAGTTAATGTTTATTGATGTTAATTTCAAAGTAATTGAAGAAATAATAAATAAATTTTTAACAATTAAAGTTGATGTGAAGAGTATTTTCTCAAGTATGCCGTTGATTGTTGCATTACTAACCTTAATACCATTTGTATTTTTCTTTTATTTTTATAGTGATAAAGCAGAAGTAAGAAAATTAGTTGAAGAATCAGAACAGGAAAAAAGAAAAAATGAAGTAATATTTCTTAAATTACTATTAACAGAAATATGGTCTGCGATATATGAAATTTCAGAGAATTTAGAATATGTTACTGAGCACCAAGAATTAGTGGTTGATTTAATTTTAAATAGTAAATTAAGTAATTTTAGTAAATTTAATGATAGATTTAGCAGGGATTTAATAACTAGAACAGTAGATCATTATCCATTCAAAGAGATAGAAGGCCTAGATAGAATAAGCCATTTAATAAATGAAAATAAAGATAAAAGAATGATTTTTGCTTGGAAGTATGAAATTAAAGAATTAAAAAATAATTTTTATCAATTAGAAAATGAATGTATTTCTAACAAAGTATTTTATACTAAAAAAGGTATGAAATTAACAATAGAAGAAAAAGAAAAAAATAAAACTAACTGCTATGATGAAAAATGCTATGCTGAACAAAGAGAATATGAAAAAGAAATAATTGCAAATCAATTGTATAATGCTTACGAATTACTTTATAAAATGTATCGTTTTTGTATTTTTGTTGACAGTATTTTATATCAATCTAATAATGAAAAAATTGTAAAAAAAATATTTTCTAAAACCAAATAGTCATCTAATGAAGCTATTCAGACACTTACAGCTAGTAGGTGTTTTTTTATACCCATTTTTAAGGAAAGGAGGCATGCTTGTGGCAAATCGAATTAAAGGAATCACGGTTGAAATTTTTGGAGATACGACTGGTCTTGATAAGGCGTTAAAAGGTGTGAACACCAATATTCGTAATACGCAATCTGCTTTAAAAGATGTAAACCGGTTATTAAAACTCGATCCAACCAATGCTGAATTATTGGCGAGAGTGTACAATATTTTGTGTAAATACAAAAAGAGTATAAAAAAAGAAGCCACTAGTTGTATAATTAAGCTACCAACAAAAATTAACAAAGGAGTGACTTCTAAATGGATTTTAACACAGAATTGACAAAAAGACTATTACAAGGTGACAATATTAATCACTTATTAAAAGGTGCGATTGAAAATGCTATTAATTAATTACTTCAAGCTGAATTAATAGAGTATTTAAACTACCCTAAATATTCTTTAGAGGGATATAACACTGGGAATTCCAGAAACGGTGGCTATAATCGTAAAATTTATTCAGATTATGGTGTTTTAAATATCCATATTCCACGAGATCGTAACGGAGAATTCGAACAAAAAATCATACAAGTTTATAAAAGAAATTCAGAAAAATTAGAAGATGTTATTATTAAACTTTATTCTAAAGGCTTTACTAACCGTGAAATTGCTGAGTGTATCGAAGATATTTATGATCATCATTACAGCCCTACTACAGTAACAAATATCACAAAACAAGTTGAGAACTCTGTTGAAGAATTTCATCAAAGAAAAGTTCAATCTCGTTATGCAGTGATTTATGCTGATGCAACGTATGTTAATTTAAGAAGAGATACGGTTCAAAAGGAAGCTGTTCACTTTTTAGTTGGAATTACTCCAGAAGGAAATAAAGAAATTCTTGATTATGCAATCTACCCTACTGAATCTCCTGAATACTATAAAGAAATGTTGGAATCATTGAAACGAAGAGGATTATAAGAAGTTTTACTATTTATTACAGATGGACTTAGTGGCATTAAGACTGCTCTTTTAAGCGTGTTTTCTAACGCAAAATATCAAACTTGTTGGGTTCATTTAATCCGACAACTACAAAAGAAGGTAAGAGTTGAAGATAAAAGAGAATTAGTAGATTCACTTAAGAGAGTTTATCAATCAGACAGTAAAGAAGATGCAGAGAAAAAATTAAACGAATTTCTAGAAAACATACACAAACGTTATCCTAAAGTTTGTGCAAGTATTGATTCAGTTTATGAAGATTTTTTAGTCTTTTTTGACTTTCCTAAAGAAATTCGTCAAAGTATTTATACGACTAATTTAATTGAAAGCCTCAATAAGCAACTAAAAAATGATTGAAAGCAAAGGAACAGTTCCAGCAGTGGATAGTTTAGATTGTTACCTAGGTGTATTTTGTATTGAACAAAATGAATTATCTAAAGAAAGAATTCATAGAGGATTTGGATTAGCGTCTTGTGACCTGCACGAAAAATTCGAAATCCAATAATATTTGCTTTTCTACGAAAAGCAAATATTATTGGATTGATAGCTTGATTGACAACTAGTGGAGTTTACACAAAATTCTTGACACTGCCGGAGATTATTTCCATTTATTGAAACTTCTTATACTGTTCCTTCAACGCTTCTTCGAATTTCGAAGTTGGGTCTGGGTGGAAGTATTGTGTATGTTTGAGTGTATCTGGTAAGTATTGTTGTTTTACCCAGTGATTTGGATAGTTGTGTGAGTATTGGTAATTCGTTCCTCGTCCTAGTTTTTGGGCTCCTTGATAGTGTGCATCTTGTAAGTGGGAAGGGATGTTTCCTGATTTCCCTTGTCTGACATCTGAGAGTGCTGCATCAATGGAGAGAATTGCTGTGTTTGATTTAGGGGAGAGGGCTAATTCAATCACTGCATTGGCAAGTGGGATTCTTGCTTCGGGTAAGCCGAGTTTTTCGGCAGCTTGTACGGCTAATACAGCTCGACTGGCTCCTGCTGGATTTGCTAATCCGATATCTTCATAAGCGATGACTAATAATCGTCTAATTAATGTAATAAGTTCGCCTGCTTCTATGAGCCTTGCCATATAGTGAAGTGCTGCATCTACGTCACTTCCTCGAATCGATTTTTGGAAAGCGGAGATGACATCATAATGTTGATCTCCGTTTTTATCATGTGCGAACACTTTTCTTTGTAGACAGTTTCCTGCGATTTCTTCTGTAATAATAATTTTTCCATCTTCATTTTCCGGAGTAGATTTCACAGCTAATTCTAAAGCGTTGAGTGAACTTCTCACATCTCCATTTGAAAAATGGGTGAAGGTGTGCATTGCTCCGTCTTCGACTTCTACATTATATTGTCCTAATCCCTTTGTTTCATCTGTTAGTGCACGGTTGAGTGCTTGATGAATTTCTTCTGGTGTAAGTGGGATCAGTTCGAAAATTTGTGTTCTACTGCGAATCGCTGGGTTAATGGCTATATAAGGATTTTCAGTAGTGGCTCCTATTAAAATAACACGTCCATTTTCTAAGTGTGGAAGAAGAAAATCTTGTTTTGGTTTGTCTAAGCGGTGAATTTCATCTAGTAATAGGATAACTGTTCCACTCATTTTTGCTTCTTCAATGACAATTTGTAATTCTTTTTTTGTATCAGTGGCGGCATTTAATGTTCGAAAGGCATACTTTGTTGTTCCTGCAATGGCACTGGCAATACTTGTTTTTCCAATTCCAGGAGGGCCATATAAAATCATGGAAGAGAGTTGTTTAGCGGCAATCATTCGAGCGATTATTTTTCCAGGTGCTACTAAATGTTGTTGTCCGACAACTTCTTCTAAGCAAGTGGGTCTCATTCGGTAGGCTAATGGTTGATTTTTCATAATTCTCCTCACTTTCTGTCCTATCTATTGTAGCATAGTTTAAATACTTATGTGAGTCAAAAATATTTACCTTATTTTGAAAAATATACTATACTAGTAAGAGTAGAAAATGATAGATGTAAAATTTTATCCAAAAGAAAGGACGATATCGTTGCATTATTTAGATTATGCTGCCACTACACCAGTTGTAGAGGAAGTGAAACAGGCAATTTTTGAAGAAATGGCATTTTTTGGTAATCCTTCTAGTGTTTACCAAATTGGGCGTACTCAAAAGCAAAAGATTCAAGCTGTTAAAAAAGAGATATTACAAGAATTACATGCTGCTACGAATGCTTCCATTATTTTTACCGGTTCTGGTTCAGAAGCGAATAATTTAGTGTTTGAATCGATTTGTCAGCACTTTGCAGAAGAAAAAGGAGAAATTATTATTTCAGGAATCGAGCATCCATCCGTTAAAAAATCTGCTGGCTATGCTGAACAATTAGGATTCACGATTATTCAGTTAGTTCCTGATGAGTCAGGTTGTATTTCTGTGAAACAAGTGGAAGAAGCTTTAACGGAGAAGACACGTTTAGTATCGATTATGACCGTTAATAATGAAACTGGAGTGTATCAACCGATTCAAGAAATCGGTGAGTTATTAGTGGAACATCCTGCTTATTTCCATACAGATGCAGTTCAGGCATTTGCTCAAGAAGAAATGGATGTAGCGACTTCTCATATTGATTATTTATCTGCTTCAGGGCATAAAATTCATGCGCCAAAAGGAATTGGATTTTTATATAAGAAAAAATCTGCACCGATTTATGCACTGATTAAAGGTGGAGGACAAGAACAAGGGTGGAGAGCAGGAACTGAAAATGTTCCATATATTGTTGGTTTTCAAAAAGCTCTTGCACTAGCGATTCAAACTAGAAATGAGAAGAAGAATAGATATATTAAATTATCAGAGTATTTACAAGAACAATTAATAACTCGTAACATTCCTTTTGAAATCAATGGGGATACATCAAAAAAGAGCCCTCATATTTGTAATGTATGGTTAAAAGGTATTCCTGCCAGTCAAACATTAATTATGTGTGATTTGCATCAAGTAGCTGTTTCAGCGGGTTCTGCTTGTTCTGCAGGAAGTTTAGAGCCTAGTCCTGTATTATCACTCATGTTTCCTCAGAATAAAAATAGAGTAGTAGAATCTGTTCGTTTGTCCTTTGGAGGAGAAACGACTACGGAAGATATTGATGCATTTATTTCCTCAATATCCTCGATTAAACGTCCATAGTATGCTAAACTAGAAGAAAGTGATGAAAGGAAGTGTTCATATGGCATTTACTCAAACAGCAACATTAAAAAATTCAAATCATGTTTATCAAGTATCTCCAACGGTAAAAGGATATACATTAAGAGATAACGGATTTGTCGAAACAAAATCTGGTAATTTTCAATTAATTCGCAGTTTAGATGACTTAGTAGTCGGACATCGTGGATTAAAATTAAAAGTTTCCGTTGATAAAGCAATGAAATTATTAAAAATTTCAACAACAACAAAAGATGGTCTACAAACTGTTCAATTATATGGAAATGAAAAAAATGCATATGCGATTGAGAAATTAGAATTTATTCTTGAAGGTTTAGTAGAACGTGGTGTATTAGAAGAAATATAAAAAACGAGGCAGAGTTTACTCTGTCTCGTTTCTATAGATAGCACGGGAAGGTATTCCGATCACTAGTGTTGATCTTCTTCGTGAGGGAGTGGCTTAAACTGCGCCACGAAGCTTAAAGTATCGCCAAAATAAAGATTTTCGCCTGGGATCTCATAGAGCTCCTGCATGCGTTTGCTCAAAGAGTAAGGAAGATTCGTAGAATCTTTTTCATACTTCGTTAAAGTATCTTTATTAATTTTTAGGTATTTGGCGGCTTCTAAGAGTGTCAAATTACGATTAACCCGTGCTGCTCGTAAAGATATTATCATACACTTATGCCCCCCTTTTACCAATAACAATTGTAGTGAAAATAAAATTATTTGTCAAATGGGTAAAGGGCTATAATTCCTACCGTTATCGCTTTTAAGAAGATTTTGAGTAAATTTTTTTGAAAAAAATTTTAGAAAGTGATATAAAATTGATACAGCGACCTTCAAATCGTTAAAACAGAGAAAAATTAGAAATGATGGTGATTGAATGAATAAGGAAAATATCCGAGTAATTGTCGGTATGAGTGGTGGAGTTGATTCTTCTGTAACTGCTCTTTTATTAAAACAAGCTGGCTATGATGTCATCGGTATCTTTATGAAGAACTGGGATGATACAGATGAAAATGGTGTATGTACTGCTACAGAAGATTATAAAGATGTAGCAGCTGTTGCAGAACAAATTGGGATTCCATATTATTCTGTGAATTTTGAAAAGGAATATTGGGATCGTGTATTTGAATATTTCTTAAAAGAATATCGTTTAGGCAGAACTCCTAATCCGGATGTGATGTGTAATAAGGAAGTAAAATTCCAAGCGTTCTTAGATTATGCTCTTCAATTAGGAGCAGACTATGTAGCAATGGGGCATTATGCTCGTGTGGAAAAAGATGAGAATGGTGTAGTTTGTTTATTACGTGGAGTTGATAATAATAAAGACCAAACATATTTCTTAAGTCAATTGAATCAACAACAATTATCAAAAGCGATGTTCCCAATTGGACATTTAGAGAAAAAAGAAGTCCGTAAAATTGCAGAAGAATTTGACTTAGCAACTGCTAAGAAAAAAGATTCAACTGGTGTATGTTTTATTGGAGAGAGAAACTTCAATGAATTCTTATCTCATTATTTACCAGCTAAACCTGGTAAAATGGTCACATTAGATGGAGAAGTTAAAGGAGACCATGCTGGATTAATGTATTACACGATTGGTCAACGTCAAGGCTTAGGAATTGGTGGTGGTGGTAAGACAAATGATCCATGGTTTGTAGTCGGAAAAGATTTAAGTACGAATACATTATATGTTGGACAAGGTTTCCATCATCCTAACCTATACTCTGATTCATTATTTGCGACAGATTTGCAATTTAATACAGATGAAGAAAAAGCCAATGAATTTGAATGTACTGCCAAATTCAGATATCGTCAACAAGATACAAAAGTGCGTGTTGTATTCCAAGAAGACGACAAGACAAAAGCTATGGTATACTTTGAAGAGCCAGTACGTGCGATTACACCTGGACAAGCAGTTGTATTTTATGATGGAGATATCTGCTTAGGTGGAGGCATTATTGATAAAGCTTACATGGAAGGAAATGAACGTCAATACGTTTAAAATAGATAGAAAAGAGGAAAGTCATGAGTGAAGAATACATTGTAGGAGAAGTTTTAGCGACATTTTTTGAAAATCCGCAAAATTTTTACAAAGTATTATTAATTCGAGTACAAGAAAGTAGTGTTCAACTAGACTCAGATGAGATTGTTGTGACGGGAATTATTGGCACCATTCATGATAATTCCCCCTATCGTTTTAATGGGAAAGTCGTTTCGCATCCAAAATATGGACAACAGTTTTCCGTCTTAAGTTATCAACAACATCAACCTACTGGAAAAAAAGGTCTTATTGCATATTTTTCTAGTGGACGATTTCCAGGAATTGGAGAAAAAACTGCTGAAAAAATTGTAGACTGCTTAGGTGAAAATGCGATTGAGCAAATTATTCAAGATGAGAACTGCTTAAAAAATGTACCAGGATTATCGACAAAGAAATGCGAGAGTATTCGTAGTATTATTATCGAAAACCAAGGGACAGAACGTATTTTATTTGAATTAACCAATATGGGCTTTACTCCAGTATTTGCCCAGAAAATTATGATGCTCTATAAAGAGAAAACAATGGATATTATTAAAGAAGATCCATATGTGTTATTACAGTCCATTGAAGGACTTGGCTTTAGAAGAATTGATGCGATTGCGCAACAATTAGATATCGCTGCAGATAATTTATACCGTATTAAAGGTGCTGTTTATGTAGTAGTAAGAGATTTATCTTATCAAGAAGGGCATACGTATTTAATCGATAAAGAAGTAGTTCTTGCAGCTCAAAAATTATTGGAGCAAACTCGTTCATTTTTAATTGAACCCGATCAAATCGTCAATGCGTTAAATGAATTAATCCGAGAAGGAATCATTATTTCTGAAGAAAATCATTTATCATTAGCTTCTTTATATTATGCGGAAATTGGTATTGTGAATGCGATTCATCATCGTTTGGAATTGTCTAAGAAATCTCTGTATTCAGAAGAAGATATCGAAGAAGCGATTCAGCATGTTCAAAAGAAATTTGGCATCATCTATGATGAGTCTCAAAAACAAGCACTTATTAAAATAATGCAAGAATCCTTGTTCATTTTAACAGGAGGGCCTGGGACAGGGAAAACGACCATTATTAATGGTGTGGTAGAAATGTATCGCTATTTAGAAGAGATTGATGTAGATTCTGATGCGATTCAATTAGCAGCTCCAACAGGAAGAGCTGCGAAACGTATGAATGAGTTAACAGGAATAACAGCTTCTACCATTCACCGGTTGTTAGGTATTTCGGCAGAAGAAAATGTTGAATTAGAAAGTGACGATTCTGATGATACTCGTTCATTAAGTTGTGACTTCTTAATTATTGATGAGATGTCGATGGTTGATACTTGGCTAATGAATCGTTTGCTTCGTGCAACTCCTGCTAAAACGAAGATTTTATTTGTAGGAGATAAAAATCAATTACCATCTGTTGGACCAGGACAAGTGTTAACTGATTTTCTATTATCGAATAAGATTCCATCGATTGAATTAACGCATATTCATCGACAAAAAGATTCCTCAAGTATTGTGACATTAGCTCATTCGATTAAAGACGGGCATTTACCAATGGATTTTACTCAAAATCAACCAGATAGAACTTTTATTCCGTGCCGTTCAACTCAAATTCTAGATGTGATTGAACAAATTGTTGTGAAGGCGATTAAAAAAGGATATCAGAAAAAGGATATTCAAGTACTTGCTCCAATGTATAAAGGTGAAGCTGGTATTCATGAAATTAATAAAATGATGCAAAATATTTTAAATCCCAAAATTGGAAATTCCGTTCGAGAAATTGAATCATTTGACCGTGTTTTCCGTGTAGGAGATAAAGTATTGCAGTTAGTCAATGTCGCAGAAGAAAATATTTATAATGGGGATATTGGAGAAGTAACTGCGATTATATTTGCCAAAGAAAATGAAGATCAAGTCGATAAGTTATATGTTGCTTTTGATAATGTAGAGGTGGAATATAAACGAAATGACTTTATTCAATTGACGCATGCTTATTGTTGTTCGATTCATAAATCTCAAGGTAGTGAATTCCAAATGGTGATTTTACCAATGGTTGGTCAATATCAACGAATGTTGCAGAGAAATTTACTATACACGGCAGTAACAAGAAGTAAGAAATTCTTAATTATGTGTGGGCAATATGAAGCATTCCAAGAAGCAGCGAATCGTCAAAGTGCAAGACGTCAAACGTGCTTAAAAGATTTATTGCAAGGAAATAGCTTTGAAAGTTTCACCTTCGAGGAAGAGCCATCGATGGAAACTAATCTCAATAATCACACAGAAGAAAATCCATCCATAATTCTAACAACAGAAAAAGAGACAACTGATGATGTTTCATCCGATTCTAAGAAAAAAATGGAAGTTAGCACAGTAGAAGAAGTAAAGGAAACTTATCAAGTTACTTCTAAGAGTGTCCTTGAAAAAGAGACAAAATCGTATATTCTTACAATGGACTTAATTGAGTCTTTCAGTATTGATCCGATGATTGGAATGGAAGAATTAACACCATATGATTTTATGCCAAAATCATGATGAAATTAGAATTTTATAGTGTTATAACGAACACTTATTTCACATAATAGCAAATAGATATAACTCATTGTCTGTTTGTCATGTTATTAGTGAAATAAGTGTTTTTTATAAAATTTTTTATAAAAAAATGAGAATCAAACTAGTAATTTGTCCTTCTATTGTATACAATATAACCGAGGTGAAAATTTATGGAAAACCAAAAACATTTTTTAGTATCAGCAGATGCTGTTCCACCAGTGTTTTCTAAAGTGTTAAAAGCAAAAGAATTATTAGCAACAAATCAAGCAAAGGATGTAACCGAAGCGGTAAAATTAGTAGGAATTTCTCGTAGTGTATATTATAAATATTATCGAAAAGTTCAAGGATTTTCTTCTGTTACTTATGGTAGAAAAGCTTCTTTGAATATTCATATGAAAAATGAAAGAGGAACTTTATCGAAAACATTAGATTTATTTGCAAGTCATAATATGAATGTATTAACCATTTTCCAAGGATTAGCGATTCATAGTGTAGCTATTGTTCAATTAATGTTAGATATTTCTGAATCAACAACCGATTTATCTGCTATTTTAAAACAATTAGAGAAAATGGATAATATTATCGGTGTTGAATTACAAAATGTAGAGTAGGTCTAATGATGAAATTACAAACCAATAAAGGAAATCGATCAGTAAAAGCTATTTTATTTGATAAGGATGGTACTTTAACAAATATTGATAATATGTGGGTTGAACCAACAGAAATGGTCATCCGTAAAATTTTAAAGCCGTATATAAAAGAAAACTCAACCGTAACGATTGAACAAATGCTTGAATTATTAGGCATTGTTCAAGGTGAAATTATTCCGAATAGTGTCATTGCTTCAGGAACTGTTGAGGATATGTTAGATGAGATTGGAAAATATTTTCCGATTGATAAAGTTTCTTTATATAATGAAGTACTTGAAGATTTCAGACAATATTTATTAGCGCATCCAGATATGATTATTCCAATTGGAGATGTAGCTTTTTTAATTTCTGAATTAAAAAATAAAGGAATTCAAGTAGGAGTTGTGACAAATGATAGTTATATTCCTACGAAAACCATTTTTGAAATTTTAAATATTTGGCATTTATTTGATTTTGTTGCTACACCTGATAATTATCCACCAAAACCAGTCGCAGATTCTTTAATTGCAGCAAGTGAGGATTTAGGAGTGCCACTAGAAGATATCTTTTACGTTGGAGATTCCTATTTAGATATGGCATATGCCAAAAATTGTGGTGGGGGAATTGGTGTTTTAACGAGCGGTAGCGATGTTCAAAAAATGACAGATGAGTCAATTTTAGTATTAGATTCCGTAGAACAATTACTAGATTATATTAAAGGAGAGTGAATATGTACGAAACAAATCATACAAGTGAACGTTTGAAATTATTATTTAAAATTTTAATTCCAGTCTTAATTTATCAATTAGCGAATTTTTCTGCTCAATTCATTGATACAGTTATGACAGGACAATATCATGAAACTCATTTAGCAGGAGTTTCGATTGCAGGAAGCTTATACAATCCTTTTTTTACGTTATTAAATGGGGTTGTAGCAGCGCTAATTCCCATTGTTGGACAATTACTTGGAAAGAACGATAAAGAAGGTATCCAAAAAATTGTATTCCAGTTCATGTATATTGGAATATTATTAGCGGTTCTTTTATTTTGTATCGGCTTAATCGGATTGAATCCAGCATTAGATCAAATGCATTTAGAAGCTGAAGTATCCACGATTGCCAGAGACTATTTATTACTCTTATCGATTGGGTTTATTCCATTTTTACTCTTTAGTGTCATTCGATCCTTCATTGATGCCTTAGGATTAACAAGAGTATCGATGTTTCTAATGATTTTACTTGTCCCATTAAATATGTTCTTTAATTACTCATTAATTTATGGAAAATTTGGACTACCTGAACTAGGAGGTCCAGGGGCAGGTCTTGGAACGGCGATGGCATATTGGGTGTTATTAATGGTTGCCATTTTGGTAGTAAAAAAACATCCAAAGTTGAAATCTTATCATATATTAAGTTTTGAAAGACCGCATTTGCCATTATGGAAAGAGCCGTTTGCATTAGGGTTACCAATTGGGTTTAATGTATTTGGTGAAGTTGCTATTTTTGCATTAGTTGGTTTATTAATGGCAAAATTTGGTTCTCATGTCATTGCTTCACACCAAGCTGCGATGAATTTTTCATATTTGGCGTATGCCTTCCCAATGAGTATTTCTAATGCTTTAACCATCATTGTTTCTTATGAAATTGGTCAAAAAAATCAACAATCTGCAAAAGAATATATTCGTTTAGGAATTTCTACTTCCGTATTCATTGCATTACTTACATTAGTGTGGTTATATTTTAACCGTCCAATGATTGCTGGTTTATATGGAAGTTCAGAAAGTTTTATTCAATTGACAATGGTATTTTTATCCTATAGTTTATTATTCCAAATGTTTGATGCCGTTGCAGCACCAATTCAAGGAATATTACGTGGATATAAAGATGCAAAAATGCCATTTATTTTATGCTTATTAGGATTTTGGGTGATTGGTCTTCCGGTAGGGATTATGTTAGATTGGATGACCGATTTAGGCCCTTATGCTTATTGGATTGCATTAATTACAGGATTAATGGCAAACTGTTTCTTATTAATGTTACGATTAAGAAAAGTTCAAATAAAATTTGATAAAAGGGGATTAGTACATGGAAAATAAATCAATAGAAGTAGTCGAAGTTCAGGAAGAAATTGTAGTGAAAAAAACGGAACCGCCTTTAAAACTTTTAAGTAAACAAATGTTTAAACATTTATTAGTGTATACAGCTATTTTTATGGGGATTCTTTCTCTATTTGTTCTTAGTAGTGAACTAATTAAAATGGTGAAAACTGTGAGACCAGACTTTTTACCAATGGTAACAGAGACTTATCTGCAAAATTTATCTGACTTTGGTTATATTGTTGCAGTGATTGTTGGTATTACTATTTTTTACAAAAAACAACAGATGAATATGAAAGATACGATCTTTTATCGTCAAAAGAAGATGACATTGGAATATTTTGCAGTATTTACGATTATACTGTTTGGCTGCCAATTTATTTTTACTCAAAGCGCTCAATTATTCGAATTTTTCTTAAATCAAATTGGTTTAAGTACTAAAGGTGCGATTGAATCAGCCACAAGTGGTGATGATTCATTGATGATGGTGATTTATGCAGCGTTGGTAGGTCCTTTTGTAGAAGAATTATTAATTCGTGGTGGAGTTGTTTATCGATTAAAACATTATGGAAAAATTTTTAGTATTCTAATTTCTGCAATGGCTTTCGGATTATTCCATATGAATTTAATTCAAGGAGTTTTTGCTTTCTTTGTTGGGATATTGTTTGCGTATATTGCTCTGGAATATAGTTTCTTATGGGCAGTATTTTTCCATATACTAAATAATTTTGGATTTAGTTTATTAGTAGAAAGTGGTTTGCCTGCACTTTTAGGAATAGAATTAGCAGATACTGTAACGAATATGCTGTTAGTGATTACTAGTTGTATGTCTGTGATATTTTTTGGATTTTACCGTAAAGAAATTATATCATATATAAAAGCAAACAGAACTCCAAAAGGAACGTATTCTGTTGTGTTTACAACAATGTTTGTATGGATATATATTATCATTTGCTTATTAGTTGGGTTATTAGGGTTGCAACGATTATAAGATGGGAGAGATTCGATGAATACGATTTATTTAGAAGACTCAGTATATAAAACTTTACAACATCATCCGGAGGTGAAAGAGTTACTCATTGAGTTAGGATTTACACCTTTATCTCAGCCTCAGATGGTTCAAACAGTTGGAAGAATTACAAGCTTAAAAAAAGGATCTAAAATTG
>NZ_CAUPZT010000025.1:0-22060 GCF_963515615.1 uncultured Granulicatella sp. | reverse complement strand
GGGTTCTGGTAAAGGGGCACCTGAAGGTTGGGTAGCACCAGTTAAACGTGGTAAAATCATGTTTGAAATTGCTGGAGTTTCAGAAGAAGTAGCTCGTGAAGCTTTACGTTTGGCATCACACAAATTGCCAGTTAAAACAAAATTTGTGAAACGCGAAGAAAATGGTGGTGAATCGAATGAAGGTTAATGCACTTAGAAAAGAACTTAAAGGGTTATCCACTGCTGA
The DNA here is from genome assembly GCF_963515615.1 of uncultured Granulicatella sp. GTDB lineage: Bacteria > Bacillota > Bacilli > Lactobacillales > Aerococcaceae > Granulicatella. The sequence continues at coordinate 21,834 of NZ_CAUPZT010000025.1, read as the reverse complement.
ACTTGTTGAAAAAGAAAAAGAATTAAAACAAGAACTATTCAACTTACGATTCCAACTTGCTACTGGTCAATTAGAAGGTACAGCACGCATTCGTGAAGTACGTAAACAAATTGCGCGTATCAAGACTGCATTGCGTCAAGAAGAATTGCAAAAATAATCATCAGCAAAGGAGGCAATGAACATGACTGTAGAACGTAACCAACGTAAAGTGTATCAAGGTCGCGTTGTTTCAGATAAGATGGAAAAGACTATTGTAGTTGCTATTGAAACTTACAAACGTCACAAAACTTACGGAAAACGCGTTAAATATACGAAAAAATTTGTAGCTCATGATGAAAATAACTCAGCTAAAATCGGTGATATTGTTAAGATTATGGAAACTCGTCCATTGTCAGCAACAAAACGTTTCCGTTTAGTTGAGATTGTTGAAGAAGCAGTAATTATTTAATTTCAAATTGTGTATACATTTGAAAGGAGGAACCAATAGTGATTCAAACAGAAACTCGTTTAAAAGTGGCTGATAACTCAGGCGCTCGTGAAGTATTGACAATTAGAGTTCTAGGCGGATCTGGCCGCAAAACAGCTAACATCGGTGACGTAATCGTTGCATCTGTTAAACAAGCAACACCAGGTGGGGTTGTTAAAAAAGGTGACGTTGTTAAAGCTGTAATCGTTCGTACGAAATCAGGAGCTCGTCGTAAAGACGGTTCTTACATTAAATTCGACGAAAACGCATGTGTAATCATTCGTGATGACAAGAGCCCTCGTGGAACACGTATCTTTGGACCAGTTGCACGTGAATTACGTGATAACAACTATATGAAGATCGTTTCATTAGCTCCAGAAGTATTATAATTCTCATCAAAATCGAAGGAGGTGTAACACATGCACGTAAAAACTGGTGATAAAGTTAAAGTAATCTCAGGTAAATACAAAGGAAAAGAAGGAGTAATCCTAAAAAGTTTTCCTAAACAAAACCGAGTTCTTGTTGAAGGTGTAAACATTGTTAAGAAACATCAAAAACCATCTCAAGCTAACCAAACAGGCGGCGTAGTTGAAATGGAAGCACCAATTCATGTTTCAAACGTAATGCTAATTGACCCTTCAACAGGTGCAGCTACACGTGTTAGCTACAAGGTTGAAAATGGTAAAAAAGTTCGTGTGTCTAAACGCACAGGTGAAGTACTAGATAAGTAATTTTAGGAAGGAGGACCATCCTGCATGAATCGCTTAAATGCAAAATACAAAAACGAAGTGGTAGCTTCTTTAATGGAAAAGTTTAACTACAAATCAATTATGGAAGTACCTAAAGTAGAAAAAATCGTTATCAACATGGGTGTTGGTGATGCTACATCAAATGCTAAAAACTTAGAAAAAGCAGTTGAAGAATTAACATTAATTTCTGGTCAAAAACCAGTTGTTACTACAGCTAAAAAATCAATCGCTGGTTTCCGTTTACGTGAAGGTATGCCTATCGGTACTAAAGTTACTTTACGTGGCGAACGTATGTATGATTTCTTAGATAAATTAGTAACAGTTTCATTACCTCGTGTACGTGACTTCCGTGGAATCTCTAAAAAATCATTTGACGGACGTGGAAACTACACATTAGGTGTGAAAGAACAATTAATCTTCCCTGAAATTGACTACGATCGTGTAGACAAAGTACGTGGTATGGATATCGTTATCGTAACTACAGCTAAATCAGATGAAGAAGCTAAAGAATTATTAACTCAACTTGGAATGCCTTTCCAAAAATAAAATAAAACTCACAGGAGGCGAGTAGTTTGGCTAAAAAATCAATGATCGCAAAGAACAAACGTCCAAAAAAATATTCAACACAAGAATATACTCGTTGTGAACGTTGTGGTCGACCACATTCAGTTTATCGTAAATTCAAACTTTGCCGTATTTGTTTACGTGAGCTTGCCTATAAAGGGCAAATCCCAGGAATGAAGAAAGCAAGTTGGTAATCATTACTACTTGATAAAGGAGGTACTCATTAATGGTTATGACAGATCCAATCGCGGATTTCTTAACTCGTATTCGTAATGCGAACATGGTTCGTCACGAATCTTTAGAAGTTCCGTCATCAAATATTAAAGTGGCTATTGCTAACATCTTAAAATCTGAAGGATTTATCAAAGACTTCACTGTTGAAGAAGATGGTAAGCAAGGTGTCATTAAAGTATTCTTGAAATATGGAAAAAATAACGAACGTGTAATCACAGGATTGAAACGTATTTCAAAACCTGGTTTACGTGTGTACGCTAAAACAGGCGAAGTCCCTAAAGTATTAAACGGTTTAGGTATCGCAATCGTATCAACATCTGAAGGTGTTATTACAGATAAAGAAGCAAGAGCTAAAAACGTAGGTGGAGAAGTTCTAGCATACGTTTGGTAATCTAGAAAACAAGGAGGTGCAGCCAAGTGAGCCGTATCGGAAATAAACCAGTTGTTATCCCAGCAGGCGTAACAATCGACTTAAAGGACAATACAGTAACTGTTAAAGGTCCTAAAGGTGAATTATCATATACATTCAACCAAAATATCACATTAGTTCAAAACGAAGGTGAAGTTGTTTTCACTCGTCCAGATGACTCAAAAGAAAACAAAACAATCCACGGAACAACTCGCGCAGTATTCAACAACATGGTTGTTGGTGTTACTGAAGGATTCCAAAGAGAATTGGAATTAATCGGGGTTGGGTATCGTGCTCAATTACAAGGTAAAAATCTTGTATTAAACGTTGGATATTCTCATCCAGTGGAATTCACTCCAGAAGAAGGATTAGAAATCGAAGTTCCTTCAAATACTAAAGTAATCGTTAAAGGTTATGACAAACAAAAAGTTGGCGAATTAGCTGCTAACATTCGTGGCGTACGTCCACCAGAACCATATAAAGGTAAAGGTATTCGTTACGTTGACGAGTTTGTACGTCGTAAAGAAGGTAAAACAGGTAAATAATTTTCGTAATTATTTACCTTTTGTTGCGCTATTAGTCGCATAAAAATATATTATAAGAGGTGAAAATTGTGATTACAAAACCAGACAAAAATAAAGTGCGTCAAAACCGTCACGCACGTGTTCGTCGCAAAATTTCTGGTACTGCTGAGTGCCCACGCTTGAACGTTTTTCGTTCTAACAAAAACATCTACGCTCAACTTATTGATGACGTAGCGGGTGTGACGCTAGCAAGTGCCTCTACTTTAGATACAAATGTAGAAAATGGAACAAAAACTGAGGAAGCTGTTGCAGTTGGTAAATTAATTGCAGAACGTGGACTTGAAAAAAATATTAAGAAAGTAGTCTTTGACCGTGGTGGATATTTATACCATGGACGTGTAAAAGCATTAGCTGAATCTGCACGTGAAAATGGACTAGTATTCTAGGAAAAGGAGGACCCACAATTCATGGTTAATATTGATGCAAGAAACTTAGAATTAGAAGATCGTGTAGTTGCGATTAACCGCGTAACAAAAGTTGTTAAAGGTGGACGTCGTTTACGTTTTGCTGCTTTAGTTGTAGTTGGTGACCGTAATGGACATGTTGGATTCGGTACTGGTAAAGCTCAAGAAGTTCCAGAAGCAATCCGTAAAGCAATCGAAGATGCTAAGAAAAACTTAATTGAAGTACCTACAAGTGGTTCTACAATTCCTCACGAAGTTATCGGACGTTTCTGCGGTGGTAATGTATTACTAAAACCAGCTCAAGCCGGTTCTGGAGTTGCCGCAGGTGGACCAGTTCGTGCCGTTGTTGAATTAGCAGGTATCGCTGATGTAACTTCAAAATCTTTAGGTTCAAACACACCTGTAAACATGGTTCGTGCTACAATCGAAGGTTTGAAACAATTAAAACGTGTTGAAGATGTTGCTGCATTACGTGGCAAATCAGTTGAAGAATTATTAGGATAGGAGGACATTGAAAATGGCAGAATTAAAGATCACTTTAAAGAAAAGCTTGATTGGACGTCCTCAAAACCAAATTGATACTTGTAAAGCTTTAGGCTTAACAAAAATTCGTTCAACAGTTGTAAAACCAGCTAACGATGCTATCAAAGGCATGGTTAACACAGTATCACATCTAGTGGATGTTGAGGAAGTTTAATTAATCAACTTATAAGAGGAGGTGCCCGAAACATGAAACTTCATGAATTACAACCAGCAGCTGGTTCACGTAAAGAACGTAACCGTGTTGGTAGAGGTCAAGGTTCAGGAAACGGAAAAACTGCAGGACGCGGAAGCAAAGGTCAAAAAGCTCGTTCAGGCGGTGGCGTTAGATTAGGATTCGAAGGTGGACAAACTCCATTATTCCGTCGTTTACCAAAACGTGGTTTCCAAAATATCAATCGTAAAGAATATGCAGTCGTAAATCTAGAAACATTAAACCGTTTTGAAGATGGACAAGAAGTGACTGCTGCTGTACTAGTTGAGGCTGGTATCGTTAAAAACGAGAAAGACGGTATCAAAGTATTAGCAAACGGAAAACTTGAACGTAAGTTAACTGTTAAAGCAAATAAATTCTCTCAAGCAGCAAAAGAAGCAATTGAAGCTGCAGGTGGAACTGTAGAGGTGATTTAATGTTCTCTCTACTGAAAAATGCGATCACAACAAAAGATATTAGACAACGTCTATTATATACACTAATGGTATTAGTAGTATTCAGAATTGGGACGCATATTACAGTTCCTGGTGTTAATGCATCAGCTATTGAATCATTTGCATCGTCAGGTTTCTTTGGGATTTTAAATACATTTAGTGGTGGGGCTTTATCAAACTTCTCAATCTTTTCAATGGGGGTTTCGCCTTACATCACTGCGTCAATCGTAGTTCAATTATTACAAATGGACATTCTTCCTACATTCGTAGAATGGGCTAAACAAGGGGAAGTTGGTCGACGTAAGTTAAATACCGCTACTCGCTATTTAACTATTGTTATTGGATTCTTCCAAGCGTTTGCAATTTCATTTGGATTCAATGCGTATGCGAACTATGGATTAATTAACAATCCAGGTATTTCAACATACTTATTGATTGCATTAGTTTTAACTGCAGGAACAATGTTTGTTACTTGGCTAGGGGATATGATTACTGTTAATGGGATTAGTAATGGGGTATCTATTATAATCTTTGCAGGGATTGTAGCTCGTATGCCACATGACATTTATGAATTTTATGTCAATCAATTACAAGGAAAAGCTGATGAAGAGTTATATCGTGCATATGGATTTACTGCTGCCTTAGTAGTTGCCATCATTCTTGTGGTGATGTTAGTTGTATATATTGAACAAGCGCAACGTCGTTTACCAATTTCTTACTCTAAACGTCCTACAGGAGCTAGCGAAGCTTCATGGTTACCATTGAAGATTAACTCAGCAGGGGTTATTCCAGTAATTTTTGCAAGTTCGTTTATAGCATTACCTCAAACTGTATTAAGTGCTGTTCATGGCCAATATAGTGAGGAAAGTTGGTATCAAGTTGCAACAAATATATTTGATTACCAAAAACCAGCAGGTGCAAGTTTATATATCTTTTTAATAGTAGTATTTACATACTTCTATGCATTTGTACAAGTAAACCCCGAGAAAGTTGCGGAAAACTTACAAAAACAAGGTGGTTACATCTTAAGTGTAAGACCTGGTAAAGAAACAGAACATTATATTTCTGGAATGCTTTTAAGATTGAGTACAGTCGGAGCCCTTTACTTAGGTGGTATTTCATTATTACCAATGGTTGCTGCTGCTTTGTGGAATCTACCACGTGGTTTAATGTTAGGTGGAACAAACTTACTAATCGTAGTTGGGGTTGCACTTGAAATTAGCCGTCAAATTGAAGGCCGAGCAATTAAACGTAAATATAAAGGGTTTATCCAAGAGTAATGAGGAAGATTGACAAAATATTTTTGAATGTTTTGTCTTTTCTTCATCTACAATGTAAAGGAGATATTATGAATATTATTTTAATGGGGTTACCTGGAGCAGGTAAAGGAACTCAAGCAGAAAAAATTGTTGCTACTTATAACATTCCACATATTTCAACTGGTGACATGTTCCGTGCTGCAATGCAACAAGGAACTGAATTAGGACTAAAAGCTAAATCATTTATGGATAAAGGTGAATTAGTTCCTGATGAAGTTACAAATGGAATTGTTAAGGAACGTTTACAAGCAGACGATACTAAAAACGGATTTTTATTGGATGGTTTTCCAAGAACTCAAGCTCAAGCAGAAGCACTTGATAAAATTATGGATGAATTAGGTCGTAAAATTGATGCTGTTATCAATATCGATGTTAATCCAGAAATTTTAATGCAACGTTTAACAGGACGTTTCATTTGCAGAAACTGTGGAGCTACTTATCACAAAATCAATAAACCAACTAAAGTAAAAGGAACATGTGATCGTTGTGGAGAACACGATTTCTACCAACGTGAAGATGACAAACCTGAAACTGTTGAAAATCGTATTCAAATTAATATTGAACAATCAAAACCAATCTTAAACTACTACAATGCAAAAGAAGTTTTACATAATGTAGATGGTGAAAGCGGGATTGATCATTTGTTTAACACAATTCAATCAATTATGGGCGAACCGCACCAAGCTTAACCTGTTATCTTGCATTTATTGTAGCTGAAATGGTATAATTAGAAAGTTAGATAACGGTAGAAGTCCGTCAGTAAAATCCGTAACAACTTTTTAAAAGTGAGGAGGATGAAGCATGGCAAAGGAAGACGTAATTGAAATTGAAGGTATTGTTAATGAAACATTACCAAATGCGATGTTCAAGGTCGAACTTGAAAATGGTCATGAGGTTTTAGCGCATGTATCTGGTAAAATCCGGATGCACTATATTAAGATTTTACCGGGCGATAAAGTAACGGTTGAATTATCACCTTACGATTTAACGCGCGGAAGAATCACATATCGCTTTAAATAATGGACTCCGTTAATGATATAAAGGAGGGAACTTAAATGAAAGTTAGAGCATCAGTAAAACCAATTTGCGAAAAATGTAAAGTAATTAAACGCAATGGTAAAGTTATGGTGATTTGTCAAAATCCCAAACATAAACAACGTCAAGGATAATTTATAAGGAGGTACTTAAAAGTATGGCTCGTATTGCAGGTGTGGATATTCCACGTGAAAAACGTGTTGTTATTTCTTTAACCTATATCTACGGTATCGGTGTTACGACTTCTAAACAAGTATTAGCTGCTGCTAATGTAAGTGAAGACACTCGTGTTCGTGATTTATCAAATGATGAATTAGACCGTATCCGTGCAGAAGTGGATAAACTAAAAATTGAAGGTGACTTACGTCGTGAAGTGAACTTAAACATCAAACGTTTGATGGAAATTGGTTCTTATCGTGGTGTTCGCCATCGTCGTGGTTTACCAGTTCGTGGTCAAAATACTAAAAACAATGCTCGTACTCGTAAAGGCCCAGCTAAGGCTATTGCAGGTAAGAAAAAATAATTTAGAGAAGAAGGAGGTTAATTCTTCATGGCAAAGAAAGTTGTACGCAAACGCCGCGTGAAAAAGAATATTGAATCTGGTGTAGCTCACATCCGTTCAACATTTAATAATACAATTGTTATGATTACAGATGTACATGGAAATGCTGTTTCATGGTCTTCTGCAGGTGCTTTAGGATTTAAAGGTTCTAAAAAATCAACACCATTTGCTGCTCAAATGGCTGCTGAATCTGCTGCGAAAGGTTCAATGGAGCATGGTATGAAAACAGTTGAAGTTTCAGTTAAAGGTCCTGGTTCAGGTCGTGAAGCTGCAATTCGTTCATTACAAGCTACTGGTTTAGAAGTTACAGCAATTCGTGACGTAACACCAATCCCTCATAATGGATGTCGTCCTCCAAAACGCCGTCGTGTGTAATGGATTGTTATTGTTGAATTTTGTTGGACAATCGCACATTGTACGTACGTTTTGAAAGGGGTAAAAAATAATGATCGAAATTGAAAAACCAAAAATTGAAACGATTGAGATCAGCGAAGATGCCAAATTTGGTAAATTCGTTGTTGAGCCACTTGAACGCGGTTATGGTACTACATTAGGGAACTCATTACGCCGTATTCTATTATCGTCACTCCCTGGTACTGCAGTAACAGATATCCAAATGGATGGCGTGTTACATGAATTTTCAACAATAGATGGCGTGGTAGAAGATGTTGCTGCAATCATTTTAAATATTAAAAAAATTGCATTAAAATCTTTTAGCGAAGATGATAAAGTGTTAGAAATCGATATCGTTGGTCCTGCCGTTGTAACTGCTGGAGATATCAAACATGATAGTGATATCGAGATCCTTAACCCTGATTTATACATTTGTACAGTAGCTGAAGGTCATCGCTTCCATGTTCGTATGAACGCTAAAAATGGTCGTGGTTATGTTCGTGCTGACTATAATAAATCTGAAAATATGCCAATTGGTGTAATCCCAATTGATTCTATTTATACTCCGATTAGTAAAGTGAACTACCAAGTCGAAAATACTCGTATTGGTCAAAAAAATATTTATGATAAATTAACGCTTGATGTATGGACAGATGGTTCAATCTCTCCTGAAGAAGCTATTAGTTTAGCAGCTCGTATTTTAACTGAGCACTTAAATATTTTTGTTAATTTAACAGATGAAACTCGTCAAGTAGAAATTATGGTCGAAAAAGAAGAAACTCAAAAAGAGAAAATGCTTGAAATGACAATTGAAGAATTGGACTTATCTGTTCGTTCTTATAACTGCTTAAAACGTGCGGGAATCAATACTGTACAAGAATTAACGAACAAATCTGAAGCGGAAATGATTAAAGTTCGTAACTTAGGTCGTAAATCGCTTGAGGAAGTTAAACACAAATTAATCGAATTAAATTTAGATTTACGTCGTGAAGACTAATAGAAACTCTTAAGAAGGAGGAATATTAAAAAATGGCTTATCGTAAATTAGGACGTACAAGTTCACAACGTAAAGCGTTATTACGTGACTTGACAACAGACTTAATTATTAACGAACGCATCGTTACAACAGAAGCTCGTGCTAAAGAAATCCGTTCAACTGTTGAAAAAATGATTACTTTAGGTAAACGTGGAGATTTACATGCTCGTCGTCAAGCAGCTGCATATGTTCGTAATGAGGTAGCAGATGTACGTGAAGAAGGCGAAAAAATCGTTGTTGAAACTGCATTACAAAAATTATTCAATGGTTTAGCATCACGTTACAGCGAACGTCAAGGTGGATACACTCGTATTCTTAAAACAGAACCTCGTCGTGGCGATGCTGCACCAATGGTTATCATTGAATTAGTTTAATAGATAAACAAACACTTTTTGATGGTTATAAAAGAGCGTCATGATGGTAATAATCATCTTGCGAATGTAGGATGAGAAGTCTGAGGCTACTGTAAAGTAGCCTTATTCTTTCTCATGATTATTTAGTCTAGCTCGCTGTCTCCCCGTCAGCGATGACGGGAAGGCACTTCATCATGAAGGTGTCTTTTTTTGTTTTTATACATATTTTTATTTTATATACATAATTAAAGGTGAAGAGGTGAAGAAATTGGCTCAACCAGTTATTTCAATAAAAAATATTCATTTTCATTATCATGACGATGATAAAAGAGAAGCATTATCAGATGTAAGTATCGATGTATATCCGGGTGAATGGTTAGCAATTATTGGTCATAATGGTTCTGGGAAATCAACATTAGCAAAAATGATGAATGGACTATTAGAACCTAATGAAGGCTCAATTTATATTGATGGTCAATTATTAACAGAAGAAACTGTCTATGAAGCTAGACGAAAAATTGGAATGGTGTTTCAAAATCCAGACAATCAATTTGTTGGTACTACTGTAGAGGATGATATTGCATTTGGATTGGAAAATATTGGAATGCCTCGTGTGGAAATGATTCAAAAAATCAACTCTTCTTTAGAAATGGTTCGCATGACTCCATTTAAAGATAAAGAACCTGCACGATTATCTGGAGGACAAAAACAACGTGTTGCAATTGCTGGTATGATTGCATTAGCACCTAAAGTAGTGATTTTAGATGAAGCTACTTCTATGTTAGATCCACAAGGGAGATTTGAAGTGATTTCTACAATTCAAAAACTTCATAAAGAAAAAGGGATTACAGTTATTTCTATTACTCATGATTTGGAAGAAGCTGCAAGTGCAGATCGAGTGTTATTAATGGAAGGTGGAAAAGTAAATCGTATTGGTAAACCTTCAGATATTTTTGAAATGGGAACAGCTTTAGTTGAAAAAGGATTAGATGTTCCATTTTCTGAAAAATTAAAAGCAGTATTAAAAGAAAAAGGTTTAAATGTTCCAACTGAATATTTAGATGAAGAAGGGTTGGTGGAATGGTTATGGACATCCGTTTTAAACAAGTAGGATTTGCATATCAAGCAGGTACGCCATTTGAAATGAGAGCATTACATGATATTTCGTTTTCTATTGAAGATGGTTCTTATGTTGCGATTATTGGACATACAGGTTCTGGGAAATCAACGATTCTACAACATTTAAATGCATTATTAAAACCAACTGAAGGAATTGTTGAATTAGGGGATAAAACGATTGATTCAACTACTGGAAATAAAGATTTAAAACCTTTACGTAAAAAAGTAGGGATAGTCTTTCAATTTCCAGAAGCACAATTATTTGAAGAAACTGTAGAAAAAGATATTGCTTTTGGTCCAAAAAACTTTGGAGTTAGTGAAGAAGAAGCTTTAAAAATTGCATCTGAAGTAGTAAAGACGGTAGGATTACCAGAAGATGTTTTGAAAAAATCACCATTTGATTTATCGGGGGGACAAATGAGACGTGTTGCTATTGCAGGTGTATTAGCGATGAAACCTGATGTGTTAGTATTGGATGAACCAACAGCAGGTCTTGATCCAAAAGGTCGTTTAGAAATGATGGAGATGTTTTATAAATTAAATAAAGAACAACATATGACCATCGTTTTAGTGACACATCAAATGAATGATGTCAGTGATTATGCTGATCATGTGATTGTGATTGAATCTGGAAATGTTGTAAAGGAAGGTTCACCTAAAGAAGTTTTCTCAGATGCTTCTTGGTTATTAGAAAAACAATTAGGGGTCCCAACAACTTTAGCTTTTGTTGAGAAATTAAAAGAAAAAGGTTGGTCTACTGATAAAATGCCTTTAACTTTAGATGAGTTAGCGGAAGCTATCTTAGAAGAACGTGGGGTGAATGAATAAATGTTAGATAAATTGTTATTAGGGCGCTATTTACAAGGGGACTCTTTTGTTCATCAATTGGATCCTCGTACTAAATTTATTTCTACATTTGTATTTATTATTATTATTTTCCTTGCGAATAATTGGCTAACATATTTGATTTTGGCTATTTTCACATTAGTAGCTTTATTAGCTTCTAAAATTCCAATGAAGTTCTTTTGGAATGGTGTGAAACCACTATTGTGGGTTATTTTATTTACTGTTGTATTGCAAATGGTCTTTACGACTGGTGGAGATGTGTACTTTGAATGGGGCTTTATTAAAATTACTTCATTCGGTGTCATTAATGCAGTCTATATTTTTTTACGGTTTGTATTGATTATTTTTATTTCTACATTGATGACTTTAACAACACCTCCTTTACAAATTGCAGATGCAATGGAATCAATTATGAAACCTTTAGGGAAAATTGGTGTTCCAGTTCATGAGATTGCTTTAATGTTATCAATTGCTTTACGTTTTGTTCCTACATTAATGGATGAAGCTCAAAAGATTATGAATGCACAACGAGCTCGTGGTGTAGATTTTGGAGAAGGTAATTTATTTGAACAAATGAAAGCTATTATTCCGATTTTAATTCCATTATTTGTGAGTTCATTTAACCGTGCAGAAGATTTAGCGACTGCAATGGAAGCTAGAGGATATCAAGGTGGAACTGGTAGAACAAAATATCGTGTGTTAACATATGGTAAGAAAGATGGAGTAACTGCTCTTACGCTTGTTGGTTTAACAATTGCATTAATTGTTTTTAGAGGACAATAATGAGTATGGAACAGGATTTAACACTATTAAGATATTTATTAAGAAAAATTTATCATGCTGAAACAAGAATGAAGAAATTAAGAACATGGATGTTGTTTGATTTTTTTAGTGATAGTCTGATTTTAAATTGGTTCAAAAGAAGACAAATTTCAGCATTGAATAAGGATTTAGCTGAAATCCAACATGGAGTAAGAAAACTTCAAAGAGACTATCCCTACTTATTAGCAAACTCCAATTTACATATTTCGAATACAACATGGGACTATATTTTTGATTTGTGGTTAGATAATGTTGTTGTAGATTTTATGATTCATAAAAATGTACAAGATATTTCTAAACATTTAGATGCGCTAAAATCGGTAGTTGTCCGATTAATCAAACAACAATTAAATTAAAGACTTTCCCGTAGTAGAATGATTTTCTAACTATGGGAAAGTCTTTTCCACTTTTTGAACAGGAATATGGTACAATAAGACGAATGAATTATGAAGGAGGAAATCGAGTGGGATTTCGTTATAAAGTCATTTTAAGTTATGATGGAACGAATTATGTAGGGTTTCAAGTGCAAGAAAATGGCAACAGTATTCAAGCAGAATTAAATAAAGCATTACGAAAAATGACAAAGGGATTGTATATTCCAGTTTGTGGATCAGGAAGAACAGATTCAGGGGTACATGCGAATGGACAAGTGATTCATTTTGATTATCCGACAAAAATTGCAGAAAAAAATTTACAAAGAGCATTAAATAGTTTATTACCGGATGATATTTGTGCAAGAGAAGTGATGGCAGTTAGTGATGACTTTCATGCAAGATATAGTGTGACGGGGAAACGATACATTTACCGTGTAAATATTCAAAAATTCGTCAATCCATTTAATCGTCTATATACTCTTCACCATCCTTATAGAGTTAATGTGAATAAGATGAATGAAGCTTTACAAGCTGTTATCGGAGAACATGATTTTACAAGTTTTTGCTCTACAAAGACGGATAAGGAATCTAAAGTTAGAATCGTTACCAAAGCAGAAGTTGTAGAAAAAGATGGAGAATTAGTCTTTACCTTTGAAGGAAATGGATTTTTATACAATATGATTCGTATATTAGTCGGGACGAGTCTTCAAATAGGCGATGGACTACGACCTGTCTCAGATATGAAAGAGATTTTAGAAGCAAGAGACAGGCAAAAAGCAGGTCCAACCGCTCCACCTCAAGGCTTGTATTTAGATGAAGTTTTCTATGAAGAAAAGGAATAATGCAGTTTTATCAAGAGTATGTTACAATAGAAACGTATTTAATTTAAAGGAGAGATACGATGGTATTAGAAAATTTTGATGTAAATTTACAAAAATATGCAAAATTACTAGTGTCTACAGGGATTAATGTTCAACCAGGACATACTGTGGCGATTTATGCAGAGGTGGAACAAGCACCATTTGCACGCTTATTAGTAAAAGAAGCGTATCAATTAGGAGCAAGCGAAGTAATCGTTCAATGGAGTGATGATGAAATCAACCGTGAGCGTTTATTATATGCAGCGGAAGATCGTATTACGACAGTTCCTGAATATAAAGTCCAAGAAATGCATTATTTATTAGACCATAAAGCAAGTCGTTTAAGTATTGTGTCTAAAGACCCAGATGCATTAAATGGAGTAGATACAAGTCGTCTTGCTAAAGCTATGAAAGCTTCAAGTGTTGCTTTAAAACCAATGCGTGTAGCTACTCAAGCGAATAAAGTGAGCTGGACAGTTGCAGCAGCAGCAGGTAGCGCATGGGCTAAGAAAGTATTCCCAGAAGCAAAATCTACTGAAGAAGCTGTAGATTTATTATGGAATCAAATCTTCACTACTTGCCGAGTATATGCTGACGACCCAGTTGCGGCTTGGAAAGAACATGAAGAAAAATTAGACAAAAAAGCAGCTGTTTTAAATAAAGAACAATTTGCTAAATTACATTACACTGCACCAGGGACAGACTTAACTCTAGGAATGCCTAAAAATCACGTGTGGGAAAGTGCTGGAAGCATCAATGCTCAAGGAGAACACTTCATCGCAAACATGCCAACAGAAGAAGTCTTCTCAGCTCCAGATTATCGTGTAGCTGAGGGGTATGTAACAAGTACAAAACCATTAAGTTATAACGGAAATATTATCGAAGGAATCAAAGTTACCTTTAAAGACGGTCAAATCGTAGAAGTTTCTGCTGAAAAAGGTGACCAAGTAATGAAAGACTTAGTATTCGAAAATATGGGTGCTCGTGGGTTAGGAGAAGTTGCCTTAGTAAGTGATCCTTCTCCAATTTCTCAATCAGGCATTACATTCTTTAATACATTATATGATGAGAATGCTTCAAACCACTTAGCGATTGGTTCAGCTTATGCGACAAGTGTTAAAGGTGGAGAGAAATTCGAAACTGAAGATGAATTAGCTGCAGCCGGTTTAAACCGTTCTGATATTCATGTGGACTTCATGATTGGTGGTCCAAATATGAATGTTGACGGTATTCGTGAAGACGGAACAGTTGTGCCAATCTTCCGTAATGGAGACTGGGCTATTTAATGACATTGAAAGCATCCTATCCATTGTTTTAGTCAGATGGATGGGATGTTTTTTAATTTAACAAACGAAGGGAGTTGTAAGTATGACTCGACAAAGAAAATGGTTTTATGGAATTTTTGGAGCGTTATTTGCACTGATTTTATTATTTTATGGATTGATTCTTATGTTTACTTATCGGGGAACTCCTGAAGCAATGGAGAAGTGGAATGAGCATTCATATGTAAAAAAGAATCAGTATTATCGGTTTGATGCAAAAGGAGAACAACAAGCGACGCTATTATTTTATACAGGAGCTTTAGTAGAACCTCAAGCGTATGTTGGAATAGCACAAGGATTAGCGCAGAATGGCGTTACAACTTATGTGATTGAATCTTCATTAAACTTACCAATTTTTGAAATGGGAACCATGGAGACAATTGTAAAAGAAGAAAAATTGGATAAAGTTTATGTTGCAGGACATTCATTAGGTGGAGTTGTCGCAAGTTTAGATGCTGTAAAATTACAAAAAGAAAATCACTTAGCAGGACTGATTTTACTAGCTAGTTATCCAGATAAAAGTGTTGATTTCAGTAGTAGCAATATTCCAGTTTTATCGATTGTAGCAAGTAATGATAAGATTTTAAATTTGGAAAAATATGAAGCTAGTAAGATTCGTTTACCGAAGTCTAGTGAAGAACTTATGATTGAAGGTGGAAATCATAGCGGTTTTGGTATGTATGGCGAACAAAAAGGAGATGGGAAAGCTTCGATTTCAAATAAAGAACAACAGCAGAAAGTGATTGAAAAATTGACGGAATTTATGAAAAAAACAAAATAGTTTGCTGATTACAGCTAGAATTTTAAAGAAAAAGCGTTAAAGTCATAGCAATTTTAACTAAAAAGTTTTACAATAGAAACGATAGACAAAATAGAAGGGAAGTTATAAAAAATGGCAGATAAAGTGCGTGTACGTTATGCACCAAGTCCAACAGGGCATTTGCATATTGGTAATGCAAGAACAGCTCTATTTAATTATTTATTCGCAAGACATTACGGTGGAGAATTTATTATTCGTATTGAAGATACTGACCGTAAAAGAAATATTGCTCATGGGGAAGAAAGTCAATTAGAAAATTTAACTTGGTTAGGTATTGACTGGGATGAAGGTCCAGATAAACCAAAAAATGTAGGGCCTTATCGTCAATCAGAACGTGAACATATTTATAATCCATTAATTGAACAATTAATTGCTGAAGATAAAGCTTATAAATGCTATATGACTGAAGAAGAGTTAGAAGCAGAACGTGAAGCACAACGTGCAAATGGAGAAATGCCACACTATAGTGGTCAACATGCTCATTTAACGCAAGAACAACGTGATGCTTTTGAAGCAGAAGGACGTACTCCAGTTGTTCGTTTCAGAGTTCCTCAAAATAGAACTTATACATTTGATGATATTGTAAAAGGTGAAATTACTTTTGAATCTGGTAGTGTAGGTGGCGACTTTGTTATTTTAAAACGTGATGGTATGCCAACGTATAACTTTGCAGTAGCAGTGGATGATCACTTTATGGAAATTACTCATGTATTACGTGGGGATGACCATATTGCGAACACTCCAAAACAAATGATGGTGTATGAAGCATTTGGATGGGATACTCCTAGATTTGGTCATATGACATTAATTATTAATACAGAAACTGGTAAAAAATTATCAAAACGTGATGAGTCTATTTTACAATTTATTGAACAATATAAAGATTTAGGCTATTTACCAGAAGCAATGTTCAACTTCATTACTTTATTAGGATGGTCTCCACAAGGGGAAGATGAAATTTTCTCAAGAGAAGAATTTATTCAAATTTTTGATGAAAAACGTCTTGGTAAATCTCCAGCAGCATTCGATCCTAAAAAATTAGAATGGATTAACAACACTTATGTGAAGAAAACTCCATTAGAAGAAGTTGCTCCATTAGCGATTCACCAATTACAATTAGCAGGTTTGTTACCTGAAACATTGAGTGAAGAGCAACAAGTTTGGGCGAATAAATTAGTAGCGTTATATCATGATCAAATGAGCTACATGAATGAGATTGTTTCTATTTCAAGTTTATTCTTCCAAAAAGATTTTGTTGTGGAAAATGATGAAGCAAGAGAAGTGCTTCAAGGTGAAACTGTACCGACTGTACTTCATGCATTTAAGGCTCAATTAGAAGCTTTAGAAGTGTTTGATGAAGCTAGTGTGATGGCAGCGATTAAGGCTGTTCAAAAAGAAACTGGTGTAAAAGGTAAGAACTTATTTATGCCAATTCGTGTGGCAACAAGTGGTCAAACTCATGGTCCATCTTTAGGGCAAACGATTGAGTTGCTAGGGAAAGAACGTAGCCTTGTACACTTAAACGAAGCGTTGGCTTTAATCCAAGCTTAGATATTCGGATTAGACTTCCTGTGATAGTAGTATTAGGACGCCAGCAGACCTGCGGTCTCATGGCTAAACTTCGAGCCTGGGTCTCGAAGTTTCCTGCGGTATCAGCCGTGTGGCTGATACTGCTCATGCTACTATAGGAAGTCTATTCTTATTTTACGGATGTTTATGAGAGGGCGTATAAGATGAGACTTCCTAAGTATAGTAGTATTAGGACGGCAGTAGCCTTGCCTTGCGAGTCTCTTGCCTAAAATTCGAGCCTAGGGTCTCGAATTTACCTGTAATATCAGCCAGAATGGCTGATATTACTCATACTACTATAGGAAGTCTATTCTTATTTTACGGATAATTATGAGTGGGCGTATAAGATGAGTCTTCCTTTGTATAGTAGCATTAGGACGCCAGCAGACCTGCGGTCTCATGGCTAAACTTCGAGCCTGGGTCTCGAAGTTTCCTGCGGTATCAGCCTATGAGGCTGATACTGCCCATGCTACTATAGGAAGTCTATTCTTATTTGACGGATGTTTATGAGAGGCGTATAAGATGAGACTTCCTTGATAGTAGTATTAGGACGGCAGAAGCCTCGGCTTGCGAGTCTCTTGCTCATGCTATTATAGGAAGTCTATTCTTGTTTTATGGATAAATATGAGATTAAAGTGAGGATTTTTATATGAAGAAACAAGAATTATCCGATAAAACTGCATTTTTATGGACTTTGTTTGGAATTACGTTGTTATTGTTTGTTTTTCAGCAGTTGGGAAATCAAGTGCAATGGTATTTGAATATGGCTGGGCTTTTATTGGCAAATGAGATTTTTGGATTTTTAGTTTCTGATAAAGATACTGTAAAAAGTTTTTCAATATCAAAACAGATGTATTGGTGGGTTTGTTTAGTTATTATTTGTTTTGTTGTTTCAATTATGATGCTATCTAATAGACTAGCAAGTTTAGTGTTTGAAAATGCTACAGAATTAGATTTATATCATTTGCTGTCTTTACTTTTAATCATATTAAGTAGTTCTCAACTTTATTATGGAATTATTCATCCAAAAATTATAGAATCTTATACTAATGAATGGATTCGTAAGGATATTAAAAGAGATATTAGAATTGGTATAAACTCTTTCCTTCATTCACTTCCAATGCTTCTTTTTATAATTGGAATTTGTATATTGTTTCATTTTAGTGGATTTTATCCGAGCTTGTGGCAAAGTGCCTTGTGTTATATTTGTATTTCAAGTGCAATTTATGTGAATTAGACTTCCTTGATAGTAGTATTAGGACGCCAGCAGACCTAGCGGTCTCATGGCGAAACTTCGAGCCTAAGGTCTCGAAGTTTCCTGCGGTATCAGCCGTGTGGCTGATACTGCTCATGCTATTATAGGAAGTCTTTTCTTATTTAGGTTGTTCGATAAATCCTTATTTAGAGAAAAATTATGAGGGAGTAGTTCGTATCGTATTTTTTCTATCATTAAATATTGAACTGTATAGGTGTAGTATTTTTATATATCAAAATAATGTTGTGTTTTCGCTTGCAAAGAATTGAGAATTTATATAAAATAGGAAGTAAATAAGTGTTGACAAGGTGATCGAGATGTTGCTATCATTGACAGACAGACAGACAGACAGACAGACAGGGGTAAGTCTGTCTTATTTGAATACATTTTTTATAACAGACAATAAAGGAGCACTATCTATCAAAGATAGGTATTTCTTTGTTGTCTGTTTTTGTTTGTTTAAGAACCTTGAAAATGACCCATAAAAGCTTTAAGGAGGTATGAATTTCAAAAGAATGACAGATCGCTAATCAGCTAATGTTACAATGTTATGTGATTTTTTTACGTAAAGTAGTATGACATAAATGAAGTGGAATAGGAAAAATGATGGATAGGTACCATTCTTTTCTAAAAATTTAGTAACCAAGAAAGAAGGAGGAAATATGGAAAATATAAGAAGAAGTCTTTTTGGATATCATAAAAAAGAGGTAGAGGACTTAGTGAAAAAGTTGGAGCAAGAGAATAAACTTCTCAAACAAGAACTTACTGGGAAATCTGAAGCGATTGAACAGTTGAATGCTCAATTATATAAATATCGCTCTCAAGAAGAGTTAATTAGCGAGTCTATTATTGATGCAAAACAGCTATCAAAACAATTGGTAGAGGAAGCTAAACAACAAGCAACAGAGATGATTGATGCTGCGAATAAAACAATATCAGATGAGTTTGAGCGATTTAATCAAACGATGGATACATTAAATGAAATGAAGAACAAAGTTGTGGCTCAGAAAGCCGAGTTATCGAAGGAATTGCAAGAACTCTTATTACGTTATAAAAATGCGTTTGAAACCTCAGAAACGGAGGACTTTACTCGTATAAAAGAACATTTAGAGGAGGAGATTGCTCAGTCAGAAAAAGTTTTTGAGAGTTCTAAACAAGTTATTTATATCCCTGATGTAATTCAAAGCCATCATTAAAACGAAAAAACTAAATTAGAATTAAGAAAGGAAGTAAGCGTGTGAAAAAAGAAAATACAGGTCAACAAAAGCAAATATATTCTATCCGTAAAAATAAAGCGTACGGTGCAAGTTCAGTATTAATTGGGTTAATGGGGTCAGCGTTTTTATTGAGCGGATTGGCACCTACAGTTCAAGCGGAAGAAAATGATGCAAAACCTGAAGTGAAACCGACGGATTCATCAAACCCAAGTAAAACTAATGCTTCAACAGTTGAAACGGATCATCTAATTATTACCTCATCAAAATCACCAGAAGCTGTGATTAAACCTGAATCAACATCAACAGATGCTCCTAAGGTGAATAAGGAGAATCCATCAACAAGTGCAGTGAAATCTATGGAGAATACTGTATCTCAACCAAAAGAAGAAACAACTACACCTACTGCGACAAAAGCAGAAGCAAAACCAGATGATGCAGCAACTACCCCTAAACGTGCAGTAAGTATTGTCTACAAAGTACGCTATTTAGATCGTAAATCTCACAAAGTAGTTCATGAAGTAACGAAGACGAAGACAGTAGAAACTACTGAAGCAAAAGCAAAAGTTACAGTCACAGAAATTGGTGGAGAACTGGCAAATGATAGTCAATTAGAAAATTACTATGTACCAGATGGCAATCCAACAACCTTTACAAAAGAAATTGTTGAAGGGGAAGACAATGTATTTGTATACGAAGTAGACGGATTCGGAGAAGCAGAAGCATCTAAAGAACGTACTGTTGCTCTTAAATATACAGTGGAATATGTTGATGGGAAGTCTGGTCTAGTCTTAGCAAGTGAGGAAAAGGAAGAAAAAGTCTCTACAACAGAAACAGTAGCGAAAAAAGAAGTAACGATTCAACCTTCGCTTGCTGCAAATGAAAAACTAAAAGATTGGGTTCTTTCAGACGGCGCACCAGCCAGCCAAAAACTTACCTTAACAGAAGGTACTGTTGGAAAAGTAACCGTTAAACTTCAAAAATCAGAACCAGGGAAAGTAAGAAATAAACGAAAAGTATCAACTCCAATCCAAAATGGACAACCTTACTTGACGCTTGAAAATTTAACCGAAGATTTTACTTATTCTGAAAGTATGACTTTACCTGGAAATGGTCAAAAAACTTATGAAATTAAGTATCAGATTGGGGCTTCAAATCTTCCAAATAGTGATATAAATGAATTAGTAATGACCGATGGAGCAGAAAGATTGGGATTTACACTAAACAGAGAAACTGGGCTGTTGACAAAGACATTAACACCTACAAGAGATATGGAGGGGACTTATGAGGTTGGAATTTATGTTAAGTCAAGGCCGGAAATAAAAGTGTCAGGAACTATAAAAATTACTGCAACAAAACGCTATGGTTTTATGATTTTAGTACCAGGTGGTGGTTATAGATTTTTTTGGCATCCGGATGATACACGAACTGATGGGACGACTATTGATAACAAATATGTCAAGACGTTTTTTGGTTTAGAGAGTAGAAACATAAGTGAGTATTATGTGAGCAACAATCTTCCGAAAACAGAAGTTACTATTAATGGATTACGAATGCCTACAACACCATTTGGTTATTTCATTCGTCAACATGGGAAGACTGTTAAGGATACTAACCAAGATACAAACCGTTATTATACAATGTTACCAATCTATGCTTCAATGGATCGGTCAACAGATTTTGCTAATAATAATAAACAAGGATTATCAATTACAAAATTCACAGTCTTAGAAGCATCCGAAGGAGTGGAAGCTAAGTTAATCGATTTGAGACATGATAAGGCTCCAGATAAGGGGGAGTATAGTAATAATTTAGATTTCCAAACGGTAGCATCATATGATAAAGACTCATTATATAGAATAAATGATGTTAATACACCATATTATCTTCAATTTACAAAGTTACCTAAATTACCAGGTAATTATTTTACAACTGTTGAGATAACAGATAGTTTAGGGTTGACTAAAAAAATCAGATTAAACTTTACAACTTTTGAAAATTCTGTTACTAACGGTACTGGTTACTCTGTTTATGTTTTAACTACTGCAGATACTCTTTTTGAAGGAAATAAAGAATATGAAAATAAAGCTACTGGAGCAATTAATATTCCGATGTCTGCTAAGGAACAAATACTAGGAAAAGTAGTCCTGAATAAAGATAATGCTTATATAAAATCAGATCAATTTCCAGCGGGAGTAGAACTTAGAGCTGTTGAAGGAAAGGTAGATGGAAACGGAAATCCGACTGAAGCCTATGTCGTTAAAAGAGAAGGTGTAAAAGTTCAACCTGGGGTATATTCATTCTCAGTGAAGGCACATGATGGTCACTTTCAAGATG
>NZ_CAUPZT010000024.1:0-24064 GCF_963515615.1 uncultured Granulicatella sp. | reverse complement strand
TTGACTTTCCGGTAATTTTTCTTTTGAAGCATAACGAATTTTTTCATAAATACCTTGAATACTTGGAATCGCTTCTTGTAATTGTTCTATAATTAGCTCTTTCCATTGATAGATTCCTGCACTATACCATGAAACTACGACAAATCCATCGTACCAATCAATCGTAATTCCACCAAGTCCATCTCCTTCACCATTAAATAAACGAAAAGATGTTGTACTGTCATCCATCATTAAAGAAGAACGTTTTTTTGCAGCTTTTTGGAATAAGCCTTTTACAAATTGAGGAGTTAATTTCTCGCCATCATTTTTAGAATAAACCCAACCAATTCCTTTATGTTGGAATCCTACATATGCCATTGCTAAAAATTCTTTTTTCTCATCACAAACACGTACACATTCCCCTTCTTTTGCATCAAGTGGTCGTGCTAAATCCTCTTGATTTAATAAAGGGGAGCCTTTTTTGACTAATTGAGCTGCTTTTGTTTTTAAAATAATTTCTTTCATCTATTGATCATCCTTTTTAATTTCATTCCTTTACTATCTTAAAACAGTTTTCACTAGATTACAAATTCATCAAAAAAGATTTCTCATGTGTAGCAAAACCATCATTCATCTATTTAAGTGGTAATTCTTGCTATTTAAGAGAAATCTTACTTATTCTATTCTGTTTCTTCTTTTCCTGGGAATGTTAGTGTAAAGGTTGTCCCTTTTCCAACTTCACTTTCTGTTTGAATCGTACCATGATGACTCTTCATTAATGAATGAACAATGGCTAATCCAATGCCGGATTCTCCATATTTTGTACTCTTTCTAGAAACATCCGCCTTATAAAATCTTTCCCAGATAGCTTCGACTTCTTTTTCATTAATTCCAATTCCATCATCAATAATTTGAATGATTGCATGATTATCTTCATTCCAACCTTTAATCAAAATATGACCCTTATCTGTAAATTGATTTGCATTCTTTGTCATATTTACTAAAATTTGAATAAAACGATCATAATCTGCATACACTGTAAAGTTATCTGGACATTCATATTTTAATTCATTTTCTTTATTCGAAGCAAGCTCTTGAAGTTGATCTACAACATTTCTCAATGCTTCTGCTCCATTGAAATTTTGTTTCACTAATACAATTTGATCAGAACGAATTTTTTCGTAGTCCAGATTTTCATTGACTAAGCGAATTAAGCGTTGCGTTTCATTCGTAATTAATTCCAAGCTTCTCTCACGACGAGTCTCTGGAATCATATGGTGAATTAAGCCTTCCAATAGTCCATTCATCGTTGTAAGTGGCGTTCTCATTTCATGGGCTACATCCATCATTAATTGTCGTCTTAAATTTTCTTGTCGTTCAATTTCTTGTTCAGATTTCTGTAATGACTCTGCCATCTTATTAAAGTCCATTACTAAATCATCAAATTCATCTCGTTTTTGAGTCGGTAGCGAAATATCATAATTTCCTTCAGCAATTTCGTGTGTCGCTTTTCTTAAGCGATTAATTCTTCTTGTTTGATAATTAGCAAATAAGACACTCAGAATAACTCCTGCCACTGCTGCTGATGAAAATCCTACTAAAATTGAATTTCTTAATTCTGCCATTTCCGTTTCAATACGACTTAATGGACTAGAAATCGCTAGAAATCCATTATAAGTTTGATTTTTAAAAATTGGATAATAAATCGTCACTAAATCTGCTGCTTCACCTACAAAGTTATGTTTTGTTTGCTTCATATTAATGGCAGAACCATCTTGTAAATGTTGTAATTCATCATCCGTTAATGAGCTTTTTACATTTAATACCGTTGCTGGATAAGTCATTTTATTATCTTTATCAAAAATCGCTACACCTAAATGTTCATCTTTCAACAAAGATAAACTACTGCTAATTTCATCGGCTGTTAAATCATGCACTAAAATTGCTTTTGCATATCCAAATAATTGTTGAGAACGTTGTAGGAAAATTTTATTTGTCATAACATTATAAAACAACAATCCACATACGATAACAGATACTAATACAACGGATAAAAAACCTACTAATTGTTGGTAAAAATATTTCATCTTCTAAATCCCACTATCATCAAATTTATATCCAACACCCCATACAGTTTGGATGACATGAGGACCCACTGCTTCAATTTTTTGACGTAATTTTTTAATATGTGCATCAATCGTACGTTCATCTCCAAAGAATGGATCTTCCCAAATCTTCGTTAATAAATGCTCTCTTGAGAATACTTGACGAGGATGTTGCGCCATTAAAACTAATAAATCAAATTCTTTTGGAGTTAACCCTTCAATTTCTACCCCATCAATAAAAGCTTCATGAGTTTTTGTATTAATCGACACATGATTTGTTTCAATATCAAATTGACCTGAACTAATTGGCGTTTCACTAGAAGCACTACGTCCAATACGACGATGTAATGCTTTAATACGAGCCATCATTGTTAATGGACTAAATGGTTTTGCTACATAATCGTCGGCACCAATTTCTAAGCCAATAACTTGATCACTTTCTGAATCTCTTGCTGTTAACATCACAATAGGTACTTGCTCATTCACTTGTCGAATTTGGCGACAAATTTGCATGCCATCCATTGATGGTAAATTTAAATCTAAAATCACTAAATTCCATTTTTCTTGCTGATTCATAAAAGCATCATAGCCTTCTTTTCCATCATGATAAAACTCTGCTGTCCAACCTTCTTTTTCAAAAAACATTTCCATCATTTCACATACTGCTTCTGTATCTTCAATCATTAAAATATGCATCTTACTTCCTCCTTTGAGATGATTTCATTGTTAGTATACCGTAAGTTTATGAATCCGTTAACTAAAAAGTATGAAGATTTTGTGAAGATGAAAAAAGAGACGACCAAAGTCGCCTCAGAATTTTTCAATTTATTTTGTTTGTATTATGATTTTTTGAAGAACTTCCAACAAATGAGCCCAACAATCATAACAAACACGACTCCCACAATCATCATCGCTCTATAATGCTCGACCGAAATTACCCCACATGGCTCTGGAGCTGAAATTCCACCCATCCGTTCTGTATATTTTTCACTTAAATAAGCAGCTAAGACCTTTTGCGCTGTTTCATATGGATATAGCGTATCAAATTTTAATGTTCCTGCTTTACTCTTCATTTGACCTTCTTCAAATGGTAGTGAGTGAATGAGTATGCGATACTCATCATCTGCTAACTTCACTAAAACAATTGGATCCATCATTACTTTCGTTGATTGAATATAATATAGGGCTTGAGGAGAGATTGATTGCTCTTTTAGCACCTTTTCTATTTTTTGATCAAACGGTTCTTCTCCTTCTTCGTATTCACCTACAGAAGTAATATCCCATTTTCCAATTTGTTTTTCTTGTTCTGCAACGCTCTCTGCACTCATCAATCCATTTGCTACAGCTTTTTTTGCTTCTTCTCTATCAAAATCCTTAACAATATCAAATCGAATCTCTATTTTTGCTTGTCGATGAGTAGTTGGAACAAGCCAATAATATTGAAGTGACCCCAAAAAGTTAGACTTTTTGGGGTCACTTCAGTTCACACTCTTAGCTCTTTCCCATCTAAACCTATC
The DNA here is from genome assembly GCF_963515615.1 of uncultured Granulicatella sp. Lineage (GTDB taxonomy): Bacteria > Bacillota > Bacilli > Lactobacillales > Aerococcaceae > Granulicatella. The sequence continues at coordinate 20,463 of NZ_CAUPZT010000024.1, read as the reverse complement.
AATCTTTTTCTTGTAATTTGAATCGTAAAATATTCAATTTATCCATTTGTTCATCACTCCATGGTGAACGACGTCTGGAGATTTCTTGATATTGTCTAGATAATTGATCTTGCTTCTTCTTACTTCGTTGAATTTCTTTAAAAAATTCTCTTGCAGATTTTCTTAAAGCACCTTTTTGAAAAATGACCCATTGTTCCGCTAAATCACTCGTTGCTACAGACACTTGAATGACTTGCGTATTCATTTCGCTAACTGTTCTCTCAATATATTCATCTGCCGTTTCATCTTCTGCTGTAAAAATAACTTTCACTTGGGAAGATTCAAATGACTGAGTAATGCCGGGAACAAATTGTGCATCAAAAACAATCCACACTTCAACCTGTTCAAATTTTCTAAAATTAGCACAGTGATGGATGAGTAAATCACGAGCACTTTCTAAGTCTCCTTGTTTTTTTAAAGTAACTAATTCAGGCCATGCACCAATCATATTATACCCATCAATGATATATAATTGTTTCTTCATAAATCACCTATTAATGACGAGAACGGAAAACTTCATACATCATTAAAGCACTTGCGACACTCGCATTTAAACTTTGAACATGTCCAGTCATTGGAATAGTAATCATTTCATCTACGGCATCTTTGACAATACGAGAGACACCTTTTCCTTCATTCCCCATCACAATCGCAATTGGTCCTTTTGTATTCCATTGACGATAATCCGTCCCTTTCATATCAGTTCCAAACACCCAAATGCCACGTTCTTTTAATTGTTCAATCGTTTGAGTTAAATTCGTCACACGAACAACGGGAACATGCTCGATAGCCCCAGTAGAAGCTTTTGCTACAGTAGATGTTAAAGAAACACTTCTTCTCTTTGGAATAATAATTCCGTGTACCCCTGTAGCATCTGCCGTACGTAAAATACTTCCTAAATTATACGGATCTTCAATTCCATCTAAAATTAAAATAAATGGATCTTCATTTTTTTCCTGAGCCTTTTCAAAGACATCTTCTAAAGTTACATATTCATAAGCTGCAATCGAAGCAACCACTCCTTGATGGACAACTTCCCCAACAAGATCTTGTAATTTAGCTTTCGGTACATTTTGAATTTGAATACGATGTTCCTTTGCTAAATCAATAATCGGAGTAATTTCCTTTCCAGATAAAGCTTCTTGAATCCATAATTTATTCACACGTTCTGGTTGTTGTAAAGCTTCTCTTACTGCATGACGTCCATATACAAAATCTGTGGACTCTTGTTCATTTGAAGAACTTTCCGGTGTATATTTTGGACGAGGTGCTTTAGCCTCTTTTTTGAAGCCCTTTGGTTGACTTCCTTTTCTTCTATTCGAATTTTTTTCTTGTCTAGCCATGTTTTTCCTCCACTTGTTGAATACACCATGCAATCACTTCATCTAATCGCTCTTTTTGTCCACTTAAATATAAATAGCCAATCATCGCTTCAAATCCTGTCGACATACGATACGTAATGACATCCGCATTTTTTGCCTTAGTATGACTTTTCGCATTTCTTCCACGTTTGAAGTATTCTAATTCTTCTTCTGATAAAAATGACTCGCTATCCAACATTTGTTGAATTAAATTCGCTTGAGCCTTGGCAGAAACATAACGAGTAGCTTCACGATGCAAGACATTTGGTTTCGTCTTTCCAGTTCTTAACACATGTTGACGAATATATAATTCATAAATACCATCACCCATATAAGCTAATGTTAAGCCATTTAATAAATGCCAATCTTTAATGATTTCCATTATACTCTTCTCCATCTTGTTCCTTGAGCAGTATCTTCTAACACGATTCCTTGAGCTTTCAATAATTCTCTAATTTCATCGCTTCGTGCAAAGTTTTTCGCTTTTCTTGCTTCTAAACGTTCGTCAATTAATGCTTGAATTTCATCATCTACTAATTCTTCTTGAACTTCTTTCATTCCAAAAATCGCAAATAATTGTTCAGCTTTTTGTAATAATTTTTCTAAAATAACACGGGATACTACTTCACGCTCTAAATATACATTCCATTCTTTTACGAATTGATATAAAACAGTGATACCATTAGCAGCATTAAAATCATCATCCATTTCTTCTTTGAATTTGCCTTCTAATGCTTCAAAACTAGCCCATACATCTTGATCATCTTCTAATGACTCAACTACATTCTCTAAACGATAACGTGTATTGCTAAAAGTTGTTTGAATTTTTGACACATTGGCTGTTGCTTCTTGTAATGAAGACTCGCTGAATTTTAATGGTCTACGGTAGTGTGCACTTGCTAGGAAGAAACGTAAAATTTGAGGATCAATTTCTTTAATAATATCGTGAACTAATACGAAATTACCAAGAGATTTACTCATTTTTTCGCCATCTTCACCCATTGTTACAAAGGCATTATGCATCCAATAACGAGCAAATGGATGCCCTGTTTTTGATTCACTTTGCGCAATTTCATTTTCATGGTGTGGGAAGGCTAAGTCTTGTCCGCCACCGTGAATATCAATCGTATCTCCTAAGTGTTTCGTAGCCATTACAGAACATTCAATATGCCAACCTGGGCGACCTTTGCCCCAAGGAGAATCCCAACTAATTTCACCTGGTTTAGCACTTTTCCATAACGCAAAGTCTAATGGATTTCTCTTTTTGGCATCATCTGCACTTTCCGTTCTTTGGCTAGCTCCTACTTGTAAATCTTGAATACTTTGATCACTTAATTTTCCATAATCTTTGAATTTTTCAGTGATGAAATAAACATCTCCACCAGATTCATACGCTGCTTCTTTTTCGACTAATGCTTTTACAAAGGCAATAATATCATCCATTGTATTCATAACTGTTGGATTTAAAGTTGCTTTTTTAACATTCAGTGCTGCTGTATCTTCATAAAAAGCTGCAATATATTTTTTAGAAACTTCTTCAGGGGTCATTCCTGTTTCATTTGCTGCTTTAATAATTTTATCATCCACATCTGTAAAATTAGAAACATAGTTCACATCGTAGCCACGGTATTCAAAATAACGACGAATCGTATCAAATGCAACCGTACTTCTTGCATTTCCAATATGAATATAATTGTAAACGGTTGGTCCGCAAACATACATTTTTACTTTTCCTGGTTCTAGTGGTTTAAATTCTTCTTTTTGACGTGTTAACGTGTTATATACTTGAATCATAATTTCCTCCATATAATTCTGTGATTTCTTGCTCTTCTTTTGAATGAATTCGAACAACTTTAGCAGGTAATCCTACTGCTGTTGTATGAGCTGGAATATCCGTTAGTACTACTGCTGCTGCCCCAATTTTGGCACCTTCTCCAATCGTAACTGGTCCAATGACTTGAACGTGAGCAGACAATAATACTCCATCTTCAATGGTTGGATGACGTTTCCCCGTTTGCTTTCCTGTTCCGCCTAATGTAACTCCATGGAACATTTTCACATCATCTCCAATAATCGCTGTTTCTCCAATGACAATTCCCATTCCATGGTCAATAAAAAATCGACGACCAATTTGAGCTGCCGGGTGAATTTCAATTCCAGTAAAAAATCGACTAAATGTACTCAGCATGCGAGCAAGAAGTCTACATCGGCAAGTAGTATGTAACCAATGTGCTAGTCGATGCATCACAGTCGCATGATAGCCTGGATACGTTAAAATAATTTCTAAACTACTTCGTGCCGCTGGATCGTTCTTTTTATAGGTTTCCATATCCTCTTGAAAACGTCCCATCTCCTCACTCTCCTTTACTCGTACTATTTTTTTATTATAGCATATTTTCTACCTTTTTTTCGCTTTCTCAAATTAAGAAACTAAAAAAAGACTTTTCCATACAGAAAAGCCTTTTTATATTCTCTCATAGACTAACGGTCAAACAATTTTTTTACGAATGAAACATCAAAGCCCCTTGCCACATCACGAAAATCATCCTTGTATACATCCCTCATCAAAAAAGTAAAAAACAGAAAAATTATTTTCTGTTTTCATACGGCAATACTAGGTTCAAAATGACCCCTGCTAATGCACATAATGCTGTACCTGATAATGTCACAGGACCTAATTCTAAAATTGCTCCACCTAATCCTAACACTAGCATCGAACTCGCAATAATCAAATTACGCACTTCTCTAAAATCCACTTGCTTTTCAATTAACACTTTCAAACCATTACTTGCAATAACCCCATACAACATAATGGACATTCCACCAAGCACTGCATTTGGAATAGTAGAAATTAACGCTGTGAATTTTCCAAGGAAACTCAATCCAATCGCAAATAATGCTGCATTACGAATAACTGAAACACTCGCAATTCTTGTCATCCCTACAACCCCAGTATTTTCACCATAAGTCGTATTTGCAGGTCCACCCATAAATGCTGAAACTGAAGTAGCAATTCCATCTCCAATTAATGTACGATGTAAACCAGGATTTTTCAAAAATTGTCTACCACAAATTTGACTTAAAACAGTATGGTCTCCAATATGTTCTGCAATGGTTACAACAGCTACTGGTAAAATCGCCCAAGTTTCAGGACCAAAATACCAATGGTATTCTTTGAAAAATCCATTTGTTGAAAATGGTAAATATAACTGTGGAATCGCAATCCAATCCGCTTTTAGTACTGGAGTAAAATCAACCAAACCAAGCAGTACAGCAGCAATATAACCTCCAATAATCCCAAATAGGAATGGAATAATTTTTAAAAATCCTTTTGCTTTTGTATTAATAAATGCTGTAATTAAAAATGTAATCATCGCTACTGTAATTTGCTGAATAGTACCATCTTTAATAAAGCCAGCATTTGTCACTGCAGAATTTGCTAATCCTAAACCAATTACCATAATCATTGGTCCAATCACAATCGGTGGTAATAAACGATCAATCCATTTTGTTCCAATTAATTTAACCGCTAATGCTACTACTACATAAACAAGACCTACAAGAACAACCCCTGACTGAGCGGCTGAAACATCTCCATTCATTTGCTTCATCGCAAATGCCATCGCTGAAATAAATGCAAATGAAGAACCTAAGTACACTGGTACTTTAAATTGAGTTGCTACCATATAAATCAGAGTTCCTAAACCTGACGCAAATAATGCTACAGAAACAGGCATTCCTAAAATTAATGGCACTAAAATCGTTGCCCCAAACATTGCAAACACATGTTGCAAGCTTAGTAATAAGCCTTTGGCAAAAGGTGGATTTTGATCCACATCAAGTAATAAGTTGACTTTTGAAGTTTGTAACTCCATCATTTCCTCTTTTCCGGGCCTTTTTGTGCATACAAAAAAGCAACCCTATCAAATTTTGTTTGCAAAAGGGCTGCTTTCATATAGAAGAATTCTCTCTATGCATAAAAAATTCTCCTAGAAAATATAAACTTGAACTATGATCGCCTTTTTCACCTCACGGGATGAATTTAAAAGCCCTCGCTATGCGAAAGTATACTAGACTTTTCACAAAATAACAAGTAGTTTTTTCGTTTATTTAAAAATTTGTCAAATGTAAAGTTTTAATGTACCTTTACACCAAAAATATCTCTTTTAATATTAATTGTAATTTGTATAAAAATGTATTACACTACAACCATAAACAGGAAGCGATTTCTAAACAACTCTTTCATGTTTATATTATTTAATTTCCAAGTATTTAATATCTATTTTTAGACTTAATTAATTTAAATGAAAAAGGGTGAATATATGAAAAAGAGATTATTGACTAGCTTGATAACCGTTTTAGGAGTAGCCTTATTATCTTTTCTAAAAAATTATATGAATGTATCACTAGTAATGAGCGCAGTAATTTCCTCTGTTTTTATAGTTTTAGGTGTATTGATGATTGAATTTCGTTATAACAAATAATGCTGAAAAAGGTTGTATCTCAGACATAAGTGAGAAAGTTAACAGTAAGTTTTTCGCAACTTGGAGTGCGTATAAAAAAGCAGGGACAAAATAATTGCCCCTGTTTTTTATCTTTCTATACCATCTAATTCAAAAATTTTCTGTTGTCCATAAATACTAGCATTTCCATTCACGACAAATGCGACAATACATACAATGGCTGCATATGGCATCATACTATATCCGAATACTTCACCGATAATAAAAATAGGGGCTAGCCAAGTGTTTGTCGCACTTCCAAATACAGCTCCGTAACCTAATCCTGCTGCTACCATTGGAGAAATTCCTAACCACGAACTCATCACAATTCCTAAAGAAGACCCAATTGAAAAGAGTGGAGTTACTTCCCCACCTAGAAATCCTGCACTAAGGGAAAATACTGTTAATCCTAATTTTAAAATCCAATCTTGTACATAAATTGTCTCACTATAAAAGCTAGCATGAATTAAATTCGTCCCTAATCCTGCATAACGACCACTGCCAAAAGCTGCGATTAAAATACTGACAATAATTCCTAATAAAAATATTCTTAGAGTTGGACTTGGAATTTTACTACTCCAATATTTTTTCAAATATGCCAAACTCATGCTAAATAGTCTTCCGGTTAATCCAAAAGCAATTCCCAGCACTACCATTTTAAATAAAGTTTCATCGAACTGAATTTCTACAGGAATTCCAACTATAAATTTCTCTAATCCTAAACTTTGAGCTACATTCATCGAAATAAAACTGGACAACAATGCATAAAATAATGCATCAATTTGCAATTGACCGACAATCATTACTTCAATCGCAAAGAAAGTCGCTGCTAGAGGGGTCCCAAATAATCCAGCAAAACCACTTGCCATCCCAATCATTAATAAAATTTGGCGATTTCTTTTAGAAGAAAACCATTGTTGAAACTGATTCGCAACCGTTGCTCCTAATTGAACCGCAACTCCTTCACGTCCCACACTTGCTCCAAATAAATGAGCTAGCCATGTTCCAATCATCATAAAAGGAATGAGCCATTTTGAAATACGATTGTCTTCTCCTTGTCCAATTCGAAAGACAATATTCATTCCTTCTACTGCATTTTTCCCGTATTTTAAATAAACTTTATGGAATAAAAATCCTACAATTGCTAAAAATGGAATCAAATACCCAAAATACTCTACCCGTAATTCTGATACTTTTAATAACACTTGCCCAAAAAAGGACGTTAAAACTCCAGTAATCACTCCGACAATGACACTAACAATTCCTAGTAAAATTTTTTCCTTGATTTTACATGAATTCACTACATAACCTCCTTGAATAAAAAAGGCTGGAGAAATCTCTCCAGCCTCCTAATTAACCTTCAACTTTTTAATCTAAAATTGTGAACTTTTCAATAAATAATGGACTTACTGAACGGTTTTCATGAATACGTCTAATCGCTTCAGCCATTAATTGATCCACGCTAACTTGTACAATTTTTCCGCCTGTTTTTTCTTCAGGAACTTGAATGGAGTCCGTTACAACTACTTCTTTAATTACAGAAGCGTTTAAACGATCTAATGCTGGACCTGATAATACAGGGTGAGTACAACAAGCATAAACTTCTAATGCACCCGCATCTTGTAAAGCTTGAGCTGCTAGTGTAATGGTTCCAGCTGTATCAATCATATCATCGATTAATACGGCAACTTTCCCTTTAACATCCCCAATAATATTCATCACTTCTGCAACATTTGCTTTTGGACGACGTTTATCAATAATCGCAATTGGAGCATGTAAGAATTCTGCTAATTTACGTGCACGAGTTACTCCACCATGATCTGGTGAAACAACGACGATATCTTTATCTTTGAAATTATTTTCTAAGAAATAATTGGCTAATAATGGAGCTCCTAATAAGTGATCCACTGGAATATCAAAGAATCCTTGAATTTGAGCAGCATGTAAGTCTAATGTTAACACACGGTCAGCACCTGCTTGTGTAATCATATTTGCTACTAATTTTGCTGTAATTGGTTCACGTGATTGAGCTTTACGATCTTGACGTGCATATCCATAGTACGGTAATACAACGTTAATTGTTTTTGCACTTGCACGACGTAATGCATCGATCATAATTAATAACTCCATTAAGTTATCATTTACTGGATACGATGTTGATTGAACAATATAAACATGATCTCCACGAATACTTTCATCAATGTTAATTTTAATCTCTCCATCACTAAACTGAGTAACGGATACTTTCCCTAATTCTACCCCGACTTGATCTGCAATTTTTTGAGCTAATGGACGATTTGAGCTTAATGCAAAAATCTTTAAATTTGGATCGGAATAATGTTCCACAATGATAACCCCCGAAGAATTTTATTTTTGTTTTTTCACTACTATAATAATAAACGTTTTTGATTCGTTTTTAAAGAACTAAATGTATATTTCTATGAATTTTTTTGAGCTGAAGGTAATTTTTCAGCATAGTTTTCTTTATTTTCTTGACGAGAACGAGCAATGGCTAATGCTCCATTTGGAACGTCTCTTGTAATTGTAGAACCTGCTGCAATAAAGACATCATCTCCAATTGTAACAGGTGCTACTAAATTCGCATTACAGCCGATAAACACACGGTCGCCTACAGTGGCTCTATGTTTATTTTTACCGTCATAGTTTACAAAGATTGTTCCACAACCAACATTAATTTCTTTTCCTAAATCAGCGTCTCCTACATACGTTAAATGACCGACTTTTGTTCCTGCTCCTAATGTTGTATTTTTCACTTCTACGAAGTTTCCAATGTGAACAGAATTTCCGATAACAGATTTTGGACGAAGATGTGCAAACGGACCAGCATTACTATAAGCTTTCATTAATGACTCTTCAATATTTGAACTTGTCACTGTTACATAATCTTCTAATACAGAATCACGAATCACACTACCTGAAGTGACGTGACAATGTTGTCCAATCATTGTATCCCCTTTTAAATAAACTCCTGGTTCAATGACTGTATCTGAACCAATCACTACTTCTGAATCAATGTACGTTTGCTCAGGGTCAATTAAAGTGACCCCATTTCTCATATGTTGTTCATTAATCCGTTGACGCATTGCTTTTTCTGCTTTTGATAAAGCAACTCGGTCATTAACGCCCATTCCTTCATCAACATTTGGCATTTGATACGCGGAAATAATTTCTCCACGATTTTTCAAAATTTCTAATACATCTGGTAAGTAATATTCCCCTTGAGCATTATCATTTCCAACTTCGCTTAATGCGCTAAATAGAGATTGATTATCAAAGCAATAAGTTCCTGTATTAATTTCTTGAATCGCTGCTTCCTCTGGAGTAGCATCTTTATGTTCTACATTTTTTAAAACTGTCCCATCTTTCTCACGAACTACATGTCCATATCCAGTCGGGTCATCTACCCAAGCTGTTAAAATAGTCGCTTTTGCTTTTGTATCTTCATGAACTTTAATTAATTGTTCAAAAGTTTCTGCAGTTAATAGCGGTGTATCTCCACAAACAACTAAAGTAGTCCCTTCTTTATCTTTCAACAATTCTTCTGCTTGTAAAACAGCATGACCTGTTCCTAATTGTTCTGCTTGTAAAGCATAAGAAACACGTTCTCCTAATTGTTGTTGTACCATTTCTGCACCATGTCCAACAATGGCTACAATCGTTTCTGCTCCCGCACGTTCTACTTGATCTACCACATGCTCTACCATTGGTTTTCCACAAACTGGATGCATCACTTTATAAAGTTCAGATTTCATTCGTGTGCCTTTTCCAGCTGCTAAAATAATTCCGTATTTTTGATTCATATTATCCCTCGCAAGTTCTATTTTTACTTCTTTATAATAGTAAACTATGATGTTTTTTGCAAGAAAGTGTCTTGAATATGGGTAAATTTATAAAAAAGGTTCGAATGACATATTTCTATCATTCGAACCTTTAATATTTTAACGTTCTTTATACAACTGAATTAATTCTTTGGAAAATAATTGGACCATTTCAGTCATTGCCATTTGATCTTCAGCATGGATAAAGAGTAGAGATAGTTCAGTCTTTTCTCCTGCAGCTTCTTTTTGAATTAAATCTGCATGAATTTTATGCGCCTGAACAAAGCATTCTTCTGCTTCTGTTACTTTTTCATCAGCACCTTTGAAATCTCCTTTTTTCGCTAATTCCACAGCTTCCATATAAGAAGATTTTGCTGCCCCACTATTTGCAATTAACTGAAAACATACTAATTCCATATCCTGAGACATATTATCCCTCCACTAAAGCCAATGCTTGGTCTAAAACTTTAGGTCCATTCATCATGCCATAATCTCTCATATCAATTGCAGCAACTGGAATATCTCCTGCTAACGATTTCACATTTTCAAGTTCATATCGAATTTGAGGACCAATTAAAATAACATCCGCCTCTTGTAAATTTTTCTTAGCTTCTGTTAGTGACTTGGCTTCAATATGTGCTTCAATAGAACGTTCTTCGGCACTTGATTGCATCTTTTTTACTAACATACTTGTAGACATTCCTGCATTACAAACTAATAATATATTTTTCATATTAATCACTAACCTTCGTATTGATTTTCCATGACACGATCATGAACTTTGATAAATGGAATATAAATTAGAACTCCTAAAACGAGAATAATTGCTTGAACAACTACCGCTCTCCAGTCACCACCAGTTGATAAGAATGAGCTAGCAAAAATTGGTGTAGTCCATGGAACTTGTACCACACTAGGACTCATTAATCCAAGACTTGTAGCAACGTAACTAATTAAAATACCTAAAGCTGGAACACCGATAAATGGAATTGCCATAGATACGTTATAAACGATTGGATAACCAAATAATACTGGTTCATTAATATTAAATAATCCTGGAGCAAATGCTAATTTTGCAACATTTCTACTTGCAGCATTTTTACTTACTAAGAATGTAGCAATTAATAAACAGATTGTTGAACCACTACCACCCATTAATGCATATGTTTGAACTTGTGATACATTAATAATATGTGGAATTGCTTCTCCAGCATTATAAGCAGCTGTATTTTCAAGAATGTTGATAATTAATAATGGCTCTAAAATAGAACTATAAATAACGGCTTGGTGAACACCAAATAACCATAACATATTTCCTAATGAATAAAGAATGATTGCTCCCCATAGCCCTGTACTTACGTGACGTAATGGTTCTTGAATAAATGTAGTAATCAATGTAATTAAGTTAGTTCCCCAAATATTGAACAATAATGTTGAAACTAAACCAAATACTGAAACTACTAAAATAACTGGTACTAAAACATTAAATGATTTTTCAACTGCAGGTGGAACATTATCCCCTAAATGAATTTTCAATGCTTTAACACGTGTAATTTTAATAAATAATTCTGAGGCTAACAACGCAACAATAACCCCAGCAAACATTGCTCCAGTACCTAAATTAGAAAATGTTAACACTCCAGATACTGAAACAGGATCTTTTGCTCCGTTTGCCACTACTTGAACGGCATTTGGCATCATCGCAATTAGTGAAACTGCTGAAATCATAGATGCTGCTAAAGGATTTTCATATTCACGGTTTTGTGCTAAATAATAACCAACCATTACTGCAATTAAAAGACTTGAAATATTCAATGTTCCATTTGCTACAGTAATTCCCCAATATTGAACATTTGACAATGTAGCCGGATCTGAAATAATCCATTTAAATACAGTATTATTTAATAAAACAACCAACCCTGCAAGAATATAAAGTGGCATTACTGTTGCAAATGCATCTCTTAATGTTTTTAGATGAATTTGGTTTCCTAGTTTCCCAGCAAACACAACAAATTTATCTACAAATTTTGAATTTTCCATGTTTATTCCTCCATTATAAATATTTATCTACATCAATCGTAAATCCATTTTTATTACTTACTTCTTTATACCAATAACCCGATTTTTTAATCGTTCTTTTTTGCGTTGCTAAATCTACCGAAATAAATCCATAACGATTTTTGTACGCATTATTCCAAGACCAACAATCAAAAGCTGTCCATGTATGATAACCGAAACAGTTACTTCCTTCTTCTATCGCTTTATGCAACCACAATAAATGCTCTTCATAGAACTCAATACGATAATCATCCTGAATCATTCCTTGTTTATCAATAAAACGTTCTTCACCTTCAACACCCATTCCATTTTCACTAATAAACCATGGGATATTGTGATAATTCTTTTGAATATTTTTGGCAATATCATAGATTGCTTTAGGGTAAATTTCCCATCCTCTATAAGGATTTACTCTACGTTCTTCCCACTCATAGTCTGAGAAATATTTATCTGGCATCCATTTTCCATTAAAAGAATTTGAACTTTCAGGAGCTTGAACTCTTTTTGGATGATAGTAATTCACTCCTAGAAAATCTACCGTATTCTCTTTTAAAATATTGAGCTCATCTTCTGTGTGTTCCCAAAGCACTCCATCTCGTTCTAATATTTCTACTAGATTTTCTGGAAACACTCCATTCACAGCCGGCTCTAAAAATGAACGGTTGAAAAAATCATCAGCAAAATAACCTGCCTCAACATCCTCTTTTGATGAACTTCTTGGATAAGCAGGCGTTAAATTTAAAATAATTCCAATTTTTCCATTTAAATTTAAGCTACGATATAATTGAATCACTTTCGCACTAGCTAAATTTAAATTATAAATAATTTGCACTGCTTCTTTTCCATAATATTTTTTATTTGGATAATGAAATGCGTATAAATATCCTGCTTCTGGGATTACCATCGGTTCATTAAAAGTAGTCCAATACTCTACTACATCTCCGAATTGTTCAAAACAAGTTCGAGCAAATTTTACAAACAAATTGACTACATGCTTACTTTCCCAACCGCCATATTTTTTCAATAAATCAATTGGCATATCAAAATGGTGTAAATTTAGTACTAATGTTATTCCATGACTCTTAGCTTCTTGGATAACGTTACGATAAAACTCTACTGCTCTTTCATCTGCTTCTCCCGTTTCGAAGTCTTTAATCAATCGACTCCATTGAATTGAAGTTCTAAAAGAATTAAATCCTATTTGCGTCATTCTCTCAAAATCTTCTTGATAGTGATGATAAAAGTCACTGGCTACTCCTGGACCAACTTGATTAAAAAATACTTCTGGAGATTTTCTATACCAATAATCCATTACATTTTCATGAATTTTATCTGTACTGCCTTCTGTTTGAGGTCCACTTGTAGCTGCTCCCCACCAAAAATCTTCTGGAAATACAATATTTTTATCCATATTTATCCTCCTTCCTTAAATATTTACACCATTAGTATATCACTTTATTTTTATTTGTCTAGACATATTTTAAAATTACTATAGTCATATAACATTATTTGTTGATTGTTGATTATGTGTTTGCTATAATTTCCTTATTAAAATTGAAGGAAAATAAACATGAGTACAAAATATTTAAAAATATATCAACAACTACGTGAAGAGATATTGCATCAAGATACTCCCTCTAGTACGCAATTACCAGATGAAATTTCATTAACAAAAAAATTCCATTGTAGTCGTATGACCGTAAAAAAAGCTTTAGATATGTTAGTAGATGAAGGATTAATTTATCGCAAACGTGGGCAAGGGACTTTCATCATGCCTCAAGTAGAACAAAAGCATAAAATTATTGTCCCAGAAAGAGATATTCAAGGCTTAACAAAAATTTCTAAACAATCACATGCACAAGTGCGTTCAGAAATTATTCATTTTAAATTAGAGTTCGCTACTAAAAGCATCTCAGAAAAATTACAAATTCCTGAATCTTCGCCTATATACAATATATTTCGATTAAGAATTATCGATGATAAACCTTATGTTTTAGAGCAAACTTATATGAGTACTGATTTAATAAGTGGTATTACCGAAGAAGTTCTTCATCGCTCTATCTATTCTTATATAGAAGATACTTTAAAACTACGTATTGCTAGTGCTATGAAAATTTTACGAGCATCTATTAGTACGGAATCAGATCAAAAACATTTACACTTATCTCCTACTGAACCTATTTTTGAAGTGGAACAAATCGCCTATTTAGACAATGGAACACCATTTGAATACTCTATCTCAAGACATAGATACGATTTATTTGAATTTAGTTCATATGGATTAAAAAAATCATAAAGGAGCCGACATCATGCAACCTATCTTTTTAAAACCAGTCCTACAAGAAAAAATTTGGGGCGGTAAAAAATTACAAACAGAATTTAACTTAACATTGCCAAGTGATAAAGTTGGTGAATCTTGGTCGATTAGCGCTCATCCAAATGGACAATCAACTATTCTTTCACCTGCTGAATTTCAAGGGATGACATTAGCAGAACTATATGCTGAGCATGCAGAATTATTCCATCAACAAACATTGCCAACATTCCCTCTATTAATTAAAATTTTAGATGCAAGTGATGATTTATCTATTCAAGTACACCCAGACGATGCTTATGGATTAGAACATGAACACGAGTTAGGGAAAAATGAATGTTGGTATGTTATTTCTGCTGAACCGGGTGCAAAAATTGTTTACGGACATACCGCACAAACAAAAGAAGAATTTGTCCAATTAATCCAAGAAGAAAAATGGAGCGAATTATTTACAGAAGTTCCTGTCAAAGCAGGAGATTTCTTCAATGTTCCAAGTGGAACCATTCATGCTATCGGTAAAGGAATTGTCATTTTAGAAACACAACAAAACTCTGATACTACTTACCGTGTTTATGATTATGACCGAAAAGATGATGCAGGAAATCCTCGTCCATTACATATTCCACAAACCATTGATGTAACAACAATTCCACATCAATTACCAAGTTTTGAACAAACAATTGAAAAAACGGATGATGAGACGATTACTCATTTTATTACAAATCGTTATTTCTCTGTTTGGAAGTGGGAAATTGATGGTACTTACGCTACTACACTAGATGACAACTACTACTTAGCAACTGTTATCGAAGGTGAAGGAACACTAGAAGTAAATGGCGAACCTTTCGAACTGAAAAAAGCAGATTCATTTATTTTACCAACACCTATTCATGATATAACTGTAAAAGGAAATCTAACACTAATCGTTTCTCGTTCAGAAGAATAAGACAAAACAAAAGAGTGAAATCAACTTTTATCGATTTCACTCTTTTTTACTTTATCCTAATAAATACAAAATTACTGCAACAATAATACTTGTCAAACCTACTAATGCTTCGTAAGGAATTAATTTCATACGATCTTCAATAGTCATAAAGACTGAGCCTCCTGTAGCATGGAAGAATGAGCCATGAGGAAGAGAATCTAGCACTGTTGCCCCAGCATGAATCATTGCCGCTGCTGCTACTGCAGGAACTCCAGAAGAAACTAAAGGAGCTGCAAACGTTTGAGAAGCAATCGTAGAACCAGCTGTTGTAGAAGCTGTAGCTGCTCCCATTAAAATACCTGATAATGGTGCTAAAACAAAGGATGGCATATTCAAAGCTTCCAATACATGAATCATATCCACTTGTAGAGAAGAAGCTTTAATAATTCCCGCAATCGTTCCTGTTCCAATTAATAAAATCGATACACCAATTACTTTACTCAATCCAAATTCAGTATATTCTACGGTATGTTTTGAATGCCCTGTTACTAAAATCGTTACTAATCCACCAATTGGTAATGCAATTAAAGGATCCACGCTTACTCCGACTAATGAACGTAAAGCTAATAACGCAATGACCACAACAGGTCCAAGAATCGCTTGGAAAAATGGCACAGAAGTATGAAGTTCTGTGTCTTCTTCCATATCATCAAAAGCATGATCGACTTTCTTTGCTAGAAATCCTGCTAATAAAATACTCACAACTAATGCCACTAATGCTGGAATAATATTTTTAGCCATTAAAGCTGTTAAATCTAATTGAAATGCTTCTGAAGCAGCAATCGTATTTGGATTTGGAGAAATAATATTTCCTGCTTTTCCTCCACCAATCATCGCTAATAAAATACCTGCTTTTGATAAATTTGCTTTTTTTGCAATCGCAATAGCAATCGGTGCTACTGTAATAACAGCAATATCAATAAATACTCCCACTGCACAAATAATCATTGTAGCAATCGCAATCGCTGCAACAGCTCTTTTCTCCCCTAACTTCTTCACAATTGTTTCAGCAATCGTTTCAGCAGAACCTGTTTTAATTAAAGCTCCTGCTAAAATACCAGAAGTCATAATTCTTAATACCGGAGACATCATTCCTTGTGCTCCTGTTACCATCGCACTAACAGAACCTGCTAACCCTGCTCCGCCAATCACGCCTCCTACTAAAGCTCCTAAAATTAAACTATAAGCTGGATGAACTTTTTTAATAATCAGTATAATTGCGAGAATCAATCCAACTAAAGCTCCTAATGTACTAATTTGACTAACCATTTTATTTTCCTTCTTTCATCATTTCTACTACTCTAAAAACTTGTTCCACTGTATCAACCATATTTTGATGAGCGACTTCTTTATTCATTGCCTCTTTGAGTGTTATAACTTCTCTTAAAATTGGGAAAAATGCATCAATTCGATGTTGATTACATTCTTTTGCATCTGGTGTAACAGCTCCTGCAAAAGCTAACACTTTCTTTTGATGCTTTTTAGCTAAGGTTGCTACTCCTATTGGAGCTTTTCCTAATGCCGTTTGTCCATCAAGTCTTCCCTCACCTGTTACAACAAAATCAGCAGTTGTTATTAATTCTTCTAATTTTGTTTCTGTTAATACAATTTGAATACCTGATTCTAACGTTGTATTAGTGTAGGTTAAAAATGCAAATCCCATACCGCCTGCCGCCCCAGTTCCGGGATAAAATCGATCCGCATGAGAATTAATGTTCTTAGACAATTCAGCATAGTGTAATAATAATTGATCCAATTCTTGAACCATTTCAGGAGTTGCTCCTTTTTGTGGACCAAAAATAGCACTGGACCCATTTTCACCACATAATGGATTCGTTACATCACAAGCTACTTTGAAGGTACATTCTTTTAATGTTGGATGTACATTGCTCTCTTCAATACTCGCTAATTCTCTGAGTCCATTTCCTCCATAAGAGATAGTCTTTCCTTCTCGTGTTAGGAAATCATATCCTAATGCTTGTAACATCCCAACTCCACCATCATTTGTCGCACTTCCACCAATTCCAACAATAAAATATCGACAACCTCTTTCGATTGCATCTAGAATTAACTCACCCACTCCATAAGTAGTCGTATTCATCGGATTGCGGCTTTCTTCAGAAACTAATGTAATTCCTGCTGCTGCTGACATTTCAATAATGGCTGTTTTACTCAAATCATCCTTTGATTCAATAATTCCGTAAACTGCTTCTACTTTCTCTCCTAATGGTCCTGTTACTTCTTTTGTAACAAAGACTCCTCCCATTCCTTCGACTAAAGCTTCAACCGTTCCTTCCCCACCATCTGCTAATGGCCGAACCACTACCTCTGCATTTTGATGAACACGTTTAACTCCTTCTTCTATCGCTTGACCAGCTTCCATAGACGATAAACTTCCTTTGAACGAGTCAATGGCAACAACAACTTTCATATTTAAGCCTCCCATTTCATAGTTTGATACATCATTATAGCAAACGCTTACACATTTGCATAGTGCTTGTAAAATATTTCTTAAAGTTTCAAACAAAATTCTTTTAAAAATAAAAAAAGGATGAGAAAACTCACCCTTCTTCAAATTTCATTTTATTATTTGTTCGCTAATAAATCACGGATTTCACGTAAGTAATCTTCAGCTTTTGGTTCTGGAGCTACTTCTTTCACTTCTTCTTTTCCACCTTTAGCTAAATCTTGAACAGCGTTCATACCTTTAACTACCATGAAAAGAACAAAACCTACGATTACGAAGTTAATAACTGCAGCTGCAAAAGCACCTACACCAAGTGTAGCTGAACCGATTTGAACAGATACTCCTGCAATTGAGTCTGCTTTGAATACCATCGCAATAACTGGTTCGAAAATGTCTTTTACTAATGAATCAACGATCGCTTTGAAAGCTGCCCCGATGATTACTGCAACTGCTAAATCAACAACATTCCCACGCATTAAAAACGCTTTAAATTCTTTTAACATTATGATTCCTCCTATATTTCAATATTGACCTTGAATATATTACAGGAATTTTTCGGATAATGCAACAATTATGATTTCTGTTATATTATTTTTTGTATATAATTCCCAGGAGTATAAGAATCAACGTTAAATAAAGGTGTATCACCAGCTGACAACTGTGCTAATAATGCTCCAATCCATACCCCTGAAGTTAATCCTGAAGATCCTAAACCACTAGCGACAAATAGTGTTTCTTCACCAGGAATATTCCCGAAAAATGGTAAAAAGTCAGAGGTATATGCTCTTGTTCCAATTCTACTTCCTAACCATTTAGCTTCTTTTAATGGTGGAAATACTTCACACGCTTCTTCATACATTTTTTGTTGTAATTCTTGATTATCTGTTAAATCAAACCCTTGATCATTCTCATGTGTCGCACCCACAATAATTTTCCCATCTTCAAATGGTAATATATCAATCTCCCCATGCAACATACAAACGGGCCAGTCATCTGTTGCTTCGGTTGTCTGTAATTCTAATTCAATTAATTGTCCTTTTTGCGGTCGTACATCTACATAATAGCCTAACGGTTCGATTAACTCTTTAACCCATGCTCCACTTGCTACGATGATTTTGTCGAACTCTTCTAGTCCGCTAGTTGTCTTAACGACTACTTTTCCTTCTTCATCTCGTGTCAAGTTCACTTTTTCTTGTTTGATGCTTGCACCATTTTGCTGTGCTAAATATAATTGCTGTTCAACTAATAGTTTCCCATCAACTCTTCCACCACCAGAACAATGAATCGCTCCATGAGTTCCGTTCCATCCTGGAACGTAAGAGGAGATATCTTCTACTTCAATTTTTGTTAATTCACCAATTCTAGGTTCTTCTTTTCTTCTATCAGCAGCAATTTTTTCTAACTTTTCTAATAATTCTGGAGTCTTTTTAAATACTAGCGCTCCTACTTGTTCATACGGCAATTGAGTCACACCATCTGCTTCTAGTTGTGCCATTAATTCTGGATAGTAAGAAGCTCCTCTTGCTGTTAATCGATACCAATCTTTATTTCTTCTTTGAGATAGCCATGGGCAAATAATGCCCGCTGCAGCTTTCGTAGCTTGTCCCAATCCATCATCATAAACAACTAATTCTACTTCTGAATTTTTCGATAATTGATAAGCTGCTGTTGCTCCTACAATTCCTGCTCCAATAATTGCAATTCTCATCCTAACTCCTCCTTAATCTTTTCGATTCCATTGATGTTCTTGTTCAAAAACTTCTGCAATTTGTAATAATAAATCTTCTCGTCCTTTTGCAGCCATCACTTGTACTCCAATTGGTAGTCCTTCTTGTGTGCAATAAATTGGAAGACTAATTGCTGGTTGCCCAGTAATATTGGCTAATTGCGTAAAGGGTGTTAACTCTAATGTTTTTTCAAACATTTTCCAAATAATTTCTTGCTGTTCTGTTACTGAAAATTGTTCAATGGACTCTAGTTCTTCTCGAATAGATTCCCTCATTGGATACTGATCATGTTTTGGAGCGACATCATTTACAGATGGTGTTAGAATCACATCATATTCTTGATGACATTCTTGCAGTTGTTTTGACCAATAATCCCATTTGTTTAATGCTTTACTATAATCTTTTGCTAAAATATGTTGCCCCGATTGATAAATACCCCATGTCATTAATTCCATATCTTCTTTTGTAAGTGGACGTTGTATCATTTTTTCAATTCCATCCATCATTGCAGCTGTTTCCACACTATTCATCATATAGTAATTTTTCATTACTTCGATACCATCTACTGGCCATTTGATTTTTTCGATATAATGACCTTTTTCTTGTAAAAATTTCACAGCTCGATTCAAAGCATTTTTTGCGGAGTTTTCGACCTTGTTTCCAATTGGTGAATCTTCTATGACTGCAATTTTCAGAGGTCGTTCAATTACGGCATAGAGCTGATGTTTTGATAATTTTGGCATGATAAACGGGCTTTCCATTTGTTCTGCTTGTAAGACTTCCAGTAATCTTCTGGTATCACGAACTGTTTTGGTTAAGGCAAAATTTACAGAAGCACCTTGCCAGCCACGATAGCCATTTGGACCAACAGGGATTCTACCACGACTTGGTTTTAATCCAATTAATCCTGTAAAACTAGCTGGAATTCGAATAGAGCCTCCACCATCACTCGCCATCGCAATCGGAACCATTCCACTAGAGACTGCACTTGCAGCACCGCCACTTGAGCCACCGGCATTACGACTAATATCATAAGGATTTGAAGTAACTCCCCACAAGCTTGGTTCTGTCATGTTTTTAAATCCAAATTCAGGTGTGTTCGTACGACCAATAATCACAAATCCTGCTTCTTCTAGTTTATTGACTAATGTATCTTGATGTGTTTGAAGGA
>NZ_CAUPZT010000023.1:0-24743 GCF_963515615.1 uncultured Granulicatella sp. | reverse complement strand
TTATTTTAAATTTCTTTTTCGCAATCGCTTTAAATGCGAACGTTCGTTAACAGTGCTTATAATTTACCATAGCCAGCGTTAGTTTTCAAGTCTTTTTATATAAAATTTTCAATTTTTTTACTTCGTGAATTGTTAACTCAAATACTACAAACACTAACCTAATCTATCATTAAAATTTACTCTTCTTTTTTATCTTCTATTGGTTCTAGCCATTCTTTTTTGATATTTTTTTCAAGATTTTTTTGGCGTTGATCTTCTTCCAATTTTGGCATCATTATAAATGTATCACCGAAACTATCAAAATCATATTCTTTCTCTAATGATGGTAATTCAATATCTTCCGGTAAAATTAGCTTTTCTTTTTTTAGAAATTCATCTTTATTAAATCTTAAACCCATTTTTTTCACTCCTTATTCTCTATTATATGTTTCTTTTTTTATTTTTCAATCATTTATTTTCTTACAAAAAAACTCCAAGTATAGAGGTTACTCTAAAACTTGAAGTGTATGATTTTTATGATAAAGAATCACTTAATTTTTCGATTTCATTTAATAAATCATCATGTGAATTAATTCTAGAAAATGCTGCTGCATCATTTAATAATAGCTGTACTTCAAGAATATGCGCATTACTTTCTAGTGCATTTACTGCTAATTGATAATGTAATCTACCTAAATAATAAGTTATATGATATTGACTACATAACTCAATTCCTTTCTTTAGTAATTCATTACTTTTTTTATAATTTTTATTATTTGAGAAGAACATAGCACTATGATATAAAACCATTAAAACTCTCCAAACATCTTCCTTTTTTTCTAGTTGATGTTTTTCTGATTCATGAATCGCTTTTGAAAAATAATATTCTGCTTTTTCAATATCTTTTTGTTGATGGTAGACTAAGCCTAAACCAGTATATGCTAGGTGAATATAAGTATCATCATTTTCATATTGTTCTGCTAGTATTTTATTGAAATAGAACAAGTCATCTTCCATTTCCTTGCCTTGTAATACTTGGGTAAATCCTCTTAGGTAAAGTAGGTGAATTTTTTGTTCATCATTCAATTGATCTAATTGAACTGTTCCAATTAATTTTTCAGCCAATTCATAATCCATCGTTACAATACTTTCTTCTATTTTTTCTAGAAGCTTATTAATTGCAACTTCTTTTGTATTGACACTTGCAAATAAGTCCCCCACATCTAATTGCAGTCGTGCGCACAGTTGACTTAAAATTTTCATTGATGGAATTTGCCCATGATTTTCAAAGCGACTTAATGTTGCTTGAGTACAGATTCCATGACTTAATTCTATTTGAGATAAGCCTTTTTCTTTACGGCGCCTAATAAAAACTTGAATATCCATACTATAATTCTCCTAACTTTTAATTTTTTTTATTATACATCTTTTTTGGGAATTTTTCCAGTTAATGTAAATATTTTTCTTATATAAAAAATGTTGTATATTTTATATAAAATACAAATATTTATCATTGTCTTCTCCCTAAAGACACTGCGGATAATTCATTTTAACCTGATTCGTTAAATGTTTCAACCTTTTATATAGGATTTTTACAAGTTTCTTTCAATTTTATAGTTTCTAATTTCTACTATAGTTGTTTATTTTGTTTTGTTCCTCTGAATTCATTGCTTTTTCTATTTTCATTTACATAAAAAAGACTGGAATCAATCCAGTCTTCTGTTTCAATTATTCTGCAATTTCTACTACTAAATAACGATGTGGTTCTTTACCTTCTGAATGGGTAGAAATACGTTTATTTTTACTTAAGTATGCATGAATTTGTTTTCTTTCATATGCCGGTAATGGTTCTAAATATACCGGTTGTTTTGTTTTTAGAACACGAAGTGCTGTTCTTTCTGCTATTTGTTGTAAAGCTTCTGTACGACGTAAACGATAATCGCCCACATCTACTTGTACAGACATTCTTCCTTTTACAAAGCGGTGAACTGAAACTTGTGCTAATACTTGTAAAGCATTTAAAATTTTACCATATTTACCAATTAATAAACCTGGTTTTTCTGTTTCAAAAACAAAATTCATTTTTTCTTTTTGTACTTCTACATGAACGACACTTGGTGCACCATATATTTCTGCTATTTGTTCTAAATATGCTTTTGTAATATGTGCAGCTTCTTCAATATGATTATCTAATACTTCAACTGATTCTTTAGATTCTTCATAATCATCTTCAAAGTCAAATTCATCTTCTTCTAAAGATACTTCTACTTCTTCAACAACAACTTCTTCTTGCTCAATTGTTTCTTTTACAGTAATAGACACTACAGCATCTTTTTGTCCAAAACCAAATAATCCTTTTTTCCCTTCATCAATTACTTCAATTTCTACATCATCTTGTGTTAATTGTAATTGACGTAACCCTTTTTGGATAGCTTTTTCTACAGAACTATCATTTACTCGAATCGTTTGTGTCATCTTCTATATCCTCCATATTGCAATTTTACATGTATTATCTCATGTTCTATTCATCTGAACAAGTCTATTATTAATTTTTGCCATGTTTTTTCTTTGCTTTTTCTAAAGCTTTTTCACGACGTCTTTTCTCTTGTACAATAGCTTTTTGTTCTGCAATAAATGTAAATGGATTATTCATTATTAATGTTTGAATAACCATAAAGATATTCCCTACAACCCAGTATAGTGATAACGCACTTGGGAATGTTAAAGCTGTAAATCCAATCATTGCTGGTAATACAAATAACATAATTTTTCCAGCCGCTCCACTGTCTTGCATTTTCATTGTTAACCAAGAAGTTAGATAAGTTGTAGCTACTACTAAAATTGGTAAAATGAAAAATGGATCTGGTTGATCTAAATTAAACCATAAAAAAGATCCTGTTTTTAAAGCTTCTGTACGACTAATTGCTTGATATAAAGCAATCATTACAGGTAATTGAATCGCTACTGGTAAACATCCAGCATATTGATTCACACCTTCTCTTTCATATAAAGCTGAAATTTCTTCTCGTAAAATTTCTTGAGTTTGGTGATCACGAGCAGAATATTTTTCTCGAAGTTTATTAATTTCAGGTTGTAAAATAGCTGTTTGTCTTGTTGTCTTATATTGGAAGTGCATAATTGGTACTAGTACAATTCTTGTTATAATTGTAAAAACAATAATTCCTAAACCATAACTATTTCCAAAAATATGAGATAAAGTTATAATAAATTGAGATAAATTATAAATAATGACTCTATCCCAAATTCCTGTACTTTCTGCTGTTACAGGAGTTGTACTACATGCTGCTAAAAATAATGTTAAAACCGCTAATGTTAAAGCTAATTTATGCTTTTTCTTCACTTAATTCCCTACTTTCTCCATTATAATCATCTTTTATTAAAATCTTTCCTAATTTTAATACATGCATCATACATTTTTTTACTTCTTGATAATTCATAGATACTATAGGTTTACGTGCGATCACGATAAAATCAATCTCTGACTGTAATTGTGGCTTTAGTTCTGTTAATACACTTCGTATTAATCGTTTGATACGATTTCTAACAACTGCATTCCCTAATTTTTTACTCACAGAAATTCCTACTCTAAAATGAGATTGATTCGATTTATCGATTTGATAAACCACAAATTGACGATTCGCTACTGAATTTCCATGATGAAAAACCTTTTGAAACTCTTGCTCTTTCTTTACTCGATAAGACTTACGCATACACTCACCTTTATCTAAGTTTTTAAAACATTTATAAAAAAAAGATCACTGAGACGTTCAGTGATCTAAGCTGCTAAAACTTTTCTACCTTTACGGCGTCTGCTTGCTAATACTCTACGGCCATTTTTTGTACTCATACGTTTACGGAAACCGTGAACTTTTTGACGTTTACGTTTGTTTGGTTGATATGTTCTTTTCATAACTTCTTGCACCTCCTAGTTCTGTGTATGTCTAACTATCCTAGACAGTCTACATCATTATAATGATATTCTCTAACAAAGTCAATACTTTGTTTCTTGCATCACTGTACTGGAGTATCATACCATATTTTATTCAAAATACCTAGTAAAATTATTCATCTTTCAATAGTTATCCACAATTATTTTTATAAATTTTTTTTAAATTCACCTTTATCCTTACAATTTCCACAGTTTTTTAACAAATTCAAACCCTGTTTACAAAAACATATCCACAAATTGTGGATAATGTGGATAAACTTCTAAATCCTTTATCATTATTGAGTTTTACTTATGAACAAATCTTGTGAATAAGTAAAAGTTTACTCTTTTTTTTGTATTTTTTCCACAAAGCTGTGGATAAAATTTCCTAAATTTACTTTTTTTTGTTAAAATATGATTTTCTGTGGAAAACTTTTTAAAAAAATGCTACACTTACTCATAGATTTTATATTATTTATCCACAAGGAGGTGTTTTTTATGAATCCATTAGATGAATTTTGGAAAATTTTATTAGCTCATTTTGAAAAAACAAATTCAGATTTTACCATTAAACACTGGATTATGCCTGCTAAATTATTAAAAATTGACCAAAATTATCTTTATATTCAAGTTCCTTCTCAAACATATGCTAATTTCTGGGAAGATAATTTATTAATGGATGTAATGGAACGTGGATATGATTATTTCAGAAAATCATTTGAACCTAAATTTATTATTTCAGATGAACAAGATTTTTCAGCCAAAACAGCGATTATGGAATCTACTCCACAAATCTCAACAAATGAAGAAAAAAATGAAGTGACTCAAAATATTTACATAGAAGATGATTCTCTATTAAATCCTAAATATACTTTTGATTCATTTATCATCGGTAAAGGAAACCAGATGGCACATGCTGCTGCTTTAGTTGTATGTGAAAAACCTGGACAATTGTATAATCCACTCTTTTTCTACGGTGGTGTTGGATTAGGTAAAACTCACTTAATGCAAGCAATTGGAAATCAATATAAGTTATTAAATCCAAATGCACGAGTAAAATATGTAACGAGTGAAGCTTTTACAAATGAAATGATTACTTCATTAAGAACAAGCACACAACAAGAATTCAGAGATTATTATCGAAATGTTGATTTATTATTAGTCGATGATATTCAATTTTTTGCTGAGAAGGAAGCTACTCAAGAAGAATTTTTCCATACATTTAATGCCCTATTTAATAATCAAAAACAAATTGTATTAACAAGTGATCGACAACCAACAGAAATTAAAGCCTTGCAAGAACGTTTAATTTCACGATTCGTTTCAGGACTTCCGGTTGATATTACTCCACCAGATTTGGAAACAAGAATTGCAATTTTATCTAAAAAAGCAGAAGCTGTTGGAATTGATATTCCTACAGATACCTTAAGCTATATTGCTGGACAAATTCAATCCAATGTCCGTGAATTAGAAGGTGCTCTTGTAAGAGTTCAAGCTTATTCTGTGACTCATGGTGAAGATATTACAACAAATTTAGCTGCTGAAGCTCTGCAAAACTTTATCCCTGGAAGTAAAGAAAAAATTGTATCCGTTCAAGATATTCAAGAAGCGGTTGCACGTTATTACCATATTTCTCTAGAAGATTTAAAAGGTAAAAAACGGACAAAATCCATTGTAGAACCTCGTCAAATTGCTATGTATTTAGCAAGAGAATTAACAAATAGCTCTCTTCCAAAATTAGGAACAGAATTTGGCAAAGATCATTCTACTGTATTACATGCCTATGATAAAATTAATGAAGAATATAAACTTCAAGGGGACATTACAAAAGCTGTTAATGATTTAAAGAAAAAACTTGGTTTTTAAGATGTGGATAACTACTCTAGTTATTAAATTGTTATACACAATACTTATCCACAATTAAAAATGATGAATTTAAAAGCAACATAATAGTTTTCCACAAAATTAACAGGCCCTACTACTATTACTATATTTATTATAAATAAAATTAAATTTAAGACAGACACACATACAACTAGGAGGCATAAAATGAAATTTTCAATTAATCGTCAAGCATTTTTAAAAAATTTAGCAGACGTTCAACGTGCTATTCCTTCGAAAACAACGATTCCAATTTTAACAGGAATTAAATTAGTTGTTTCTCAAGAAGGGATTACTTTAACAGGTAGTGATTCTGAAGTTTCTATTGAAATTTTTCTTCCAGTAGAACATGAAGAATTACAATTATCTATTGTAGAGACAGGTTCAATTGTATTACCTGCTCGATTCTTTGGTGAAATTGTTAAAAAATTACCTCAAAATACATTTACTTTAGAAACAAATGAACAATTACAAGCAACGATTACGGCAGGAAGTGCTG
The DNA here is from genome assembly GCF_963515615.1 of uncultured Granulicatella sp. Classification (GTDB taxonomy): domain Bacteria; phylum Bacillota; class Bacilli; order Lactobacillales; family Aerococcaceae; genus Granulicatella. Next base: position 18,435 of record NZ_CAUPZT010000023.1, on the reverse strand, counting down.
CATTTACATTAAATGGCTTATCGGCTCATGATTATCCACAACTTCCAGAAGTTGAAAAAGATCATGTATTAACATTACCTGTTCCATTATTTAGACAAGTGATTTTACAAACTTCTATTGCTGTTTCTACTGCTGAATCTCGCCCTATTTTAACGGGAATTCATATGGTTATTGCCAATAATCAATTAAAAGCTGTCGCAACAGACTCTCACCGTTTGAGTCAAAGAATTATTCCTTTAGAAATGCCTGAAACAAGTAATGCATTAACATTTGAAATTACTTTACCAGGTAAAACATTAATTGAATTATCACGTATTATTGATGGTTTAGAAACGATTGATTTTGCGATTACTGAAAATCAAGTTCTTTTCCAAACAGAAACTCTTTCTTTCTACTCTCGTTTATTAGAAGGACGTTATCCAGATACAGATCGATTAATTAATGATCAATTTAATACAGCGATTACGGTTGTTGCGAGTGATTTAGTAGCTGCTGTAGATCGTGCATCATTAATGTCTCATACAGATAAAAATAATATTGCAACATTATCGATTAATGAAAATCGCATTTTATTAACAGGTAATTCTCCAGAAATTGGAAAAGTTGAAGAAGAAATTACGGTAGAAAATTATGAAGGTGCTTCATTGGATGTTTCATTTAATCCTGATTATTTAAAAGATGCGCTTCGTTTATTTGGTTCTTCAGAAGCAACGATTCAATTTTTAGAAGCGAATCGTCCATTTACATTGACATTAAAAGACAATCATTCAGATATTCCATATAGTTTTATTCAATTAGTTACACCAGTTCGTACATTTAACGGTTAAAAAATTGTCCATGATGATTTTTGTCATCATGGATTTTTTTTTTTTGCTTATTTTTAAAATTTTGAAAAAATCCTAGTAAATTTCATTTTTCCCTTTAAAAAAGGTTTTTTATTTATTTTATAAAAAAATGCAAAAATAGGCGAATTTTTGCAAAATCTTTGAGAATTCTCTTTAAAAAAGGTATAATAAAGTAGTATGCGTATACCCAAAAGAGAGAAAAGAGGAAAATCATGACAAAAATTGTAACAATTACAGAAGAATTTATTACATTAGGACAATTTTTAAAACATATTGATGTGATTACAACAGGTGGTCAAGCAAAATGGTATTTGCAAGAAACGGTTGTATTTGTTGATGGTGAAATTGAAAATCGTCGTGGTAGAAAACTATATGATAAAACACGTGTAGAAATTCCTGAAGAAGGCATTTTTGTTGTGAAAAGAGAATCTGAGGAAGTTATGGATGAGATTAGTTGAATTACAACTGAATCATTTTAGAAATTATGAAGAACTTTTTCTTGAATTTGGGAAAGGAGTTCATATTTTCATAGGTGAAAATGCTCAAGGTAAAACGAATTTAATGGAATCTATCTATACTTTGGCAATGACGAAGAGTCATCGTACCAATCAAGATCGAGAATTGATTAAGTGGAATAAAGATACTGCTACTATTAAAGGAAAAGTAGAAAAGAAAATTAGTAATATTCCCTTAGAAATTCGTTTTTCAAATAAAGGAAAAATAGGACGAGTCAATCATTTAGAACAAAAAAAACTTAGTTCCTATTTAGGACAATTAAATGTCATTTTATTTGCACCTGAAAATTTAGAATTAGTGAAAGGGGCTCCTGCAAATCGCCGAAAATTCATGGATATGGAACTAGGTCAAATGAATCCTATTTATTTACATGAATTAGTAGAATATCAACGCCTTATAAAACAAAGAAATCATTATTTAAAACAATTAGCGATTAAAAAATCATCGGCTGATCTTTATTTAGAAGTTTTAACAGAACAAGTCATTGAAAAGGCAAGTGCAATTTTAAACCATCGTTTAGAATTTATGGAACAATTGGAAGCTTTAGCTAGACCAATTCATGAACAAATTTCATTAGGAAGAGAAGAATTTACATTGAAATATCAAACATCCCTTTCGATTGAAAAAGGAATGTCTCAAGATGAAATAAAAGAATTGTATCAAAAACAATTTGAAGCTGTACAAAAAAGAGAATTAGAACAAGCGAGTACTTTAGTCGGTCCGCATCGAGATGATTTGATTTTTTATTTAAATGATAAACCCGTTCAAAATTTTGGTTCTCAAGGGCAACAACGTTCAACTGTATTAAGTTTAAAATTAGCAGAAATAGAATTAATGAACATCGCTACTGGAGAATATCCAATTTTATTATTAGATGATGTGTTATCTGAATTAGATGATGATCGACAAACGCATTTGATTAAAGCAATTGAAAATAAAGTACAAACATTCATAACAACGACTAGTTTAGATGGAATTCGTAAGCAATTTATTAATGAACCAATTGTATATCCGATTCATCAAGGTCAAGTTCAATGAAAAATGGAGTGTGAGAATAGAAAATGACAGAAGAAAATAAAGAAGTTCTTGCTGCACAATATGATGCCAGTCAGATTCAAGTATTAGAAGGATTAGAAGCTGTACGTAAACGTCCAGGGATGTATATTGGTTCTACAAGCAGTGCCGGTTTACACCATTTAGTATGGGAAATTGTTGATAACTCAATCGATGAGGCTTTAGCAGGATTTGCGACTCATATCGAAATTGAGATTACACCTGAAAACCATATCCGTGTTACTGATGATGGACGTGGAATTCCAGTTGATATTCAAGAAAAAACAGGACGTCCTGCTGTAGAAACGGTATTTACAGTACTTCATGCTGGTGGTAAATTCGGCGGCGGAGGTTACAAAGTTTCCGGTGGTCTTCACGGGGTAGGTGCTTCTGTTGTAAATGCACTTTCTACAGATTTAACCGTCCAAGTTTTTAAAGATGGAAATATTTATGAACAGTCTTATAAACGTGGTGCTGTTTTAGAAGATTTAAAAATAATTGGAAAAACGGATAAACATGGAACTAGCGTTTATTTTGTTCCAGATCCAGAAATTTTCCAAGAAACAACTGTATATGACTTTGAAAAATTAGCGAATCGTGTTCGAGAACTAGCTTTTTTAAATAAAGGATTAAAACTAACGATTACTGATTTGCGAGTAGAAGAGCCTGTTGTAAAAACATTTTATTATGAAGGCGGAATTAAAAGTTATGTAGAACATTTAAATAAGTCAAAACAAGTATTATTTGAAGAACCGATTTATGTTGAAGGGGAACAAGATGGCATTCAAGTGGAAGTAGCTATGCAGTATACTTCAGGATACCATACAAATTTATTAAGTTTTACAAACAATATCCATACTTATGAAGGTGGAACACATGAATCTGGAATGAAAACCGCCCTTACTCGTGTTATTAATGATTACGCTCGTCGTCAAAAATTAATGAAAGAGAATGAAGAAAAATTAAGTGGGGAAGATGTACGTGAAGGATTAACGGCAGTTGTCTCTATTAAACATCCTGATCCACAATTTGAAGGACAAACGAAAACAAAATTAGGAAATTCTGAAGCAAGAACAATTACAGATCGATTATTTGCGACTCATTTTGATAAATTTTTAATGGAAAATCCACAAGTTGCCCGTAAAATTGTTGAAAAAGGGATTTTAGCTTCTAAAGCACGTTTAGCTGCGAAAAGAGCACGTGAAGTAACTCGTAAAAAATCTGGTTTAGAAATTTCTAATTTACCAGGGAAATTAGCGGACTGTTCAAGTAATGATCCAAGCGTTTCAGAAATCTTCATTGTCGAAGGAGATTCTGCGGGAGGTTCTGCAAAACAAGGACGTTCTCGTCACTTCCAAGCGATTTTACCAATTCGAGGGAAAATCTTAAACGTTGAAAAAGCATCATTAGATAAAATTTTAGCCAATGATGAAATCCGTTCACTATTTACTGCAATGGGAACAGGATTTGGTGGAGATTTCGATTTATCGAAAGCTCGTTATCATAAATTAGTCATTATGACCGATGCCGATGTCGATGGTGCACATATTCGAACATTATTAATTACATTATTCTATCGTTATATGCGTCCAGTAGTGGAAGCAGGATATGTTTATATTGCGCAACCACCTCTTTATAAATTAAAACAAGGAAAACAAGAGTTTTATATTCAAAATGATGAGGAATTAGAAGCAAAATTAAAAGAACTTCCAGCTAGTCCAAAACCACAAATTTCTAGATATAAAGGTTTAGGAGAAATGGATGCGGAACAATTATGGGAAACAACAATGAATCCTCAAAATCGTTCGATGTTACAAGTAACGGTTGAAGATGCTGCTGAAGCTGATCAAGTGTTAGATATGTTAATGGGCGATAAAGTAGAACCACGTCGAGAATTTATTGAAGCAAATGCGAAATTTATTGACGTGAATGATTTAGATATTTAATGATTGAAGAAGAGGAGAGACAAAATGTCTGAGGAAAAAGATTTAGAATTTTTCGAAGAAAAATTCGAACCAACGGATTTAGCTAAAACAATGCGTAAATCATTTTTGGAATATTCCATGAGTGTTATTGTATCTCGTGCGCTTCCGGATGTTCGTGATGGGTTAAAACCTGTTCACCGTCGTATTTTATATGGAATGCATGAATTAGGAGTAACGCCAGATAAACCCCATAAAAAATCTGCTCGTATTGTTGGGGATGTAATGGGTAAATACCATCCACACGGAGACTCTGCCATTTATGATGCAATGGTTCGTATGGCACAAGATTTCTCATATCGTTATCCATTAATTGATGGTCACGGAAACTTTGGTTCTGTCGACGGAGATAGTCCAGCGGCAATGCGTTATACCGAAGCAAGAATGAGTAAAATTGCTTTAGAAATGCTACGAGATATAAATAAAGATACGATTAATTATCGTGATAACTATGATTCAACAGAACGTGAACCAGAAGTTTTACCATCTCGTATTCCAAACCTTTTAGTCAATGGAGCAACAGGGATTGCAGTAGGGATGGCAACGAATATTCCTCCACATCATTTAGGAGAAGTAATTTCTGCATTACATTTATTGATGAAAAATCCTGATGTCACAACAGCTGAATTGATGGAAGTATTACCAGGACCTGATTTTCCAACAGGTGGAATTGTATTAGGCAAATCTGGAATTCGTCGAGCTTATGAAACAGGTCGTGGATCTATTACAGTTCGTGGACGTGTACAAATCGAAGAATTAAAAAATGGAAAAGAACGTATTATTATTACGGAATTACCATATATGGTCAATAAAGCTCGTTTAGTTGAACGTATTTCTCAATTGCATCATGAAAAGAAAATTGAAGGAATTACGTATTTAAATGACGAATCTGACCGTAAAGGAATGCGTGTTGTTATTGAAGTGAGAAGAGATGTTTCTGCTTCAGTTGTTTTAAATAATTTATACAAATTAACGCCATTACAATCAAACTTTGGATTTAATATGTTAGCAATTGTAGGGCAAGAACCAAAAATTTTAAGCTTAAAAGAAATTTTACGACACTACTTAAATCATCAAGAAGAAGTGATTCGTCGTCGTAGTATTTTCGAAAAGAAAAAAGCAGAAGATCGTGCTCATATTTTAGAAGGATTACAAGTAGCTTTGGATCATATCGATGCCATTGTGGCGATTCTTCGTAGTTCTGCTAGTGGTGATATTGCTAAAGAACGTTTCATGAATGAATATGGATTAAGTGATAAACAAGCTCAAGCTATTTTAGATATGAGAATGGTTCGCTTAACAGGATTAGAACGTGAGAAAATCGATGCAGAATATGCAGATTTACAAGCACTTATCAAGGAATTAAATGAAATCTTAGCAAGCGAAGAAAGACGTTATGAAATTATCGAACAAGAATTATTAGAAATTCAACAAAAATTTGATAATCCTCGTCGTACTGAATTATTAGTAGGAGAAGCTTTAAGTTTAGAAGATGAAGACTTAATCGAACAAGAAGATGTAGTCATTACTTTAACGAAGAATGGCTATATTAAACGATTAGCAAATTCTGAATTTAAAACACAACGTCGTGGAGGACGTGGTGTACAAGGAATGAGCGTCCATGATGATGACTTTGTAGAAAATATGATTTCATGTTCAACTCATGATTCATTATTATTCTTTACAAATACAGGTAAAGTATATCAAGCAAAAGGATATGAAATTCCAGAATACAGTCGTACTGCTAAAGGATTACCAGTCATTAACTTATTGAATATAGACTCAACTGAGAAAATTCAAGCAATTATTAGTGTACCGGAATCTGATGAAACAGAAAGATTCTTATTCTTTACAACTTTACGTGGAACTGTTAAACGTGTGAAATTATCAGACTTCAAAAATATTCGTACAAATGGATTACGTGCAATTCAATTACGAGAAGATGATCAATTAATTCGTGTAGTCGTAACAAGTGGCCAAGATGGCATCATTCTTGGAACTTATCACGGAAATGCTGTAACATTCCATGAAGAAAAAGTTCGTGCAATGGGTCGTACAGCAGCAGGGGTTCGAGGTGTATCTTTACGTGATGATGACTACGTGATTGGAATGGATATTTTAACACCTGAACGTGAAGTATTAGTCGTTAGTGAAAAAGGATATGGTAAACGTACTGCTGCCAGCGAATATGCCTTAAAAGGTCGTGGTGGTAAAGGGGTTAAAACCCTTCGTATTACTGAGAAAAATGGTCCTCTTGTATGCTTAAGAACCGTAACGGGTGAGGAAGATTTAATGATTATGACGAATAAAGGAGTAATCATTCGATTCCACGCTTCAGATGTTTCTCAAACAGGTCGTGGTGCTCTTGGGGTGCGTATGATGCGTTTAGATCAAGATGCTATTGTAAGTTCATTAGCTATTGTAGATCGTGAAGAGGAGACAGAAGAAACGGTCACTTCATCAGAAGAAACAGTTGTTTCTGAAAAAGTAACCGAAAACTTACAAAATTTCGCACAAGAATTATTAGACGAACAAGAATAAAACAATAAAAATAGACTTTTCTAGATTAGCAAAGATGTTAAATATCTTTTCATGCTATGAGGAAAAGTCTTTTTTCTAATTATGATTAAAATACAAAATATCAAGCAATTCTATAGAAAAATCAGACTTTAGTCACTAGTAAAGCGCTATTTTTAGGTGTATAATTAGCGTAATTATAGGATGGGAGGAAGTTTATCATGATTGAATTTAAACAAGCAACAAAAAAATATGGAGATAAGGTAGCTTTAAATAACTTAAACTTAACAATTGAAAGTGGAGAAATTGTTGGATTAATTGGACATAATGGTGCAGGAAAATCCACAACCATTAAATCATTAGTGAGTATTTTGCCACTTACAAGTGGAACGATTGAAGTAGATGGCGTTCCTCTATCACAAGATCCATTAACAATTAAGAGAAAAATTGGATATGTGGCAGATTCTCCAGATTTGTTTTTACGTTTAACGGCTAATGAATTTTGGGAATTAATTGCAGTTTCTTATCAATTAACTATGAATCAAATAGAAGAAAGATTAACGTATTTATTAGAGTTATTTGACTTTACTCCTTATCGTTATGATGTGATTGAGTCATTTTCTCATGGAATGCGACAAAAAGTATTCGTCATTGGGGCTTTATTATCCGACCCAGATATTTGGATTTTAGATGAACCATTAACTGGTTTAGATCCACAAGCTGCTTACGATTTGAAAAAAATGATGCGTGAACATGCCGAAAAAGGAAAAACAGTATTATTTTCTACTCACGTATTAGAAGTAGCAGAACAATTATGTGATCGTATTGCCATTTTGAAAAAAGGTGAATTACTATTTTACGGTACAATTGAAGAGTTAAAAGAACATAATCCTCAAGAGTCTCTTGAAAGTATTTATTTATCTTTAGCGGGACGTAAGGAAGGAGAGACTGTCGATGAATCTGCAAGCTGTTAGAAAATTAGTGAAGTTGAATTTATTATATGCAGTTGCTCCTGCTCAATTAGCTGCTTACCGACAAAAACAAGAAAAAAATCCACTAAAAAAAATCGATATTCCTAAGAAAATCCTTCGTTCTCAGCTTATGATTGGATTAATTTATATTGCTTTTTTTGGGGTACTTAATTCATTTGTAAATCCTATTGGAGAAAATCCAGTCCTATTTGCGAATATGATTAGCATTTTTAGTGCTTTTACATTTTCTCAAAGTTTTATTGCATTTTATAATGTATTTTATGAAAGTAAAGATTTAACTTCTTATCGACCTTATGCTTTTAGAGAAGTAGAAATTATTCTTGGAAAAGCTATTTCTGTTATGATGGTCGCTTTAATGGGATTAGGACCTATTATTGCTTATTTTATCGTTTTACCGATTCAATATGGAAAAGATTTTTGGTATACCATTCCTTTAATGATTATTAACTGTTTCATTTTATTAGTCTTTTTAGGAGTATTTATTTTTACACTCGTACATTATTTGACAAGTTTGTCATTTTTTAAAAAGCATAAAAATATTATTTCAAATATTTTATTAGGATTTGTTTCTGTTTTTTCAGGTTTACTGTATATTTTAATTTCTAATCATAATAGTGTTTCAATATTAACGAAACAAGAGAGAGCTTTTATTCCTCCTTTTGAAGCTTTTTATGCGATGATTCTTCATCCATTATCGCTTGATGGAATGATTGGCTATATAGGTTGGATTGGAATTACAGTTCTCTTATTAGTGAATATTCACTATAAAATATTGCCAACCTTTTATGAAAAAGCGATGGAAGTTAGTTCAATTCAACAATATTCTAAAAGAGTTCGTAGCTTTACATTGGATAATTTTTCAAAATTAGTGAGAAAATACCATATTCAATTAATGAAAGAAGGTTCCATTATTGTTCAAGGAATCATTGCACCAAGTATTTTACCGTTTTTGATGTTATTACCAATGATTTTTAGTGTGACGAGAGAAGGAGTTAATCTTACAGAATTTTTTACCTTCCGATTTTTACTTTCGTATTTATTATTTGCTTTATTGTTTGCAATGACAAATTCCTTTGGAAATAACTTAACAAGTATTGGTTTTTCTTTAGAAAGAGAAAATTTTGAATATTTAAAAGTATTACCAATCGATATGAAAAAATATGCTCGTGAAAAATTTAAAGTATTATTTTTATCACAGTCTTCTGTGCCAATTCTATTATTAAGTATTGTATTATTAGTACTAGGCATGCCAATTTTATTAGTATTAGCTGTAATAGTTACTTGGTTTTCGATTAGTTTTGGGTTATCAGCTTGGGGATTTGAAAGAGATTATCGACTACGTGTTCCAAATTGGAGTAATATTGTTGAACTACAAAGTCGAGGAAATAGATTTTTATTGGGGATTTTAATGTTTATTTTATTTATCATTTTAATTCTTTGTATAGTGGCATCTTTCCCAATTATTCACTTCCTTCCAGAAACAATTGGATATATCATAGGAGCTGCAACTTTTATCATTCTGAATGGACTAGGGATATTTTTCGGTGAATATTATTTAAGAAAATTGAAAAAAGCTTTATAATTTTTGACTTATGTTTAAAATTTCAATATGATAATAGAAGAAAGGGGAATGGATAGAAATGACTGCTAAAGAAACATTAACAGCAATTACAAAACATTTAAACGAAGAACAAGTTTCTGTTTTATTAAGATATATTTATACTGTTTTCCCTGAAATTTCTGATGAGATGATTAATGAAAATGGTGAAGTAGTTGTAGATGAGTTTTATCAAAATATGATTCATCAAATTGATCCTAATGATAAAGGAGAAAAATATTCTAAAGAAGAATTATTAAAAGAATTAGGGATTTTATCATGAAAGAATTCATTTTTAAACGTCCTGCTAAGAAATTTCTAAAAAAACAAAACAAAGAAACGATTCTAAAAATAACGAATGCTATTTATCAATTACCATATGGTGATGTTAGAAAATTAGCTGGATATGAAAATTATTACCGTCTAAGAGTAGGAAGTTATAGGGTGATTTTCGATAATCAAAATAATATTTATATGATTGAAGATATAGGGAATCGTTGCGATATTTATAAACAATGGTGATAGTGATATATAGACTCCATAGTGAAAACTATGGAGTTTTTCTAGTTTTTACTATAGTTTTAAACTATAAGTATAGATAATAATTAGATGATTGACTAGAACGTTTTCTCCTGTTATTCTAATTTCAGCAAAAGAACAGCACTGTGAAAAGGTGAGTAAAAAAGGAAACTTGTTTAGAGAGTCTCGGTAGGTGAAAAGAGATCAAGATTGAATTTTTGAAGATGGCCTTGGAGTGTTAGATATTGAATGATAAAATATCTACGGGTAGCCCGATATAGCAAGAGTATAAAGATACTTATAGAGGGAATTATTGCGAAATAATTCTAAAACAAGGTGGTAACGCGAAATTTCGTCCTTGCAGTGAAAAACTGTAAGGATTTTTTATTTTAGGAGGAATGTATTATGACAAAACAACAAGCACCATTTAGAGTAGATCACGTAGGAAGTTTCTTACGTCCAAAAGAATTAGTAGAAGCAAGAGAAAAATTTGCAAACGGTGAAATTACACGTGAAGAATTAACAGCAGTAGAAGATAAAAATATTCAAGAAATCGTAAAAAAACAAATTGCTGCTGGTTTACAAGGGGTAACAGATGGAGAATTCCGTCGTGCTTACTGGCATTTAGACTTCTTTTGGGGTTTTAACGGCGTAGAACATGTAGTAGGTGAACGTGGCTATTTATTTCATGGAATTGAAACAAAAGCTGATACCGCAGTACTTAAAGCACTGATTAATGGGAAAAATCACCCATTTGTTAAACATTTTGAGTTTTTAAGAGATTTAGTAAAAGAAGAAGATGTGATTGTTAAATTTACTATTCCTTCTCCTTCACAATTTTATTTTGAATTAATTCGTACACCAGAGCATGTTGCTGCTTGGGAAGCTGTTTATTCAACAACAGATGAATTATTCGAAGCTATTATTAAAGCTTATTCTGAAGTGATTCAAGATTTATATGATGCAGGATTAAGAACATTACAATTAGACGACTGTACATGGGGAGCTTTAGTAGACGATGGATTTGCAAAACGTTTCCGTGAAAATCGTCCATTAGAAGAAGTACGAAGAGAATTTGCTGCTCGTGCGTTACGTTTGAATAATGGTGTCATTGCAAATGCACCTAAAGATTTAGTCATTAATACTCACGTTTGTCGTGGTAATTTCCATTCTACTTGGATTTCTCAAGGAGGATACAATAAAGTAGAAGATGAATTATTAGGTGGCGAAAATGTAAATGCTTATTATTTAGAATTTGATACAGATCGCGCAGGGGACTTTAAACCATTAGCAAAAGTTGGAACAGAGAAAAAAGTAGTTCTTGGACTATTAACATCAAAATTTGCTGATTTAGAAAATAAAGATGAAATTATTGCTCGTATTAAAGAAGCTAGTCAATATGTACCATTAGAAAATCTATATTTAAGTACACAATGTGGATTTGCTTCAACAGAAGAAGGAAATGTAATTAAAGAAGAGGATCAATGGAAGAAAATTGCATTAATTAGTGAAATTGCACAAGAAGTTTGGGGAAAATAAACCTAGTATTATAAAGCAAACAAAGGGCTATGGGGAGATTCATTTTAATCCATAGCCTTCCATTTTTTTGAAAGGAAGTGTTATTATGACAACATTTCAACAACAACTGACACAAGCATTTAAAACATTAAAACAAGCAAAATGGGTGAATTTAAGCCATCAAATTGATGCCAATAGTCCTCATTTTCCTGCTTTACCAGCATTAGAACAAAAAGATTTATTTACATTAAAAGATGGGTTTCATGTACAACAATTATCAGTAGTTACCCAATACGGAACACATATTGATCCACCTTGCCATTTTGTGGAAGGAGGACGATTCCTTGATGAATTAGAGTTAAAAGATTTATTGTTACCATTATACGTGATTGATCGTTCAAAAGAAGTAGCTGAAAATCCAAACTACGAATTATTAAAAGAAGATGTACTTAGATTTGAAAAAGAATATGGTAAGATTGAACCAGGTGCATTTGTTGCCTTTCGTAGTGATTGGTCATATCGTTGGCCAAGTCAAAATGCTATTCGTAATCTTGATGAAAATGGTGTTCAACAAACACCAGGTTGGAGTAAAGAAGCACTAGAATTTTTAATTCATGAACGTCATGTAAAAGCAGTAGGACATGAAACATTAGATACAGATTCTGGAGTTCATGCAGCAGCACATGGGTTAACAAATGAGTATTATTTACTAAGTCAAAACATTTATCAAGTAGAAGTATTAGCAAATCTTGATCAACTTCCTGCAGTAGGTGCGGTCATTTCAGTATCTTATCCAAACTGGAAACGTACACCAGGTTCACCTGTGCGTGCAATTGCTTATTTACCAGAAGCTGAATAAAAGAAAAGAGGAATAAATATGTCAAATCATGAAAATTGTAATTGTTGTCAAAAAGCGCCTTTCCGCTTAGATCACGTAGGAAGTTTCTTACGTCCAGAAAGATTAAAAGAAGCTCGTGCAAAATTTAGTGCTGGAGAAATTACTGCTGAAGAACTAGAACGTGTAGAAAACGAAGAAATCATTGCCTTAGTTGAAAAAGAGAAAGAACTTGGACTTCAATCCATTACAGATGGAGAATTTCGTCGTGCTTTCTGGCACTTAGACTTTTTAGAACACTTAGATGGAGTGGAACTAGTAGAAGTAGAACATTTCTCTGTTCAATTTAAAGATAAAGATGCAAAACCAAAAACTTTACGTATTGCTGGCAAAATTGATTTTTCTGAAAATCATCCATTCGTAAAACATTTCAAATTCTTAAAAGAACATGCAGGTGATACACCAGTTAAATTAACAATTCCTTCACCAAGTATGTTGCATTTAATTACACAAGTACGTGAGAAAAATTATATCCCAATTGATCGTTACAAAGATAATGAAGCATTATTTTATGATGATGTTGTGGTAGCCTATCGTAAAGCTCTACAATGCTTCTATGACTTAGGATGCCGTAATATTCAATTAGATGATACAAGTTGGGGAGAATTTTGTGCTTTAGATAAGCGTGAAGCCTATGAAGCACGTGGATTTGATTTAGAACAAATTGCTCGTGATTATGTAGACGTGTTAAACCGTGTAATTGAATGGAAACCAGAAGATTTAGTAGTAAATATGCATATTTGCCGTGGAAACTTCCGTTCAACATGGTTTTCTAGTGGTGGTTATGAACCAGTTGCTAAGACTTTATTCGGTCATTGCCGTGTAGATGGATTCTTCTTAGAATATGATAGTGACCGTGCTGGAGACTTTACTCCACTACGTTATATTAAAGACCAAAAAGTGGTACTTGGGTTAATTACTTCTAAATTTGGTGACTTAGAAGATAAAGATGAAGTGATTGCTCGTATTAATGAAGCAAGTCAATATGTTCCTCTTGAACAATTATGTCTAAGTCCTCAATGTGGATTTTCTTCAACAGAAGAAGGAAATATTTTAACCATTGAAGCACAATGGGATAAATTAAAACTAATTGATGAAATTGTTCGTGAATTTTGGAAATAAGTTTATATAAAAAATAGTGCAAAATCGTTGTCAGAATGCAATTTCTCTGCTATAATAATGGAACGTGAGTATTAGTTTTAATACTCTCCTTGCTTATTCAAAAGAATAAGCCAAAAGACCATAAGGAGGTGACAGTCAATGAGTCAAACATCAAAATACGAGATTTTATACATCATCCGTCCAAACATCGATGAAGCTGCTAAAGCTGAATTGGTTGCAAGATTTGATGCTGTATTAACAGACAATGGCGCTGTTGTTGTTGAATCTAAAGACTGGGCGAAACGTCGTTTTGCATACGAAATTAAAGATTTCCACGAAGGTATCTATCATTTAGTGAACATCACTGCTGAAGATGCAAAAGCAATTGACGAATTCGACCGTTTAGCTAAAATCAGCAATGACATCTTACGTCATATGATTGTTAAAGTAGAAGCATTTGCTTAATATTAAGTAAAACAAATCTTGAAAGGAGCAGATACTATGATCAATAATGTTGTGTTAGTGGGTCGTTTAACTCGACCAGTAGACTTAAAATATACTCCAAATGGAGTAGCAGTTGGAACTTTTTCAATTGCTTGTGACCGCCGTTATACAAATCAACAAGGGATTCGAGAAACTGATTTTATTAACTGTAGAGTTTGGAGAAAATCAGCAGAAAATTTAGCGAAGTTTACTCGCAAAGGTTCTTTAATTGGTGTTGAAGGACATATTGAAACTAGAAGCTATGAAAATCAACAAGGACAAAAAGTCTATGTGACTGAAGTAGTCGTTGATAATTTCTCATTCTTAGAGTCAAAAAATGTTACTGAACAACGTCCAGGAAATGATTCATATAATGGTTATTCACAACAAAATCAGTATCAATCACAAGGTGGTTTTAACACACCAAGTGCTCCTACATCATCATTTGGAAATGTTCCAGCAGATCCATTCTTAGCAAATGGAGAAGCAATTAATATTTCTGACGATGATTTACCATTCTAATCAAAAGGAGGATACCGTAATGGCTCAACAACGTAGAGGTGGCGGCGCTCGTCGTCGTAAAAAAGTTTGCTACTTTACAGCAAACCACATTAAATATATCGATTACAAAGATGTAGAATTATTAAAACGCTACATTTCTGAAAAAGGTAAAATCTTACCACGTCGTGTAACAGGTACTTGTGCTAAATATCAACGTCTTTTAACTGTTGCAATCAAACGTGCTCGTATTATGGGATTATTACCATTTACAACAGTAGACTAATTAAGACAAAGGACTGGTTTTCCAGTCCTTTTTTCTATCAAATGTTTCACGTGAAACATTAGAAGAGTGATTTAATGTTAGAATAAATGTTTCACGTGAAACATTATGATAAAGCTTCAAGGGTATTCCTTTGCTTTGAAATATGTTAAAATAGTTATAGAAAGATGGTGATAAACATATGTTAAATCATTTTAAAGAATGGTATGAAAAACTTCCATCTTATCTAAGAATTCCATCTGCAAAATATTATGGTGGTTCATTTATAATTCTTTTAAGTATTATGTGTATGATGAGTTTTATGATTCATCCTTGGTTAGGACTTATAGTACTTATCTGGTTATGTTTGTTTGCCATTTTAACCTATTTTTCAATTCATATTATTTCAAAACGAATAAATGATTATGCAACTGATTTAGCATATCAAATTCGTAAAGGTGAGCAGGATGCTTATTTAAAAATGCCAGTTGGTATGATTTTATATGATGAAAAAGAAAATATTAGATGGGTAAATCCATATTTACAGAAAAAACTTCAAAAACAAAACGTTATTGGAGTGCCATTAAAACAATTAAATGAACGATTATTTTATCAAGTGAAAAGACAAATTCAACAACACAAAGAAAAGGATATTTTTTCTCACGAAAATAAAAAATATCAAGTGATCGTACATCCAGATATTCGAATGATTTATTTAACGGATATTACTGAATATGCAAGTATTGAAGAAAAATATCATGATGAACAGATTGTAATTGGACAAATATTTTTAGATAATTTCTCAGAAGTTTCCCAGTCATTAAATGATAGAAGAAAATCGAATTTAAATAATTTTGTAACGAATCAATTATCGAGTTGGGCAATTCACCATAATATCTTTATGAAAAGAGTAGATGACGATCGATTTATTGCATTTTTAAATCGTAAGTCATTAGAAACTTTAGAAAAAGAAAAATTTGATATTATGGATAAAATTCGAGAAACAACTGCTAAACAAAATTATCCATTAACAGTTAGTATGGGTTTTTCTTATTCAGATAAAGAAAATGAAACGCAATATCAAGAAATTGCGTCTTATGCACAAGCAAATTTAGATTTAGCTCTAGGACGTGGTGGAGACCAAGTCGTTGTTCGTTCTCAAAATGAGGATGCACGTTTCTATGGTGGAAAATCAAATCCAATGGAGAAACGTACAAGAGTGAGAGCAAGAATGGTTTCTCAAGCATTGAAAGACTTAATGGAAGAAGCAACTGAAATCATTGTAATGGGACATCAATTTCCGGATATGGATGCTATTGGTGGATGTTTAGGAATTAGAAGAATTGCTAAAATGAATCAGAAAAAAGCTTGGATTGTAACAAATGAAAACCAGTTTTCTCATGATATTCATAAACTAATGGATGTCATTCGTGAACAAAAAGATTTACGAGAGGACATTATTACTCCAGAAGAAGCATTAGAAAAATTAACTCCAAATACATTAGTGATATTAGTAGATGTTAGTCGTCCGGTTATTGCTGCTGCACCAGAAGTTTTAGAACAAGCAAATAAGATTGTAGTGATTGACCATCATAGAAGAAGTCAAGATTTCCCAAAAAATCCTGTATTAGTTTATATTGAACCATATGCTTCTTCTACAGGAGAATTAATTACCGAATTATTTGAATATCAGAATAACTATGCAGAAAGTATTCAACCGATAGAAGCAACAGCAATGTTAGGTGGTATTATTGTAGATACAAGAAACTTTACATTAAGAACGGGTTCTAGAACATTTGATGCAGCAAGTTATTTAAAATCAGTTGGAGCAGATACTATATTAATTCAAAGATTATTGAAAGAAAATGTTGAAACTTATTTATTAAGAAGTCATTTATTAAATTCATTAATTTTATTAGATAATAATATTGGTATTGTACAAGGAGAAGAAAACCATACTTATCCTACAGTTGTTGCTGCACAGACAGCAGATATGATGCTTTCAATGGAAAATATTGATGCTTCATTTGTTGTTACAAAACGTGAAGATGGAAGAATAGGTATTAGCGGTAGAAGCTTAGGAAATAAAAATGTACAACGAGTAATGGAAAAAATGGGTGGTGGAGGACATTTTTCAAATGCTGCCACTCAATTAACTGATATAACAATCGAGGAAGCCGTTATTCAATTAAAAGAAGTTATTTCTGAATTAGGAAATGAAATAGATTTATAGGAGGTTAGAAAAATGAAAGTGATTTTTCTACAAGACGTTAAAGGTAAAGGAAAAAAAGGAGATGTAAAAAATGTAGCAGATGGTTATGCACAAAATTTCCTTATTAAAAATGGTTTAGCAAAAGAAGCAACAAATGCAAGCTTATCAACTTTAGCTGGTCAAAAGAAAGCAGAAGAAAAACATAATGCTGAATTATTAGCACAAGCAAAAGAATTAAAAGAATTCTTAGAAAAAGAAGAAACAGTGGTAACGATTAAAGCAAAAGCAGGAGAAGATGGACGTTTATTTGGAGCAATTCCAGCAAAGCAAATTGCAGAAGAATTCAATAAAACATTTAATGTTTCATTAGATCGTCGTAAATTTGAATTAGCTGCACCAATTCGTGCATTAGGTTTTGCTAGAGTACCTGTTAAATTACATCATGATGTTCAAGCGACAATGACTGTGAATATTGTTGCTCAATAATTTTAAGTTTTTCACTGATGTAGATAAATTTTGAATAAGTAAGGCTGTGGAAATGTTTTCCATAGCTTTTTTATTTTTGTTAATTAATTCACAAGTTGTTATAAATAAAAAACCACCGATTTCTCATCGGTGGAAAAAAGGATTAGAAATATTTATTTTGGGAGGATAAATATTCTTATTTGGGAATGACTAAAGTATAGTGGAAGAATATGAAGAATTTGTGAAATATATTTATAGATTTTATTATAATTTATGAAAACTTATTTATGATACGCATGTCCTGCTGTAATTCGGAAAGAACGATAAATTTGTTCGACTAACACTAATCGCATTAATTGATGAGGAAGAGTAATTCTTCCAAATGAAATTTTAGCATTCGCACGTTTTTTGACAGTATCACTTAATCCTAATGAACCCCCAATAATGAATGCAATAGAACTTTGTCCATTAATTCCATAATTTTCAATTTTTTCAGCTAATTGTTCTGAACTGATTAAATCTCCTTCAATCGCCATCGCAATAACGGTATCAGAATCTTTTATTTTTGCTAGAATTTTTTCTCCTTCTTTATCTTTAACTTGTTCCATTTCTTTCTCACTTAGATTTTCTGGAGCTTTTTCATCTGGTACTTCAATAAGTTGAAGTTTACAATAACTTCCTAATCGCTTAGCATATTCGTCAATTCCTTGTTTTAAATATTTTTCTTTTAATTTCCCAACACTAATAATCGTAATATTCATAAGAGTCTCCTTTAAAAAGTTTACGTTAGTATTATACTAAACATTTAGATAAGATTTCATTTATTTTATCGATTTTTTTTTGGAAAAGCATTATAATTTTCAAGAATAGATTTTTATGATTAATGGAGGAATTAAATGATTCGTTTTTTATTTCAACAATCCATTCCTAAAAGAATAGCAGCTAGTTTTGCTATTGTCATTTTAGTGGGTTCTTTATTA
>NZ_CAUPZT010000022.1:0-28064 GCF_963515615.1 uncultured Granulicatella sp. | reverse complement strand
AATGGAAATCAAAATTATTGAAACAAGTGATATGCATGGGTATGTATTACCTACAAACTATGCTGAAAGAAATTTAGATTTAGGATTTAGTACAGCTAAAGCTGCAACTATTATTAAAAAAATCAAAAAAGAAGCAAAAGGACCAGTTATTCAAATTGAAAATGGTGACTTTATTCAAGGTTCTCCATTAAGTTATTATGTTCGTAAACAAGGTCATCATATTGCCCATGACTTAACAAAAGTTTTAAACTATTTAGAATATGATTTAGGAATTTTAGGAAATCATGAATTCAACTATGGATTAGACTATTTACGTGAAGCCATTGAATCCTACAATCATCCGATTATTTGTGCGAATATTCTTTCTAAAACTGGTGAACAAGTATTTGGAGAACCGTATCGTATTATCGAAAAAGAAGGCGTTAAAATTGCAGTCTTAGGATTGACAACTCCATATATTCCTAAATGGGAACAACCTGCAACGGTTAAAGACTTAACCTTTATTAGTGCTTTAGAAACTGCACAAAAATATGTACCTGAAATGCGTGAAAAAGCAGATATCGTAGTGGTAACCTATCATGGGGGATTTGAGTCAGATTTAGAAACGGGTGAACCTACAGAATTATTAACAGGAGAAAATGAAGGGTATGCGATTGCGACTAAAGTACCTGGAATTGATGCTCTTGTAACAGGACACCAACACCGTGTGATTGCAACAAAAGTAAATGGAGTTCCTGTGATTCAACCAGGATATCGTGGAGCTTATGTCGGTGAAATTAGCTTACAAGTTGAAAAAGAAGGCGACCGTTATATGGTTGTTAAAAGTCAAGCGAAATTACATGAAACAGCAGGAGTTAAAGCAGATCCTAAAGTGTTAGAAATGTTTGAAGAATTACAAGCTGATGTAGAAAATTGGTTAGATACACCAGTAGGAACTGTTATTGGAGATATGACAATTACAGATCCTCAACAAGCAAGATTAGTGGAACATCCGTATATTGAATTTATTAATAAAGTTCAAATGGAAGCAACGGGGGCAGATATTTCGGGAACTGCTTTATTCAATAATGAAGGACGAGGATTCGGTTCTAAAATTGCAATGCGTGATGTGATTACAAACTACATTTACCCAAATACTTTAGCGGTGCTAAAAATTTCTGGAGAAGATTTACGTTTAGCGTTAGAAAGAGTAGCGACTTACTTTATTGTAAAAGACGGAGAAGTTCAATTTAATCCAAAATATATTGAACCAAAACCACAATATTACAATTATGATATGTATGAAGGTATTGAGTATACACTTGATTTTACAAAACCATTTGGAGAACGAGTGACAAGATTAGATTATCATGGAGCTCCTGTTCAAGATACGGATGAATTGGAAGTTGTAACGAACCAATATCGTGCAGTAGGTGGTGGAAATTATGCCATGTTTAAACCAGAAAAAATTGTACGTGAAGTTCAAATTGATATGACAGAATTAATTGCGGATTATATGAAAAAACATCCTGTATTAGAAGCAACAACAAACCAAAACTTCAAGACGATTATCAAATAATTTTTTAACAAGTGAGAAAAACATTTTTCTTTGTAGCTAAGCTACTAAAGGAAGGTGTTTTTTTCTTATTTATTCCGTGATACAATCAAGGTGTATAGGAATGATTAGAAATTGAGGTGAAATGGATGCATACGGTGATGATTGTGGAAGATGAACCGATTATTCGTGATGCTGTAGCTCAGGAATTAAGCAAATGGAATTATCAAGTAGCATGTGTAACAGATTTTAATAAAGTAATGGATGATTTTGTAAGAGTGAATCCACAGTTAGTGATATTAGATATTACTCTTCCTTTTTTTAATGGTTATTATTGGTGTCAGGAAATTCGTAAAATTTCGAATGTGCCAATTTTATTTTTATCTTCTCACCAACAACCGCTGGATATTGTTATGTCAATCAATATGGGGGCAGATGACTATATTACGAAACCTTTTGAAATGCCGATACTAGTAGCTAAAATCCAAGGACTTTTCCGTCGTGCGTATGAATTTGTTGGAACTCAAGATTGGATTGAATATAAGGGTGCGACGTTACATTTGAAAACGACTCAATTTACTTATAAGCAACAAGTGATTGATTTGACAAAAAATGAATTTCAAATTTTACGTGTTTTATTTGAAAGAGTCGGAAGCTTTGTAAGTCGAGATGAATTGATGAAAGAATTATGGAATAGTGATTTCTTTATTGATGATAATACGTTAACCGTTAATGTTGCTCGTCTTCGCAAAAAATTAGAAGAATGCGGGTTAGTGAATTTTATTACCACTAAAAAAGGAATTGGTTATGGGTTGGTGGATTCCAATGAGTAAAGAAAAGAGACAGTTTATTCAACAGTGGCTATTTACTCATAAAAAATTTCTATGGTATATTGCTTTTATTCTATGCTTATGGCTAATCTTTGGGTTTGCTTTTAATGCACTGGAATGGATGTTGTATTTAATAGTACTAGTAATAATTTTTTCAGGTATATTTTTAACTTCATGGTGTGCAAAGGATTTTTTGCAGTATAAAAAAATAAAGGAAAATCCAAATTGGAAAGAATTGCTTCAAAGCGAAAAAGTGTGGACGACGTCTGAACAATTTCTATTAGAAAATTTAGAGGCTTATACTACTCAACTAGCACAAGCTGAATTTCAACAAAGGGAAGCTTATAAAGAGCAATTAGACTACTATACGATGTGGATTCATCAAATTAAGACTAGTATTGCTTCGAGTCAATTATTAATTCAAGCTTTACCCACGCTTCCGGAAAAGAGTCCGTTAGAACAAGAACTCATTAAAATTACGACATATACAGACTTTGTTTTGCATTATGTTAGAATGGAAACCTTTCATCAAGATTTAGTATTGAGAGAACATTCTTTAGACAGTATGATTCGTCAAATTTTGAAGAAGTTTGCAACGTTCTTTATTTATAAAAATCTTCGATTATCTTATGAAGCTATTGATCAAGTCATTGTGACAGATGCAAAATGGTTTAGTGTTATTTTAGAACAAATTTTATTAAATTCGATTAAGTATACGGACAAAGAGGGACAAATTTCTATTTATTTAGACGGTTCTTATTTATGTATTCAAGATACAGGAATAGGAATTGCGGCATCTGACCAACAACGTATTTTTGAAAGAGGATTTAGTGGGTTTAATGGAAGAATGAATTACCATTCTTCAGGATTAGGCTTATATTTATCCAATGAAATTGCGAAAAATTTAGGATTAGAATTATCGGTAGAATCGGTTGTAGGAGAAGGAACAACATTAAAAATTTTATTACAACAAAATAAATTAGATACGAGGGTTTAAAAGGGAAGAAAATGACTTAAAATTTCCCATGGAACGCCCGGATATGTTATGATAGAGAGAATGAAATAGGAGAGGTGAATGACACATGGTAGATCAATTAGAATTAGTGGTCATTACAGGAATGAGTGGTGCCGGAAAAACGGTCGCAATGCAAAGCTTCGAGGATATGGGCTATTTTTGCGTTGACAATATGCCACCAAGTTTATTACCAAAGTTTTGGGAATTAGTAAAAGAATCTGGAAAAATTACAAAAATCGCATTAGTTATTGACTTACGTTCAAGAGCGTTTTTTGATGAAATTATGACATCGATTAGTGGTTTAGATAATACATCATTTATTACTACGAAAATTTTATTTTTAGAAGCAAGTGATGATGCATTAGTTTCTCGTTATAAAGAAACTCGTCGTACTCACCCTTTAGCTGGTGATGGACGTGTATATGATGGTATTGTTGCGGAACGTCGACTATTACAAGATATTAAAGTTCGTGCTCAAAAAGTAATTGACACAACAACTCTTTCTCCAAGGAAATTACGTGAGGAAATTATGCATACTTTCTCAAATGGTGATACTGATATTTTTACAATTCAAGTGGTGTCATTTGGATTTAAATATGGGATTCCAATTGATGCAGATATCGTAATGGATGTTCGATTCTTGCCAAATCCGCATTATATTGATGAATTACGTCCGTTAACAGGACAAGATTCTGCCGTTTATGATTATGTCATGAGTCAACCAGAGACAAAAACTTTCTACCATAAATTTATGGAATTATTAGACTTTGTGATTCCTGGTTATAAAAAAGAAGGAAAATCTAGTGTAACGATTGCGATTGGATGTACGGGTGGACAACATCGTTCCGTTGCATTAACAGAACGTACAGGAAGAGAATTAATGTCTGACTCTTATCATGTAACGATTTCTCACCGAGACAAAGATAAACGTAAAGAAGGGAATGGTCGTTCGTGATTTTTGAAGTAGAGCCTCAAGAAAAGAAGCGAAAGAAAGGTCCTAAAATTACCGTTATTGGTGGTGGAACAGGATTACCTGTATTATTAAGAAATTTAAGAAAACAAGATGCTGAAGTGACAGCAATTGTAACGGTTGCTGATGATGGAGGAAGTTCAGGCGTTATTCGTGACTATATTAATGTTGTGCCTCCAGGAGATATTCGAAACTGCTTATGTGCGTTATCTCCAATGAGTTCTTTGCAAAAAGATATTTTCCAATATCGCTTCAAGTCAGATGATCAATTTTTTGCAGGTCATGCGATTGGGAATTTAATTATTGCTGCTTTAACAGAAATGCATGGGAATAATATTTTTGATGCGATTCGTTTGCTATCTAGAATGATGAGTATTGAAGGTCATGTTTATCCTGCTGCAGAAGAACCATTATTATTAAGAGCAGAGTTTGAAGATGGAACGATTGTTGATGGAGAGTCCCAATTAGCTAAGCATCGTAAAAAAATTAAACATGTCAGTGTTCATACTTACGATGAAAATCGTAAACCAATTGCTTCTCGAGATGTTGTAGAAGCTATTATGGAAGCCGATATGGTAGTAATTGGACCAGGAAGTTTGTATACAAGTATTTTGCCAAACTTAATGATTGAAGATATTGGACAAGCAGTTTGCGAAACACAGGCAGAAGTGGTGTATATTTGTAATATTATGACGCAACTTGGGGAAACAGAACATTTTACAGATAGTGATCATGTTCGTGTATTACATGAGCATTTAGAAGAACGTTTTATTGATACAGTATTAGTCAATACGGAATCTGTTCCAGATGAATATTTAAATCAACAAAAACATGAAGAATATTTATATCAAGTAAAATATGATTTCCAAGGATTACGTGACCAAGGATGTCGAGTAATTTCGACAGATTTTCTTAAATTAAGAGAAAATGGTGTCTATCATGACGGACAAAAAGTCATTGATGAATTATTTACTTTATTACGAAGTGTTAAACATGATTAATGAAAAGAAGTGGGGAAGAGCAAATGTTCTTTCCCACTCCTATTGTATAGAGAGAGGAGGGTATTATGTCATTTGCATCTGAAACGAAAAAAGAATTAACGCAATTAGAGGTTCATATCGAACATGCTAAAGCTGAATTAGCGGCGCTGATTCGTATGAATGGTTCTTTGAGTTTATTTAATCGTCAGTTTGTATTAAATATCCAAACGGAAAACGCAGCAATTGCAAGACGTATTTTCGTATTATTAAAACAACATTATCAAATTGAAAGTGAATTATTAGTTCGCCGTAAAATGAAATTGAAGAAAAATAATGTGTATATTGTACGTTTAAAACAAGGGACTAAAGAAATTTTAAGTGATTTAGGTATTATGGAAGGTTTTGAATTAATTACACATATTCCATTAGAGATTCGTGATAATGAAGAAAAGATGCGTTCTTATTTAAGAGGGGCATTCCTCGCAGGTGGCTCCGTTAATAATCCTGAAACAAGTCGCTATCATTTAGAAATTTATTCAAACTATGAAGAACATAATGAAGATATTTGTGACATGATGAATGCTTTTGGGCTCAATGCAAGGATGATTGAGAGAAGAAATGGATTTATTACTTATTTAAAAGAAGCAGAAAAAATTGCAGATTTTCTTGCACTTATTGGTGCAGCGAATGCGATGATGAAATTCGAGGATATTCGAATTGTACGAGATATGAGAAATTCGGTGAATCGTTTAGTGAACTGTGAAAATGCTAATATTAATAAAGTAGTTACTGCTGCTTCCCGTCAAATGGAAGATATTTTATTAATTGAAGAGACAGTTGGGCTTGAAGCAATGCCGGCTAAATTATTTGAATTGGCACAAGTGAGAAAAGAAAATCCGGATATTAGCTTGAAGGAATTAGGGGAGATTATTCCATCTGGTTCGATTTCAAAATCGGGAGTAAACCACCGCTTGAGAAAAATATCTGAATTTGCTGAAAATTTAAGAAAAAATATTTCGTAAAAAAATATTTTTTGAGATTTTTTTCGTACTTATAGAGTGAAGGACAATTTGTTCTTTAATCATTCAATGGAGGTACGGAAAAATGAATCATGTTTCATTAATTGGTCGTCTGATTAAGGACGTCGCTGTTCATCAATCTGAGAAGGGGAATTCTATTTGTCGGAATACTTTGGCGGTACAGAGTATTTATAGGCAGAATGATGGGGATAAGCAGACGGATTTTATTCAGGTGATTGCTTTTGGTAAGTTAGCAGAGCGTATTCAACGCTTTGTGAAGAAGGGCGATCGTCTAGGAATTGAGGGTCGTATTCATTCGAGACGTTATAAGAATCGTGAAGGGCAGGATGTTTATGTGACCGAGGTGATTGTTGAGGAATGTTATTTCTTAGAGCCTAAGTCGCAAGACAGTGAACCAGAAGAAACGGATGAGTTTGCTTCGATTTTCACGGTTGATGGGGAATAGGAAAAAAGACTTCACTTTATTGTAGTATTAGGACGCCAGCAGACCTGCGGTCTCATGGCTAAAATTTGAGCCTGGGTCTCAAATTTTCCTGCGCTAGAAGCCGATTGGCTTCTAGTGCTCATACTACAATGGGAAGTCTTTTTTTCTTTTCTTGGGAATGACAATGGGACGTTGAAAACGAGACTTCTAATGATTGTAGTATGAAGGTATTTCCTGTGATAAAAACTCATACTACAATTTCTCATTAATCACTTGTTCGATAGCCTTAATGACACCATTATTTTCGTTCGTGTCTGTTACCCTATCACTTAGAGTTTTTACTTCTTCTGTAGCATTTCCCATTGCGATTGCTAATCCTGCGTATTGAAGCATTTCGATATCATTTGCGGCATCTCCGATAGCAGCAATTTCGTTTCGATTGATATTGAGTCTTTGTGCTAATTTTTCTAGTCCGTATGCTTTATTGACGCCTTTTTTTAGTACCTCAATTAAATATTTTTGGCTACGAACTACATAGAATTCTTCTCTCCATGAATCTGGAATCATTGTTTCAAAGTCGTTTAATTGTTCTTCGTCTCCAAGTAGTAAAATTTTATAAAAATCTGTTGTAAGAGATTCTTCTATTGTAATACGTTTGATTTCTCCGTTGATGATTTTTACATCATATTCCATCCATTCTGTTGGTTCTTGGTCAAAGGAGTAGTAATAGTCAACTCCTCCTCCCATCACACTAATGTCGTGTTCTTTTCCAAGTTGAATCCATTTTTGAATAGCAGCTGAATCTACAAATGCATCCATGATGTGATTTCCTGTTTGGCTTTCGTAAATATTAGCGCCGTTCTGGCTAATGATATAATGGTTTTCTTCAAGATATCCTAAGTCTTTTAAGTAAGGTCGAATTCCTGTTTCAGGTCTACCTGTACATAGAACTAATAGTGTTTCTGTATCTTTATGATGAAATTCTTTGAAATATTGTTTTGTTTCTTCCAGTAATTGTTTTTTAGAATTTAACAGTGTTCCATCCATATCGATGGCAATTATTTTAATCATCTGATTAACTCCCCTAATATTTTATTACTCTATTGTAACATAAAGAAGAGCTTTAGATACATCAACCTTCCAAAAGCCAATCAAAAATTACATCATTCGTATCAAATGCAGCGCCATTTTGACAATGAAGATCGCTGTAGTCCTGATTTTTGTCAAAAATTTTCATTTTTTTGTTGGAAACGTCTAATTGTTCAAAATATTGTGTTGCTAATTCAAAAGGGTAATAGTTATCATTTTTTGCAACGCAGATAAGAACTGGATTTTTTACAGGAAGTTCTGAAAAATCTCGACATCGAATGATGAGTTGGTTGAGTGAATCACATCCGAAAACCCATTTTGCATGTTTAATTTGCCAATTTAAAAATGGGACATGAGAAATATATACCTCAATCATTTTTTCTAAAAAAGGTGGGAATTGACTGTTTAAATATGGATGAAGTATTTTCGGGATATTCGTTTTAAAGGAATCTAACATATTTGGAAAATAATTATATAAAACAACTTTATCGAATAAATGCCCATTTAATGCGGAAGCTCTTATGATTAATAATCCACCTAATGATAGTCCAATTCCAATTTTTGGTAAGACAATTTCTTCTTGGTAAGACTGAAGGATTGCTTCAACAACTAAATCCCAGCGTGGGGTAAAGTTTTTTTGATACGTTCGAATCGCCCGAGATTGTCCGGGGCCTTCAAATAAAATGACATGATAACCTTCCTCTAAAGATGCTTTTACATTCGTAAAATAAAGTTCTTCTAATAAGGCATCGAATCCACCACAAATGAATAATGTTCCTTTAGGTGTTTGATTTGTTTTAAAAAATAATGTTCTTAATGAATAATCTTCAAAGGTTACTTCCTTTAGTTCATAAGGAATCGATAATAAATCAAGTCCTTTATAAAAATAATTGACGGATAGTTGATAGCAATCTAGTTTTCTGCTGTCTTTAGACGATAAGAAAAATTCAGCTGCTTGAAAATATCGACTAGCTCTCAAATAAGCTTTTCCTTTAGAAATAGAACTGTTGAATTTTTTTGTTACTAATCTGTTGCCGAGTTTATACCATTCGATATACCAAGATTCATAATTTTTTTCTGTAATTTTTTCTGTAGTAGATTGAACTTCGGCAAAATCACTTCCACCATAGGGGCAATACCACATTAATCGTCTTGTTTCAAATTCAAATTCAAAAGTTTTAAAAAACATCAAAACACTCCTTTATAGCAATCATATCTAGTTATGGGTATAATAATACTCAGAATGAGTTTTTTAGAAAAGAAGTTACTTTGAGGTGCCTATGGAAAAAGAAAGATGTTTACGAGAGTTAGCTTTGCCATTACTTGGGAAATGGAGCATATTTATTGTATTAATATTAGCTGAAGAGGAAATGTATTTTGCACAATTAGAGCGTGAAATTGGAATAATTTCAAGAAAGATGTTATCGCAAACGTTAAATGACTTGATAGAAATTCATATTGTTTACAAAAAAGGAGAATCCTCTACAGGACAAAAGACGTATTATGGATTAACTCCTTTAGGGAAGAGCTTATTGCCACATATTTATGGACTTAAAAATTGGATGATAGAGAATGAGGAATTTTTACGAAAAAAATAAAAGCACAAAATCGCTGGAGCTCGCCATAGATTTTGTGCTTTTTAGTGTATATAATTATTCGTTTTCTAAACGTTCAAATGCGTCATGAAGGACTTGTTTTAATGTTGAAGCAGATAAGTCCATTTTTTCTTGTTCGGCATCTGCTAGAGGAATTTCGATAATTTGACGAATGCCATCTCGACCAATAATCGCTGGAGCTCCGATATATACATCGTCTTGTCCATAATGTCCTTCGAGATAGACAGATAATGGAAAGATAGCACTTTCGTTATTTAAAATGGCTTTTGTAATTCTTGCTAGGGCTGCTCCGATACCATAGTAAGTAGCTCCCTTTTTCGCAATGATTTCATAAGCAGCATCTCTTACTTGGAAGAATATTTCGACTAATTTTTCTTCATCTGTGTCTGGATTTTGACGGACCCATTCGTAAATTTGAAGACCGCCGACATTGGCATGAGACCAAACAGGGAATTCTGTATCTCCGTGTTCTCCTAGGATATATCCATGAACGTTTCGAGCATCGACACCGATTAATTCCGCAATTGCTTGACGGAAGCGAGCACTATCTAATGCAGTTCCAGATCCGATAACACGATGTTTTGGTAATCCAGAGAATTTCCAAGTTGCGTATGTTAAAATATCGACAGGGTTTGATGCAACTAAGAAGATTCCATCAAATCCACTTGCCATAATTGGATCAATAATCCCTTTTAGGATTTTTAAGTTTTTATGTACTAAGTCAATTCGAGTTTCTCCTGGCTTTTGAGCTGCACCAGCAGTAATACAAATGACATCTGCGTCATGGCAGTCTTCATAACTGGCTGCATAGATTTTTTTAGGGGAGTTAAATGCTAGAGCGTGTGATAAGTCTAAGGCATCTCCTTCTGTTTTTTCTCGTGCAATATCAATAATTCCAAGTTCTTCTGCAATTCCTTGAAGGACAAGTGCATAGGCGTAGCTTGAACCTACTGCGCCATCTCCAATTAAAATTACTTTATTGCTAGGTTTAATAAATTTTTTCATATTGTTACCTCCTATTTCCTAAATGGAATAACCATGGATAGTATAACATGTTTTGTTTTGTGAAGGGTTTTCAAAAGCTTATAAAATAAATTAAATTTTCGATTTTTGAATAGTTTGTGATATACTAAGTAGGACTCAAGATAGAAATGGGTGTGAACGTATGAAATTAATTATTGGATTAGGAAATCCAGGAGCAAAATATAAAGGAACTCGTCATAATATTGGATTTATTACGGTTGATGAATTTGCTTATCAAGAAAATTTAGAATTTAATCAAGCATTATTTGATGCAACTTTTACTCAAACACATATCGATGGAGAAAAAGTCATTTTAATGAAGCCGTTGACGTATATGAATTTATCCGGTCAAGCGGTTCGTCCATTAATGAATTATTTTAAAATTGGAATTGAAGATATTGTTGTTCTATATGATGATATGGATCTTCCAGTTGGAAAAATTAGGTTACGTCAAAAAGGTAGTGCCGGAGGACACAACGGAATTAAGAGTATCATTAGCTGTTTAGGAAGTGACCAATTTAATCGCATTAAAATTGGCGTAGGACGACCTGCTCCAGGTAGAAGTGTGGTCAATCACGTATTAGCTAATTTTGAAAAGGAAGAACAAGAAGAAATTTTAGCTTCTGTGGATAAAAGCGTAGAAGCGCTAAGAGATTGGATAAAAGGTGATAATTTTATTCAAACCATAAATCGTTATAATTAAATAAATTAAAAAAAAGGCTGGAGCGAAAGTTTCAACCTTTTTAGTGCGTATATAAAGAGAAAGGAATAGATATGTTACCATTAGGAATTAGTAAAAAACAAATCCATAGTTTTAAAGAATGGATAGAAAACCTTCCTAAGCTGCAAAGTCAGTTAGTGTTAGGGTTAACTGGAGCAGCGAAACATTTAGCTGTAGCAAATGCATATGAAAATTGGAAGGGACCAATAGTTGTTGTAACGCCAACAATGTTACAAGCGACTCAATTATATGAAGAATTAGTACAGTGGTATGAAGATGAAGTATATTTATTTACAGTAGAAGAATCGTTAGCGGCAGAATATTCGATTCATTCTCCTGAAGTGGTGAGTAATCGAATTCGAACATTACAGTTTTTAACAACTGGAGAGAAAGGAATTGTAGTAGTTCCATTATCAGGAATTCAAAAGCCACTAGTTCCATTAGAAGTTTGGAAGAAAAGTACGATTGAATTAGTTGTTGGAGAAACAAGGTTAGAAGTAGAAGAATTAGTGTCTCAATTAGGACGGATGGGGTATCGTAGAGAAGCAATGGTAGCTACTCCAGGAGATTTTTCGGTTCGTGGAGGGATTATTGATATTTATCCGTTGGATCAAGAACATCCGATTCGGTTAGATTTTTTTGATGATGAATTAGATTCATTACGGTTTTTCGATGCAGAAACGCAACGCTCACTCGAAATGGTGGAAAATATTATTCTTTTACCGGCAACAGATATTCCATTTGAATATGAAGTGGTATTTGAGGCAAAGGCTAAGATTCAAAGAGCTTATGAAAAAGATATAAAGAGTAGTGAATCAGATGAACGTACGCAATTATTAACCAATCAAATGAATCACCTGATGACACAATTAGAAGAAGGAGAGATTCCTCCTAAAATTTCTTATTGGCTCGAACTATTGTATAAAGATAAAACGACTATTTTAGATTATGTGTCTAAAAAAGGATATTTATTAGTAGATGATTATGCTCGAATTCAAGAAAAACAACGTTCACTTCATGAAGAAGCAGGATTATGGAAAATTCATCAATTAGAATTAGGAATGATTGCTAGTTCGATTGATATGATTTTTGAAGGAAAGAAAGTATTAAAAGATTCCACGCTACCAAGAACGTATTTCTCATTATTCCAAAAAGGATTGGGAAGATTAACGTTTGAAGCCATTCATAATATTCAAGAACGTTCAATGACACAATTCTTCTCACAAATGCCAATGGTAAAAGTAGAAGCAGATCGTTGGGCGAAACAAAAAGCTACGGTTATCGTAGTGGTGGATCAGTTAACGAGAGCTGCAAAAGTAGAACAAACTTTCCATGATTTTGATATTCCAGCAACTATTACAAAAGAAGTACAAGAAGGAATTCTTCAAATTATGGTAGGAACTTTTAGCCATGGATTTGAATTACCACAAGATAAATTTGTAGTCGTTACAGAAAAGGAACTATTTAATAAATTAACGAAACGTGCCCCAAGAACTCAAAAAATTTCCAATGCGGAAAGATTGAAGAGTTATACAGAATTAGCAGTTGGAGATTATGTTGTCCATGTCAATCATGGGGTGGGTGTGTATCAAGGGATGGAAACACTAGAAATTAATGGTGTCCATCAAGATTACATGTCGATTCATTATCAAGATGGAGGGCATTTATTTGTACCTGTTCATCAAATTAAATTGGTTCAAAAATATGTTTCTTCGGATGCAAAAGTTCCTAAATTAAATAAATTAGGAAGTAGCGAATGGGCTAAAACGAAACGTAAAGTTGAAACTAAAATAGAAGATATTGCCGATGAATTAATTGAATTATATGCAAAACGTGATGCGGAAAAAGGATATGCCTTTAGCAAGGATACCGTAGAGCAAAAAGAATTTGAAGATGCTTTCCCTTATTCAGAAACTCAAGATCAATTAAGAAGTATTGAGGAAATCAAAGCAGATATGCAAAAAGATAAACCAATGGATCGTTTACTTGTTGGAGACGTTGGTTATGGGAAAACAGAAGTAGCGATGCGTGCAGTTTTCAAAGCTTTAATGGACGGAAAACAAGCAGCAGTATTAGTACCAACAACGATTTTAGCAGAACAACATTATGAAAATTTTGTTCAAAGATTTGTAGATTATCCATTCAAAATAGGATTATTAAGTCGATTTAGAACGAAGAAAGAGCAACAAGAAACAATTGAAGGATTACAAAAAGGTCAAGTAGATGTCGTGATTGGAACGCATCGTGTTTTATCAAAAGATGTGAATTTCTTAGATTTAGGGTTATTAGTAGTCGATGAAGAACAACGATTTGGTGTAAAACATAAAGAACGATTGAAACAATTGAAATCCCAAGTCGATGTTTTAACACTAACAGCAACGCCAATTCCTAGAACATTGCATATGTCGATGTTAGGAGTACGTGATTTATCCGTTATTGAAACACCACCTTCAAACCGTTATCCTGTCCAAACTTTTGTAATGGAGCAACAAGGGATTACAATTAAAGATGGAATTGAACGGGAATTAGCTCGTGGAGGACAAGTCTTCTATTTATACAATCGTGTGGAAACCATTGAGAAGAAAGCAGATGAATTACGTCAATTAGTTCCTGAAGCAAGAGTTGGAGTCATTCATGGACAAATGAGTGAAACGACGTTAGAAAATATTTTATATCAATTTATTGAGGGAGAATATGATGTTTTAGTAACAACGACGATTATTGAAACAGGGGTAGATATTCCAAATGTAAATACTTTATTCATTGAAAATGCGGATCATATGGGATTGTCACAGTTATATCAATTACGAGGAAGAGTGGGACGTTCCAACCGTATTGCATATGCGTATTTAATGTATCAACCAGACAAAACTTTAACAGAAGTTGGAGAAAAACGTCTGCAAGCGATGCGTGACTTTACAGAATTAGGTTCTGGATTCAAAATTGCGATGCGAGATTTATCGATTCGTGGTGCAGGGAATTTATTAGGAAAACAACAGCATGGATTTATAGATTCTGTTGGATTTGATTTATATTCTCAAATGTTGAGTGAAGCAGTATTGAAAAAACAAGGGAAAGCAGTCCCAACAATGGAAGATTCTGTTGAAATTGATTTACAAGTAGATGCTTATATTCCAGCTACTTATATTCAAGATGAACGTCAAAAAATTGAAATGTATAAACGAATTCGTTCTATTGATAGTATGGAAACGTATCATGAATTATTAGATGATTTTATTGACCGCTTTGGAGAATTCCCTGATGAAGTGAGCTATTTATTAGAAGTTGGAATGCTAAAATATTTTGCAGAGCAGTTATCGATTACTTCGATTAAGAAAAAACAATATTCAATCATTATATCTATTGCTCAACCAGTAGCTCAACAATTAGAAGGAGTTGCCATTTTTGAAGCCCTTGGGCCAGTGAAATTACCTGCTCAAGTTACTAAAAAAGGTACAACTTTACAAGTATTGCTCAATGTAACGAATCAACCAACGGATTTATGGTTAGAACAAATCAAAATTTTCTTAGAAAAATGTTGTGAAGTTGTAGAAGCGCAAAAAGAGGAAAATGAATAAGAACACAAGAGGGGGGATTCAATGATTAAATCGAATAGACAGATGATGCAAGGAGCGTTGGTATTGTCACTAGCAGCCTTCATTGCGAAAATATTAAGTGCCGTTTATCGAGTTCCTTTTCAAAATATGGTTGGGAATACTGGTTTTTACGTTTATCAACAAGTATATCCCATTTATGGAATTGGAATGACCTTTGCTCTCTCTGGTTTTCCAGTATTTGTCTCAGCATTAATTGCTCAGTATCGTTCGGATTATGAATTAACTCCTCTTTTAAAACGATTATTTTGGATTTTAAGTGGATTAGGAATAGGCGTATATTTAGTTTTATATACACAGTCAGAACTGATTGCTTTATGGATGGGAGATACTTTATTATCTCCAGTTATTCAAAGTGTATCGTGGATGTTTTTAATGATGCCATTTTTGGTAATTGCTAGAGGGTATTTCCAAGGAACGAATCGAATGGTTCCAACAGCAGTTTCTCAAGTAATGGAACAAGTCGTTCGAGTGAGTGTGATCTTATTAGCTGCCAGTTTTTATGGAGGTCTCACGAATGATTTATATGTAGTGGGAACTTGGGCAATGTCGAGTGCCGTTGTGGCTGCAGTGATGGCAACTTTTGTATTATTGTATTATAAAAAATCAGACTCATTTGAAAATTGGAATGGCAGTCGTGTCATTGAACCTCATAAGATTCAATGGGGAGTATTGCTGAAGAGATTAGTCATTGAAGGTGGAACTATATGTTTATTAAGTTCGATTTTAGTATTGTTCCAATTGATTGATTCATTTACCTTATTTAAAGGGTTAGTAGAACAGGGAATCAATCAAGAAGTTGCCAAAGATTTAAAAGGAATTTTTGATAGAGGACAACCACTAGTGCAATTGGGAATGGTTGTTGGAGTTGGATTTTCTTCAAGTTATTTACCATTACTGAGTCGAAGTTATACAAAACATCATTTAGAAGAATTTGAACAATTGAAACACTCACTTTTAAAAATGACGATGGTATTTTCAGTAGTGGCAACAGTAGGATTGTTAGTCATTTTACCAAGAGTTAATCATATGCTTTTTGGGGATATTCAAGGAAACGATGTGCTGAGTATTTATATAATCAGTATTGTGTTAGCTTCTATGATGATGGCTTATCATGGACTATTACAAAGTACGGGAAAATATTCCATTACGCTTATAGCCTTATTTATTGGGCTCATTGCTAAGGGGATCGGTAATCTTTGGTTCATTCCCCTGTTTCAAACATTAGGAGCGAGTATTGCAACGATTTTAGGGTTATTTGTGATGTTAGGAATGATTTGGATGCTGAGTGGAGAGAGTACGTCTTCTTCGAGTCATCAGCAGGCAACGATTATAAAATTAGGAATTGTAACAATAGGAATGGCAGTCGTGGTAGGAATTTTAAATATTCTATTGGAACGCTATTTTCCAGCTGGTGATTCCCGAACAAAAGATACACTGATTGCTCTTTTATTAGTAAGCGTTGGAATTTTCGTATTTTTAATAGGGGCAATTCGAATAAAGTTATTTACCCTTCGTGAATGGGTAATGATTCCAAAAGGGAAATCACTATTAAGATTTACAAGAAAATGGAAGAAAAGAGGGGAAAAGGATGAGATTAGATAAATATTTAAAAGTATCTCGATTGATTAAAAGAAGAAGTGTTGCAAAAGAAGTAGCCGATAAAGGAAGAATTACGGTACAAGATAAAGTGGCAAAATCTTCAACAGATGTAAAAGTAGGAGATATTATTACCATTCAATTTGGAAATAAGACTGTAACAGTTCGTGTAGATGCGATTTTAGACTCAACAAGAAAAGAAGATGCCAAAGAAATGTTTACAATTTTAGAAGAGAAACAAGTAGTGAAAACAGAAGAGTTTTAAAACGGAGAAGAGAGAGTTGATTCGTCAACCTCTCTTATTTTTTAGAAAATCTTAAATAGATCATCTATTGAGAAAGAAAAATGTTTTCATTATACTATATGTGAAGAAAATAACGATTCCATATCAGAGAAAGGATGAGGAAGATGAATAAAATGAGTAAAGTCTATTTGAGTGTTGCGATGATTACGTCAGTTCTTATTTTTTTATTTGGCTTGTACTTTAGTACAAAAGGAATTGTTGAAGTGATGTATGAATCGTGGAGAGCGATGGGAGTTAGTTGTTTTGCTTTTCTGTTGGTATTGTTTAGTATGATGAAACTACCTTTCAAAATTAAAAAAGGAATTATAGCGCTAGAACTAATATTAATGGCAGCTGTATTTGGTCCGATGATTATAAAGGGCACTATTCTTAAGTTTCGTTCATTTCCTTTTGGTGTGATTGTGGACTTAACGATTGTGTTTACAGTTGTATTAATGATTTTATTAGGATTGAGTACTAGAAAAATTCATCAGGATAAAGAATTGAAGATAAATTCCATTTTTATTAATCTTCAAATCATTATGATGATTCATACTTTTTATGATCATTTCTCATTTGGAATAGAGGTGATGGATCATGCGAGTGCACTTCAAATTGGACAGGTAGTTAGAAGTGTATTTCTTGGAACGATAAATCTTCAAATGTTATGGATAGCTTTTGGAATTTTGATTGTATTTGGAAGCATACTGAAGATGTTTTATGATATCTTTGTGCTGAAGAATATGGAAGATTCAATCATAAGTATCTCTAAGGAATAATCATCATATTTACCCCAATTCATGATGCTTAAATTGAAAGATAAGATTTCTTGACAATTATGGAAGAAAAGCATAGAATTATGAGCACGTTATCATTTTGATGACAGTACAAAAAATTCAAAGTTCATGAAAGGAGCAAGTATGGTAGAAACAATTTTTAGTAGAAATTTTAATGTGTTGTTAGAAACACGTCATTTAATGGCAATTATTTTAGCTTGCTTATGTGGATTGGCTATTGGATATGAACGAAAATCGAGAAATAAACAAGCCGGTATTAAAACGCATGTAATCGTAGCTTTGACTTCAGCGTTAATGATGCTAATTTCTAAAGAAGCATTTTTAGACACACCGGATTTCGATACTGCTCGTGTGGCTGCGCAAGTTGTTAGTGGCATCAGTTTTATCGGTGGTGGTATTATCTTTATGCGAGATAAGAAAATAAGTGGGATTACAACTGCTTCAGGAATTTGGGCAACAGCAGGAATTGGTTTAGCAATTGGTGGAGGAATGTGGATTTTTGGAATAGTTTGTGCTGCTGTGGTAGTCATTATTCAATTGTTAACGCATGAATCACCATTAAAGGCACAAAAACGTCAAGTGAGTATTCATTGTTTAGTTCCAGATGTCACAATTATGCAAAAATTATATGATTTTTGTCATTTGGAAGAGTATCAGGCGATTCAAGTTGAAGCAAAAGAATTAGAAGATGGTCAATTTGAATTAATTGTGCGAGTAGAGCATGAAGAAGAAATTGTCATTGAGAAAATTCAGGAGTATATTGAAGAACAACATTCTGATTTAGAAGTGAAGAAAATCAAGTTCAAGACAGAAGAATATTAACAAATAAGACTTGTCTGAAATAGTAAAGTGGTATTAGCCAGCAGTGTGGCTTATACTACTTTTTTTATAAAATTTTCCTAAAAGCATAGACTAGTTATCATATTCTTGTTATACTCGTCATATAATCATTAAAGGAGTCAGTGCAGTGAATAAAAAGCAAGAAGAAAATAGCAAAATAATTGCGTTTAAAGCAAAAAAGAAAAAATTGCATAAAACTATTCACTTACCAAAAGTAGCAGTTTGGAAAAGAGTAGCTGTATGGCATTCATTATTTATGGCTGTCGTGATTGCTATTATTGGAACACTGGTTTTACAAATTGTGGGACAATTGAATCAAGCAAGCCAGATTGAAGCAAAAATTGTAGAAGCTAAAAAAGATGAAGCAAAAGTAAAAGAGCAACAAAAATCTTTACTTCAACAAGTTGAATTGTTACAAAAAGATGATTATGTTGCAAAACTTGCACGTAGTGAATATTACTTAAGTAAATCAGGAGAAATTATTTTTAATACACCTGATGATGCTGCACAAAATAAAATTCAACAAGTAAAAGAAAATCAGTCTCGTCATTAATAGTTGCAAGTGTACAAGTATTTGAAATAATCTTTTATACTCGTCAAGCGTGTGTATAAAAGGGAAATTTGAAGGAGGAACGCTTTTTATATGTCAATTGAGGTAGGAACTATTTTACCTGGTAAAGTAACTGGTATTACAAATTTTGGAGCTTTTGTGGATTTAGGAAACCGTAAAACGGGTTTGGTTCACATTAGTGAAGTATCTAATTCTTATATAAAAGATATTAAAGATGTCTTAACAGTCGGAGATGAAGTTCAAGTAAAAGTAATGGAAATTGCAGGAGATGGAAAGGTTAGTTTATCGATTCGTCGTGCAAGTGCTGATGATTCTTCTGAAGAAACTGTTGAGGAAAAACCAAAATTCCAAAAATCAGCTTCACGCAATCAAGAAGGACAAGGGTTTAAGAAACAATCTTATGCATCTAAACCTGCACCATCTTTTGAAAAAAAATCACCTTCGCAAGCAAAAGTAACAGATTTTGATGCGATGATGAGTTCCTTCTTAAAGGATTCTGAAGATCGTTTAACATCATTAAAACGTAATACAGAAGGTAAACGTGGCGGACGTGGTGGACGCCGTTCATAATAGTATGAAGAGATGAGGCTGGAGTATTCCAGTCTCATTTTTGTTATGTAAGGATTAAAGGAGGTGTTTAGATGAATGAAGTCGAACAATTTTTAGAACGCAATATTTTAAATTGGCAACAAGAGTCGTATGTTTTAGCTGTTTCTGGTGGAGTAGATTCGATGGTATTATTGGAACAATTTTTTCAACTTCAAAAGAAGTACCCTATCATCATTACGGTTGTTCATATTCATCACCATCTTCGACAGGAATCGGATGATGAGGAAGTGATGGTAAGAGAATTTTGCCGAAAAAGAAATCTATCAGTAGAGGTTTACCATTGGGAAGAAGGTAGTAGTCAAAATAGCGCCATTGAAGAAAAAGCAAGGCAGTTTCGTTATGAAAAATTAAAAGAATCCCAGCAAAAACATCATGCTTCTTATGTTGTGGTAGCCCACCATGCAGATGATCAAGCAGAAACGGTATTAATGAAATTGACAAGAGGAAGTACCCTTGAAGGAATTGCTGGCATGAAACCGATGCGTCCTTTTGGCAAAGGATATTTAATCCGCCCTTTTTTAACGGTGGATAAAAAAGCTTTATACGAGTATGCTTCGATGCATCAGATACTTTATAGTGAAGATACTACTAACCAAAGTGTAGCATATACGAGAAATCGATTTAGACAGGAAATGATTCCTTTATTTAAAAAGGAAAATCCTAAATTTAATCAGAAAATTCAAAAATTTACAACAACGTTGCAAGAACAACAAGAATTGATTGGGACTATAACTTATCAATGGATGGAGCAAGCGTTAGTAGAATTACCGAATGGTTGGTCTTGGAATAAGGATAATTATCTTAAACAACCAATAGGCTTACAGAAAGTTATTTTAGTGGAAATATCTAAAAAAATAGGTGGTTTGTTGAGTACAAAAAATGTGTCAGATATTCATAAAGCTATTTTATCTGATACATCTCAATTGAGTTTGAATTTACCAAAAGGATGGATTTTTCAAAAAAGATACCAGCAATTATTTCTTGTAAAAAAAGAAGTGGAATCTATTGTCTATAAAGAATTCAGAGTAGAAAAATTTCAAACCGAGGATATTGTTTTATCTAAGGATGAAATAGTCTCATTTACGAAAGAAGGAGGGTGGGAAATGATGATTTCGTGTGAGGATTTTCCATTAACCATTCGTAGAAGAAAGTCTGGAGATTCTTTATTACTCCGTTCAAATCAACATCAAAGTTTAAGAAGATATTGTATTAATGAGAAGATTCCAAAAGAAGAAAGGGAAAAATTATGGGTTGTGGAAAATGCAGCAAAAGAAATTATAGCAATATTAGGATTTCGTAAACCACAATCATTGTCCAAAATGAAAGAAACTGATAAAATAAGAGTATTCTATAGAAAAGAAGAGGTGTCAACATGTTAGATAATTATATTGCAGAAGTATTAGTAAGTCCTGAAGAGTTGAAGGAAACGATTCAAAAATTAGGAGAAAAATTAACCGTAGAATATCAAGATAAAAATCCATTAGTGATTTGTATTTTAAAGGGAGCTATTTTCTTTATGACAGACCTTGTTCGTGCAATGAACTGTGATTTAGAAGTAGATTTTATGGATGTGTCTAGTTATGGAGATGCATTTGAATCAAGTGGTCAAGTTCGAATTTTAAAAGACTTAGATCAAAGTGTGAAAGATCGCCATATTTTAATTGTAGAAGATATTATTGATACAGGTCGTACATTAGCTTATATTGTGGAGTTATTAAAACATCGTCAAGCTGCAAGTGTAAAAATTGTTACATTATTAGATAAACCTGAACGTCGTGTTATGGCGATTGAAGCAGATTATGTTGGGGTAGAAGTGCCTAATAAATTTGTAGTTGGTTATGGATTAGATTATAAACAAGGGTTAAGAAACTTGCCGTATATTGGAGTTTTAAAACCAGAAATGTATGAATAATAAGATTTGGTTAAGTTATTCGTCAAAGATAGTCAAATCTGATATACTATAGTTAGTATAATTATTAAAATGTAGGAGGCAAAATGAATACAAATAATAATCGTCAAACATTTCGTAATGGACTAATGTATATTATGATTTTTGTGGCAATTATTGGATTAGTTTCTTGGTTTAATCAAGGATCCAATGGGCAAACAACAGAAATTAGTTATACACAATTCGTTCAAGAATTGAAAAAAGGTGACATTAAAGAAATAAAAATGCAATATGCAAACTCTGTTTATACAATAACTGGGGAATATAAAGAAGCAAAAGAAAATTCAAATACAACTTCTAAAGGATTGGCATTATTTGATAAGAGATCTTCTAAAACATCAAGTTTCAAAACAGTTGTTTTACCAAATGATGGAACTGTAATTGAAATTAATAATGCTGCACAACAAGCAGGTACTCAAATTACGACACTTCCTGAAAGTCAGTCTGGAATTTGGTTATCATTATTTTTACAATTAGTCATTCCAATTGCGATTTTTGGATTTTTAATGTATAACGTATTTTCTAGCCAAATGGGACAAGGTGGACCACGTGGTGTTATGAACTTTGGTCGTTCAAAAGCTACCGATCAAAAACAAAAAGTGAAGGTTCGTTTTTCAGATGTAGCAGGAGCTGAAGAAGAAAAACAAGAATTAGTAGAAGTAGTAGAATTCTTAAAAGATCCTCGTAAGTTTACAGCTCTTGGAGCTCGTATTCCAGCAGGTGTCTTATTAGAAGGCCCTCCAGGGACAGGTAAAACTTTATTAGCCAAAGCTGTTGCTGGTGAAGCAAATGTTCCATTCTTTTCTATTTCAGGTTCTGAATTTGTAGAGATGTTCGTTGGGGTAGGGGCAAGCCGTGTTCGTGATTTATTTGAAAATGCGAAGAAAAATGCTCCAGCTATTAT
Source organism: uncultured Granulicatella sp. (assembly GCF_963515615.1). GTDB lineage: Bacteria > Bacillota > Bacilli > Lactobacillales > Aerococcaceae > Granulicatella. The sequence goes on along the minus strand of NZ_CAUPZT010000022.1, from coordinate 5,657 downwards.
CTTCATTGATGAAATCGATGCTGTTGGTCGTCAACGTGGTACAGGTATGGGAGGAGGTCACGATGAACGTGAACAAACTCTAAACCAATTGCTAGTTGAAATGGATGGTTTTGAAGGGACAGAAGGCGTTATCGTGATTGCTGCAACAAACCGTTCAGATGTATTAGACCCAGCTTTATTACGTCCAGGACGTTTTGACCGTCAAATTTTAGTAGGTCGTCCAGATGTTAAAGGGCGTGAAGCCATTCTGAAAGTTCATGCTAGAAATAAAAAACTAGCAAAAGAGGTAGACTTAAAAGTCATTGCTCAACAAACTCCAGGATTTTCTGGTGCTGAATTAGAAAACTTATTAAATGAAGCTGCGTTAGTAGCTGCAAGAAGAGATAAAAAAGCAATTGACAAGTTAGATGTTGATGAAGCTCATGACCGTGTGATTGCAGGACCTGCTAAAAAAGATCGTGCAATCAGTGAAAAAGAACGTAAAATGGTTGCTTTCCACGAAGCTGGTCATACAATCGTTGGGATGGTATTAAGTGATGCTCGTGTCGTTCATAAAGTGACAATTGTTCCTCGTGGACGTGCAGGCGGATATGCGATTATGCTTCCAAAAGAAGATCGCTTCTTAATGACTAAAAAAGAATTATTCGAACAAGTAGTTGGATTACTTGGAGGACGTGCTGCTGAAGAGTTTATCTTTAATGAGAAAACAACTGGAGCAAGTAACGACTTTGAACAAGCAACGGGAATTGTTCGTAGTATGATTACAGAATACGGAATGTATGATGAATTAGGAACAGTTCAATATGAAGGAAATCATCAAGTCTTTATTGGACGTGATTATGGTCAAACAAAAGCTTATTCGGATCAAGTAGCATTTGAAATTGATAATGCTGTTCGTTCTATTATGAAAGAAGCTTATACACAAGCATTACAAATTTTAGAAGAACATAAAGAGCAATTAACGCTAATTGCTGAGAAATTATTAGAATTAGAAACTCTTGACGAACGTACAATTAAAGCGTTGTTTGAAACTGGAGAAATGCCAACAGAAGACGTTGAAGAAGAGTATCCAAGTGAATCAGAAGCAGCTAGTTTTGAAGAGACTAAAAAAGCTTTAGCTAAACGTGAAGCATCTAAACAAGATGATAATGAAGAAGAATCTGATTCAAATTCGGATTCAGAACAAGAATAATGACAAGAAAGTGAGAAGGGAAAGTCAATACTTTTCTTTCCCACTTTTCTTTTATGAAGGAAAGAAGGAATGAAGAATGAAAGATCATTTATTAAAAGTATTAGCTTTTAATGATGAAGTCAAAGCAGTTGCGATTGTAGCCACAGAAGCAGTATCTCAAGCACAAAAACGTCATGATACTTGGAGTGCAGCTACAGCAGCATTAGGTCGTACGATGATTGGAACTCAATTATTAGCGACTAGTTTAAAAGGAAAAGAAAAAATTACGGTTCAAGTCAACGGAGATGGCCCTGGCGGAAAAATCATGGCGGAAGCAAATGGTATCGGTCAAATGAGAGGATATATTTCAAATCCTCATGTAAGCTTGCCGTTAAATGAAAAAGGGAAATTAGATGTTCGTGGCGTTGTGGGAACTAATGGTACCATTACAGTTATTAAAGATCTACAAATGAAGGAACCTTTTTCTGGACAAATTCCAATTGTAGATGGTGAACTTGGAATGGACTTTACATATTATTTAGCTGTTTCAGAGCAAATTAATGGGGCGGTTGGTGTTTCTGTTTTAGTAAATCCAGATGAATCCGTTCGTGCTGCGGGAGGTTTTATGATTCAATTACTTCCAGGAGCTAGCGAAGAAACGATTGTAGAAATTGAACGCCGTATTAACGAAATGCCACTTGTTTCAAAATTGATTGACCAGCAAGAAGAACCAATTGATTTATTAAACCGTTTATTAGGGAAAGAAAATATTAAAGTGTTGGAAGAATTACCGGTAGAATTTCATTGTCCTTGTACTAGAGAAAGATTTAGTGCAGGTTTATTATCGATTGGTGTAGAGGATTTACAACATTTAATTGATGAAGATCATGGAGCAGAAATTGTTTGTCATTTCTGCGGTGAGAAATATCAATTTAGTGAAGATGATTTAAATGATTTAATCACAGAAATTAACGCTCAAAAATAATGTTGAAGAATAGGTTCAAAATTAGGAAGAACAAGTAACTAGATATTTATTTTTAACTTCTCTAAAATTTATCATTGCAAAAATTGTAAAACAAGGCTACAATAGCGATGAAAACGATTGTAAAAAAGGAGAGATTAATGATGAAACAATCTATCGGTGTAGATATTGGTGGAACAAAAGTAGCAGTAGCGATTATTAATGAAAAGGGAGAAATTGTAAGCCGTAGACAAGCTCCTAGTGAAGTAGAAAGTGCGGAAACATTGTTCCAACAAGTGGTACGTTTAATCAATGAAGAATTAAATGAACATCCATTTTCGATTGAAGAAATGGAAGGAATTGGAATTGGCTTACCAGGGAAAGTGGATGTTGAACAAGGAGTAGCTGTTTTCCAAAATAATATTCCTTGGCCAAACTTCCCAATTGTAAAAAAATTACAAGAAGTTTATGGTTCTATTCCGGTAAAAATTGATAATGATGTAAAAGTAGCTGCATATGCAGAATACCGTCTTCAAAATTTAACAGAAAAAGAAATGTTTGCGTATGTCACACTATCTACAGGTATTGCAGCAACAAATATTGTAAATGACCAAATTTTACGTGGAGGTGGATTCTCAGGAGAAATTGGTTTTATTCCAGTTTCATTCTTTGATCAATGGATGAGTTTAGAAGAAGCTTGTTCAGGGGTAGGGATTCAAAAGAAAGCACAAGAATTATTTCAAGATGATTCTGTTACAACTAAGGATGTATTTGAAAAATGGCGTCAAGGTGATGAGATTGCTACAACTATTATTCGTCAAGCAGCTAGTGGAATTGCAAGTAGTTTACATGCTATGGTTTGCTTATTAGACCCACATGTTATTGTATTTGGAGGAAGTGTATCCAATTATAATCCAGACTATATTGAGTTAGTAAAAGAAATTTTGGATACTCGCCTACATGCGGAACAAAAACATGTGTTACAGAGAATGATTACTTCAACCATTAAAGGAGACAATGGAATTATTGGAGCTGGATTATTAGTGTTATAAAGGATTGAAGGTTGGAATGTTGTTCCAGCCTTTTTATTTTTAGTAAAAAGAGGAGAGTTTAAAGAAAAAATCTAAAATGTGAAGAATTTCGGTAAAATTTCTTATAAAAGTTTGCTATTTTGAGGAATACGATTTCCAGAAAAACTATAATATGGTATACTTTCATTATGTGGCAGTGTAGACTTTACTGTCAGGCGATTAGATAGAGAAGGGAAATGAATAAGGTGTTTGAAAAGTTATTAGATCGTTTAATGAGTTTAAAAGGGAATACTGAAAAAATCTATCGTCATGATTTATTTTTAGAAGAAGAGTTATCTCCATCTCAATTTTGGGAATATTCAGATAAGTTAGCGTATTATTTACAGGAGAGATTACAAGAAAATCGTCAACCGATTGTTGTATATGGACATAAACATCCGATGATGATTGTCTATTTTTTAGCTTGTGTTAAGTCAGGGCGTGCATTTTGCCCAGTGGATATTAACACTCCAATTGATCGAGTTAAAGATATTATTGCTACGGTACAATCACCAGTTGTATTAACAAGCGAAGAGATTGCATTAGAAACGCCATTACTAGATGTTTCAGCTACAAAAGAAATTCTTCGTACAACAACTGAAAATATTGATTCTAGTTATTATGTGAAAGATGAAGATATCTTTTATATTATTTTTACATCTGGAAGTACAGGGAAGCCAAAGGGTGTTTCTATAACGTATTATAATTTAAATCAATTTTTAAAATGGTACACAGGGTATTATACTAATAAGGGACGCCAAGTCTTTTTAGGGCATCCACCATTTTCATTTGATTTATCAGTGATGTCTTTATGGCCTGCTCTTTATATGAATGCACCTTTAATTCAAATTGATCGTCAACATTTACAAGATTTTAAAGTGCTATTTAAAACGTTACAAGAATCAAATGCTACCATTTGGATTTCTACTCCATCTTTTGCAGAAATGTGCTTAGTAGATCCTAGCTTTAATCAAGAATTATTGCCACAGCTAGATCAGTTTGTATTTTGTGGTGAAAAATTATTTGCTACTACTGCTCAAAAATTATTAGATCGTTTCCCAAATGCGGAAGTAGTGAATACATATGGACCAACAGAATCAACTGTGATGATTACTTGGGTATCGATAACAAGAGAGATTTTAGAACAATATCCGGATAATCTACCTGTTGGTGTGATTAAGCCTGGAACAACGGTAACGATTGAAGGTGGAGATAGAGGGGAAATTATTATCCAAGGGGATACAGTAGCCAATGGATATTATCAAAACCCAGAAATGACAGAAAAGAGTTTTGTCATTCCTCAAACAGGAGATCGTAGTTATAGAACGGGTGATTTAGGTCATTTTGAAGGAGATTTATTATTCTGCGAAGGACGAATTGATTTCCAAATTAAATTACATGGACATCGTATTGAATTGGAAGATATTGATAATAATATATTAAAAAATCCAAAAGTTCGCCAAGCAGCAACTGTTCCATCCTACGCTGAAGATGGGAAAATTAAATCCATCATTTCTTATGTGGTGTATACAGATGCTGTTGAAAGTCGATTTGCAACTGGAAAGTTGATTAAACAAGATTTGGCACAATATGTACCAGAATATATGATTCCTAAAAAAATCGTCTTTTTAGATGAAATGCCATTAAATAATAATGGTAAAATTGATAAGAAAAAATTAAAGGAGTTATAGAATGGAATATTTTGATGGCTTAGAGTTTTTTGGGGTACTATTTTTAGGGCTTATTCCAATTATTCTATTACGCCTATTTGAAAAATCAGTTTATTGGATTACTTTAATAATTTCTATTGGAATTGCGATTGCAGTATTTAAAGAGCAACCAAATCATTTTATAAATTTAATCAATTTTATTGTGGAAACCTATTTATTAGTTCGATTAGGTTTTCATTTTAGAGAGAAAAAATCTACGAAATATCCTATATTATTGTTTGCGAGTTTACTATTAATAGCAGCAAAAACAGTTGTTATTTGGAAAGTTTCCATTTTTGGATTTTTAGGAATTTCTTATATGACGTTTAAAGTTCTTCAAATTATTTTTGAAACTTATGATGGAGTTATTAAGGAGCCTATTAATATTTTTGATTATCTTCAATTTTTATTATTTTTCCCAACTTTTAGTGCGGGACCAATTGATAGAAGTAAAAGATTTGTAGATGATATTCATCAAATTATTCCAAGAAAAGAATATGTCGAATTATTAGGAACAGGATTATTTCGACTAGTTTTAGGACTTGTTTATAAAATGGTATTATCAGGATTGTTATATTTAGCATTAAACCATTTACCAAATAAAGGATTTTTATTTACAACAGTCTCCTATATGTATGTATATACGTTTTATTTATTTTTTGATTTTGCAGGATATAGTTTAATGGCTGTGGGTGTAAGTAATATTATGGGGATTCAAACTCCTATGAACTTTAATAAACCATTTT
>NZ_CAUPZT010000021.1:0-28863 GCF_963515615.1 uncultured Granulicatella sp. | reverse complement strand
TCTTTGTCTTAAAAATCAATTTCTGTTGAATATTGACTGGCTGCATTCCATAGTAGGTATTCTTTAATTCCGGCTTCTTTTAAAGCTTTAATTTCTTGACTAATGACATCAGCTGTATATAACTGATAGTTTCCTTCGCCTAAATAATCAGCTGTGAATGCTTGAATCCAAGGTCTTGAAGTAGGAGAGGGATTTAAATCTTTAAAATACCCATTCTCAATTTTCATATATTGACTCACGATATCATAAGGCTGTTTATCCGGTTCTTTTACACCGAAAGCTCCATTTACCCAGTGACTTGGGAAAATCATAGGAGAAATAACATCAACATGTTCTGCAATATCCGTGAATTTTTGACCAATCCCACCGATTTTTGAAGCGGTAATCGCGTGTGCCAAAATATCGGCAGAAAGATGAACACCGTAAGGTTTTAACTTAGTACGAACATATTCTACAAAGTCTGTGACTGCAGCAATACGTGCCTCATCCATATCAGTGTAATGACTGTAATCCCCTAAGTCGTAATCTAAATATTTTTCAATTAATTCAAACCCTAGCGGGAAACGTACATAGTCTAATTGGATATCTTTAAATCCTGCTTTAGCTGCACCTACAGCAATTTCAGCAATATATTCCCAATTTTCTTTTAGGAAAGGATTTAAAAAAGATTCACCTTCATCATTTTCCCAAACAGTTCCCATTTGCGTGCGGAATGTTAAATCAGGATTTTGATAGGGTACTAAGTGATCCCCAAAACTTACAATTCGAGCAATTGGATAGATTTGATGTTTTTCCAAAGTTTTTAGTAATTGTTTTGTGTCTGTAATTTCATTTACGGTATTATTTTGGATTGTTTGATTATCCGTATCTAATGGCATTGTAATTTTTCCATATCCATCACGAACATCAATTACAACTGCATTAGCATCAGTTTTATCAATATATTGTACAATTCTATCAAGTTCAGTTCCTTTTGCTCTAAATGCTTGTACATAGATTCCTTTTACTCCATCTCTAGGGTAGGGAATAGTAATCCCAGAATCATAACTACTATCTGTAGGAAAGTTGACGGGAACTTTTAATAAACTAGCTGTTCTCAATGTTAATTTTTGAGTCGTTTCTTCCTCAGCACGAACTGGATTAAATAGAAGGATGAATACTCCTAATAAAAGGATACGCATCAATCGATTTATTTTTCTCATGAGCAACTACTCCTTTCTTGTACTCAAGCGAGCCTTAAGAATACGGATAGGTTTGTCAATGGCTGTCAGAGGTTCATTAATTTCTTCCAGTATTTTTTGACGATCAATAGCCGCTTGGTTTAAAACTATGATTTTTTTTCGTAAATCATCATTCGTTAATTTATTTCCAGAAATTTCAACAAAGAATTGTTGTTCATTGTTTAATTGTTCCTCAGATTTTTTGATGTAATCCGTAATACTGTCGACAATTTTTTGCAAGTTTGAGCTTACGATTTTAATTTCAACACTTGGCAAGTTTTTGTCTTGTAAATTACTAAGGTGAGACGCATCATCACGAATCACTTTTAATGTTTTAGTAATTTGTTTTTGAATATCTCTTCTTTGTTGTAGATTATCAAAAACTTTACCTTTTTTCTTAGCGTAATTTGCTAGAGTTGAATCATCAGAGATATCATCTTCCCAATCATTTTGCAAATTTGCTTCAAAAGTTTGGATGTTGTTTAAATGATCAACAACCACAGGTAAGGTATCTTGTACTTCTTGAACAGTTTTTTCAGCACTCTTCTTTGTATTAGAGCAGGCTGCAAATACTAGCAAACTTGCACTAATCAAGAATACCTTCGTAGCAATTTTTTTCATAACACACTCCTTATTTTTCGCATCTTCATTTATAGACACACAAATTACTTTGTTATTATACAGTTTTTTTGTGAAATATACAAATTATTAACTGATTTGATGGCTTTTCCATGTGAAAGTGGGGATGTTTTTGCTATTTTTAGTTTAATTTTTTATTTTTTCTATTTGCTATTCTCTTGTTTGACGAAGATTAATAGAATAGGTACAATAGAACTAATGAGAGTAGAAAGAGGTATTTTATGATTATTTATTTAGTTTTAAGTTTATTATTCATTGTGGCAGATCAGGCCATGAAAGTTTGGATTGTTTCTAATTTTGCGTTAGATACTGGTCAAGAATTATTACCAGGAATTGTGAAGTTATTTTATATTCAAAACACGGGTGCAGCATGGGGAATTTTAGCAGGACAACAATTTGTTTTCTATATTATTACAGCTTTTGGGGTTTCTGCGATTTTGTATTTAATGTTTCAAGAAAGAGGAAAATCAAAATTTGCGTTGACAACCTATAGTTTATTATTAGCTGGAGCATTAGGGAATTTTATTGATCGTGTTCGATTAGGATTTGTTGTCGATATGTTTCAATTTGAATTTATCGATTTTCCAATTTTTAATATTGCAGATATTTGTTTAACGGTTGGGGTAGTGGCATTATTCCTATATATTTTAATTGTTGAAAGAAAGAAGGAAAAAAGTGGAAAATAAAATTATTGAATTAACACTATCATTGGACAAAAGTGAAAGACTCGATAAAATTCTAACACAAGAATTATCTCATACTCGTTCAGTCATTCAACAATGGTTAAAATCAGGATTCGTATCGGTAAATGGAGAAATTGTTAAAGCGAACTATAAAGCAAAAGATGGAGACCATGTTACCATTCAAATTGAAGAAGAGGAAGAATTAACGGTTCTTGCAGAAAATATTCCATTAGAAATTGTTTATGAAGATGAACATTTATTAGTCATTAATAAACCAAGTGGTATGGTTGTCCATCCTTCAAAAGGACATTCAACGGGTACATTAGTGAATGCATTACTTTACCATGTGGATCAGTTATCCAAGGGGTCTGAAACTTATCGTCCGGGAATTGTACACCGAATTGACAAGGATACATCTGGATTATTAGTTGTAGCAAAAACACCACAAGCTCATGTCGGTTTATCGAATCAATTAATGGATCATTCCATGACTCGTAGTTATGTGGCAATTGTAGATGGAAGATTTGAGCATATTACTGGTACAGTGGATGCACCATTAGCTAGAGATCCACATAATCGTCTAAAGCGTTGTGTTCAAAAAGAAGGAAAACAAGCAATTACTCATTTTACAGTCATTCAAGCGTTAAAAGACACAAGTGTGTTACGATTGAATTTAGAAACCGGAAGAACACATCAAATTCGTGCCCATATGGATTTTATTCAGCATCCGATTTTAAATGATCCGATGTATCATCCAAATGGAAAAAATGCCACAGAATTTGGGCAATATTTACATGCTGAGACTTTAGGATTTGTTCATCCTATTACACAAGAAAAACTATATTTTGAAAGTCCATTACCAAAAGAATTTGAAGAAATGATTCAAGAACTACAGTAGAGGAGTATGGATATGTCAGAAAAATTCTTATTAGATGAAGCGACCATTAATCGTTCGATGACTCGAATTTCTTATGAAATTATAGAACAATATAAAACGGTTGAAGATTTAGTGCTTGTTGGAATTAAGACAAGAGGAGTTCATATTGCTAAACGATTGCAAAAGAAAATTGAATCCATTGAAAAGCAACCAGTTTTACTAGGTGAAATTGATATTACATTATATAGAGATGATCGTCACGAACCGGATCCAACGGTAGATCCAATAATTAATGGAACGAATATTCCTTTTTCATTAAATGGAAAAAATGTCGTTTTAGTAGATGATGTCATCTTTACTGGTAGAACAGTTCGTTCTGCATTAAATGCACTAATGGAATACGGTAGACCAAAAACGATAAGTTTAGCAGTCTTAATTGATAGAGGACATCGAGAATTACCGATTCGTCCAGATTATGTTGGAAAAAATATTCCAACTTCTAAAAAAGAAGAAATTTTAGTGAAATTACATGAAGTTGACGATGAAGAATGTGTTACATTAAAAAAAGTATAGTGAATGTATCAAAATAGTTGCATTCTAATTCAGATTAGTGTAATATTACTAACGGTATAAAAACCATATTTCACACCTAATTGGATGATAAGGGTGGTGCTTAGGAATAAGTACCCTTGTCGATGAAAATTGGGGAGGAAAAATAAAACCAAAATTGGAGGAAAACAAAAATGGCAGTTATTTCAATGAAACAATTGTTAGAAGCTGGTGTACATTTCGGTCACCAAACACGTCGCTGGAACCCTAAGATGAAGAGATACATCTTCACAGAAAGAAATGGTATCTATATCATCGACTTACAAAAAACCGTTAAATTAGTGGACGACGCATACAACTACATGCGTGAAGTTGCTCAAGACGGAGGTATTGCTTTATTCGTAGGTACTAAAAAACAAGCACAAGATGCTGTTAAAGATGAAGCAATCCGTACAGGTCAATACTATGTTAACCATCGTTGGTTAGGTGGTATGTTGACTAACTGGGATACAATCCAAACACGTATCAACCGCTTGAAAAAAATTAAAGAAATGCAAGAAGACGGTACTTTCGAAGTATTACCTAAAAAAGAAGTTGGTGTTCTATTAAAAGAATTAGACAAACTTGAAAAATACTTAGGTGGTATTAAAGATATGCCACGCATTCCTGATGTAATGTTTATCGTTGACCCTCGTAAAGAACGTATTGCAGTTCAAGAAGCTCACAAATTAAACATTCCAATCGTTGCTATGGTTGACACAAACTGTGACCCTGATGAAATCGATGTTGTTATTCCATCAAATGACGATGCAATCCGTGCGGTTAAATTAATCGTAGCTAAAATGGCAGATGCATTCGTTGAAGGTAACCAAGGTGAAGACGTAGCAGTTGACGAAGAAGACTTAGATAAAGATACTTCATTAGAAGATATTGAAAAATTAGTTGAAGGCGACAACGCTGAATAATCACTAACCAGTAGGCTGTTTGGAATCGGAAAAGAAAACTTTCATCCAAACAGCTTTTTTTAAAAATAAGTTTTGTAAATTTATAACATTTAGGAGGAAATTGAAATGGCACAAATTTCAGCACAATTAGTAAAACAACTACGTGACATGACTGGCGTAGGGATGATGGATGCTAAAAAAGCATTAGTTCAAACTGAAGGAGATATCGATGCAGCCGTTGACTACTTACGTGAAAATGGTTTAGCAAAAGCAGCTAAAAAAGCTGACCGTATTGCAGCAGAAGGTATTACAAACGTATTAGTAGATGGAAACGTTGCAGTTGTATTAGAAGTAAATGCTGAAACAGACTTCGTTGCTAAAAACGACAAATTCCAAGCATTAGTAGCTAAATTATCAGAAGTAATTTTAGCAAATAAACCAGCTAACTTAGAAGCTGCTTTAGAAATCGTTACTCCAGAAGGTAAAGTTTCTGACGTAATCGCTGAAGCAACTACAGTTATCGGAGAAAAAATTTCATTACGTCGTTTTGAAATCGTTGAAAAATCTGATGCAGATGCATTCGGAGCATACTTACACATGGGCGGACGTATCGGTGTGTTAACTGTATTAGAAGGCTCTACAGATGCAGATGCTGCTAAAGACATTGCTATGCACGTTGCAGCAATCAATCCTAAATATGTTGACCGTTCAGAAGTTTCTGCTGATGAATTAGAACATGAGAAAAAAGTTCTTACAGAACAAGCATTAAACGAAGGTAAACCAGCCAATATCGTTGAAAAAATGATTGCTGGACGTTTAAACAAATTCTTAGCTGAAATCAGCTTAAACGACCAACCATTCGTTAAAGATCCAGATACAACAGTTTCTAAATTTGCTGCTTCTAAAGGTGGTTCTGTTAAATTATTCCACCGTTATGAAGTTGGTGAAGGTTTAGAAAAACGTGTTGACAACTTCGTTGAAGAAGTAATGGGACAAGTTAAAAAATAATTGATTTCAATTAGTGGGGAATAAGGTAGGAAGCTGCCCTCTATTCCCCTTTTTTTTAGACTAAATTCACTAAGAACTAAATAGAAGAGGAGTCCTTATAATGGTGGAACCTAAATATAAACGTGTGGTATTAAAATTAAGTGGAGAGGCATTAGCTGGTCAAACAGGTTTTGGAATTAATCCTCCAACGATTAAAGAAATCGTAAAAGAAATTAAAGAAGTACATGATTTAAATGTTGAAATTGCAATCGTAGTTGGTGGTGGAAATATTTGGCGTGGTGTAACAGGAGAAGAAGTAGGTATGGAACGTGCTCAAGCGGACTATATGGGTATGCTTGCAACTGTTATGAATGCTTTAGCCTTACAAGATGCTTTAGAAAACATTGGAGTTCCTACACGTGTTCAAACTTCTATTGAAATGCGTCAAATTGCGGAGCCATATATTCGTAGAAAAGCTGTAAGAAATCTTGAAAAATCTCGAGTTGTAATTTTTGCAGGTGGTACAGGAAATCCTTATTTTTCTACAGATACTGCAGCTGCATTACGTGCTGCTGAAATTGGAGCAGATGCAATTTTAATGGCTAAAAATAATGTTGATGGTGTGTATAGTGCAGACCCTCGTATTGATACAAACGCCATTAAATTTACGGAGTTAACACATTTAGATATCATTCAAAAAGGATTAAAAGTTATGGATACAACTGCTAGTTCGTTATCTATGGATAATGATATTCCATTAGTTGTCTTCAATTTAAATGAAACAGGAAATATTCGTCGAGCTGTTCTTGGTGAAAATATCGGTACAACTGTAAGGGGGAAATAATATGACAGCAACTGAAATTATTGCAAATGCAAAAGAACGTATGAAAAAAACTGAAGATACTCTACAACGTGAATTAGGCGGAATTCGTGCTGGACGTGCGAATGCAAGTCTATTAGATCGCCTACAAGTTGAGTATTATGGAGTTCCAACTCCAGTTAATCAATTAGCTTCTGTAACAGTTCCTGAAGCTCGTATGCTTTTAATTACACCTTATGACAAATCAAGTTTACAAGATATTGAACGTGCAATTTTAATGTCTGATATTGGGATTACACCAACTAATGATGGTAGCGTTGTTCGTTTAGTCATTCCACAATTAACAGAAGAACGTCGTAAAGAATTAGCAAAACAAGTAGGAAAAGAAGCTGAAGGTGCTAAAGTAAGTGTTCGTAATATTCGTCGTGATGCCATTGAACATTTAAAGAAAGCTGAAAAAAATAAAGAAATCACTGAAGATGATTTACGTGGATATGAAAAAGATATTCAAAAATTAACGGATGACAGTGTAAAAAACATTGATCATTTAGCACAAGTGAAAGAAAAAGAATTATTAGAAGTATAATTAATACTGTGACAACAAATCTTAGTTCATGTACAAGATTTGTTGTCACTTATTTTTTGAATCGTTGAAAGGAGATTATATGAAATTAACTAAGAAGCAACAATTTTTACTTGTTAAATTAGCGGTATTAGTCCTTATCCTAATTATTTCTGGAATTGGTTTTTTCTCGAACAATCAAAAGAAAATTCCCAATAAATCAAATGCTAGTCAAACACAAGTTGAAAGTACAGTAGATTTTTCTGGTTATGATAAGTCAAAAAAATATACACTGGAAGTTGGTAAAGTAGCTGATGGTGATACATTCCATGTTCGATTAGATGGGAAAGAGTTTAAAATCCGTTTGCTATTAATTGATACACCGGAAACAGCAAAAGAAGGAAAGGTTGCTCAACCATTTGCAGATCAAGCAAAACAAAAAACAGAAGAGTTATTAAAAAAGGCTAAAAAAGTAGAAGGTAAATTTGATGTTGGTGATTATACAGATAAATATGGACGTGCTTTGATGTATGTTTATTTAGATGGAAAATTATTACAACAAACTTTAGTAGAAGAAAGTTTAGCAAGAGTAGGATATGCTCATCCACCGAATACAACGCTATTAAAAGACTTACAAAAAGTTGAAGAGCAAGCGAAGAAGAAAAAGAAAAATATTTGGGAAAAAGATGGTTATGTAACTAACCGTGGATTTGATACAAGTGTGTACTAATTCGTTTCGTTTATGATATAATTTTGCCAAGATTATTGTTAAGGGGGGCAGGGGTATGAAAAAAAGAAGTTTTATGGCAACCATTTTATTTTTGATTTTTTTGGTAGTTGTCTTTACTGTCTTTTTCAATGATAAAAAGATGATTGCAGTATTTGCATCTATTGGAGCTGCAGTTTATGCTGTAACTATTAAAAGAATGAAAGATTCCGAAAACGAATAATTAAGTAAAAGTTAAGTACTAAATATAGTGTTTTACGCCTTAGATGGATTCTATGACCTGTGTATCAAAACTGTTTTTGGCGTTATATCAAGTTTTATCCAAGTGTACCATAACAGTTTTTATCTATATATTGTGTTTTAAAAAATAAAATAAAAATTTTAAGCACAATATATTGTATTTTAACCAGATATGAGGTATTATACTACCTGTATGAACCATAAGGGAGAGATGTATATGTCAAAACGTCAAATTACACTATATTCAAAACCAAATTGTATGCAATGCAATTTTACAAAACAATTTTTTGAGGATAATCAAGTACCATTTGTCATCAAGGATGTGTTTGAATCAGAAGAAGCTTTAGAAGAAGTGAAAGCTTTAGGCTTCCAATCATTACCAGTAATTGTAGCGGAAGGTATTGAACCATTCTTTGGTTTCCGCCCAGATATTTTAGAACAATTAGTAGGCTAAGAGTTTAACATTGAATTTATAAAACGATTTTTCTGCGTAGCGGAGTGCTACAAATAGAAAAATCGTTTTATTTTTGTTTACAAATTCATCGTTATATGGTTAAGTTAAGGGGAATAAACGATAGGAGGTTCTTATGAGTTTCGAAGTCATTCTTACAAAAGAAACAAGTGCGAAAGTTTCGCATATTGCTACAAAAATTGCAGATTGGTTAAAACAATCTAGCAAGAATCAAGTTATTTATCTTGTACCAGATCATATTAAGTTTTCTGCAGAATTAGAAATGATTCAACAAGTGGGGCAGTTATTACAACAACCAAAGAATTCTTATGCTGTGACAAAATTACAAGTATACAGTTTTAATCGATTAGCTTGGTATTTTTTAAGAGATCATGCTGCACTTCAACGTCCGTCTTTATCCAAGGTTGGAATTTGTATGATATTACAAAAAATATTATCTGAATATCAAGATGAATTAGTGTTATTTAATAAGGAATCTCGTCATAAAGGTTTTATTGAACGTTTATCTGCTGTCATGCAAGAATTTCGTTTAGGAGGAATCGAAGTAGAGGATTTCTCAGAGTGGTTTGAACAGGATTCTTACGAAGAAATTGATCAACGTTTGAAAGAATTTGGCATCATTTATAAACATTATTTAGAGTATTTAAAACAAGATTTTGTTCAATCGGAAGATTTATTACGTATATTAGCGCAAGAAATTTCATCTATGGATTTATCAAATACATACGTTGTGATTGATCAGTCATATCACTTAAATGCGATGGAATTAGAAGTGATTGATGCATTAGTGAAATCGTGCGGAGGAGTAGAGTTTTATACTACTGCAACAACAGATGCTTTTAAACCAAAAGAAACACTAGAATCTAGTTTATTTGATTCTAATCGTCAATTAATTTCTCGCTTACTAAATTGGTTAATGATTGATGAAAGTAATCCAGTTTTAAAAGAATTAAAAGAAGGAAATAACACTTATCATCCTGACTTTTTCGAACTTGAACAATATTGGTTAGAAACAAGTGGGGGACTTGAAACTACTTCAAAACGTACATCACGGAAAATTGAAGCTTTACAATGGACAACTTATGAAGAGGAACGTCAAGAAATCCAAGAAACATTAGCAACCATTAAAACATTAGTTGATAGTGGAAAATATCGTTACCAAGATATTCAAATTTTATCGAGAAATTTAGAAGAACAACAAACACTCCTGCAACCTTTATTAGAAACGTATCAAATTCCTTATTTTATGGATTTATCAGATACAATGGAGCATCATCCACTCATTCAAGTACTAGACGCGATTTTTGCTATCCAGAAGCATTTTTGGCGTTATCATGACATAATGAACCTATTAAGAAGTGAATATTGCTTCTGGCCCTTAAATCGAGCAAATATAGTGAATAAGGATGATGAGGAAGTTACGCTAAGAGATGCCTTGATTCAATATCGTCAAACATTAGATGAAACTGAAACAATTATACTAGCTCAAGGCTATGAAGGAAAAGATTGGATTTCAAGCAAAACTTGGAATTATCAAGTTGAAAATATTGATGAAGATAGCTTAAGTAGTAGAGAAGTGCTAGTTCATCAACAATTAACACAAGCACAAGAACTACGAGAGCAAATCGTCTCTTTATTAGAACCATTTTATAAAACATTGGATAAAGTTGAGACAACAAAAGAAGCGATAACTCTCCTATATCAATTATTAGAAAAAATTGGTGTAACGGAAGCATTCTTATATTGGAGAAATCATGCTGCCAATATTGGGGATATCCAAACTGCTCGTAGACAGGATCAAGTATGGAATGAATTTTTAAAATTATTAGAGGAGTATGTTTATATTTTTGGAGATGAACCGTTTGATTGGGAAATCTTCCAATTATTATTACATACAGGATTTGAACATACACACTATAATATGGCTCCATCTACTTTAGACCAGTTAACGTGTACGGGAATTGATTCTGTTCGTTATTCTCCTAAAAAGATTACTTTTGTGATTGGTTTATCGCAAGGCGTCCTTCCTCGAATGGAAGAGGAGAGTGGGCTAATGACAGATGAAGAAAGAGAGTATTTATTAAGTAAATTAGATAGTGGTCGTTTCTTACATCCAACAACCATTCAAAAACAATCAGTAGAGCCATTTTTATTTTATAAAGTGTTAACTTCAGCAACTGAAAAGTTATTCTTATCGATGCATCATACAGATAAAGGCGCTAAATTAAAACCTTCTAGTTTTGTAGAACGTATTTTAAATCAATATGAAATTACTACAGTGGATGGCAATCAAAAACAGCAAGAACGATTTGAACAGGGCAACTTTGTAACCATTCATGAATTATTTACGACCTTATTACAGAAACTTCGTCAGTATAAATTTTCAAAAGAAGAAGATATTCCATCTATTTGGATTGCTTTACCTCATTTATTAAGACAGGATAAAGATTTCCAACAGGAGTATCATACATTAGTGGACAGTGTATTCCATTTAAATATTGCAAAGCAATTACCAAAAGAATTGGCTGCTGAATTATACGGAAATCATTTATACTTATCAACTTCTCAAGTTGAAACCTTTTATAAGGATCCATTTAGTCATTTCTTACAATATGGTTTGAATTTACGTGAACGTAGAGAGTTCGAATTAACAGCAGCTGGATCTGGGGAATATTTTCATGAAACATTTGACCAGTTTATTCGTAAAGTTCATGAATTACAATTAGATATTCGTTCTATTGATAAAACAACAACCGAAGTATTATTAAAAGAAATCTTTGATTCTATGAATGAAGATGCAAGATTCCAAATTTTAAATGCATCTCCTAGAATGAATTGGACAAAAGTTTTACTACAAGATACAATTCGACAAACATTAGCTGCTGCGCTAATGCAATTGCAACAATTACAAGTAACACCATGGAAAACAGAAGTAGCATTTGGCAGAGAGCCCTATAAAAAAATTGAAATTCTATTAAATGATACTCAATCTCTATCTATTCGTGGAAAAATTGACCGTATAGACCTTTTAGAAACCGAAAAAGGTTACCATTTAGGAATTGTCGATTATAAATCTTCAGTACAAAAATTTGATATCAATCGATTACGTTATGGCATTCAACTACAACTATTAACGTATTTATCAGTAGCTAGAAACATTGTTTCTGACCAATTTAAGAAAACTGTAACGCCTTATGGTGGATTATATATGCATGTTTTTCAACCAAGCTTTAATGCTAAAGATCTGAAATCAGATGCAGATTTTGAAGAAACTCGTCTGAAGAAATATAAATTATCTGGATTATTGACAAATGATTTAGGAGTTCTGCAACAAGTTCAACCTGATTTTGAAGCAGGAGACTCTATTGTATTACCATTTGGTGTTAAGAAAGATGGAGAATATAAGGCAACTAGCCAAGTCTATACCCCTGATGATATCAATTTATTAATGGACTTTGCTTTCTATCAATTGAAAACTGCAGGAGAACAAATTTTAAATGGAGAAAATCAAATTGCCCCATTTGATGAATTAAAAGAATATGCAGATTCAGTGAATGGAAAATTCAGTGCAATTTCAATGTTTGATGCAACGAATCCAGAAAATAACTATCAATTTTTAACGAAAATGCCTCTTCAAGAGAACTTAACTTGGATGAGAAATAAAATTGACGGAAAGGAGGAATAGTGGGTGATACCAGTAAAACCAGAGGGTGTACAAGCAACGCCTGAACAATGGCAAGCAATTTGGCAAAGAGGCGATAATTTATTAGTTTCTGCTTCTGCCGGATCAGGAAAAACAAAAGTATTAGTTGACCGAATTATGGGATATATAGAAGATAGCGTTAATATTGATTCTTTATTAATTGTGACTTTTACTGAAGCTGCTGCAAAAGAAATGAAAGAACGTCTACGTACTAATTTAGAAAAAGCTATTACAAAAGAAACAGATATTACTAAAAAGCATATGTATATCAAACAACTAAGTTTATTACCAAATGCTACGATTTCTACCATTCATAGTTTCTGTATGAAAGTCATTCGTCGTTATTTCTATTTAAGTCAGTTAGACCCTGTATTTTCACTATTAAATGAAGTAGAGGGGACTTTATTAAAAGAAAAAGTATGGCGAAATATACAAGATGAATTATTAGAAGAACATTCTTGGATGGATGGTTTAATGCGCTATTTTTCTAGTGATCGTAATGATGATGGATTTACAACATTAGTTTATCAACTATATGATTTTTCACGTTCAAAACCAAATCCAAAACAATGGATTTCTTCTTTAGCGGATTTATATGAAACAAAGGATGAATATGGTGAAATTCCTATTATAAAGGATCAATTTGCACCTTATATTATCGAAGAATTAAAGTATTTAGTTTCTGCCTATGATGAATTAATTAAATTAGCTGAAGTAACTGGATTTGAAAAGTGTAAAGATGTGGTTGAAGCTGATGCTCAAAAAATCCAAGAAGTGTATGCAGCATTTGCAAGTGGTAATTACACTGCAGCCAATACATTAGCTCAAGAGGTGAAGTTTGACCGTTTCCCAACCGTACCTAAAAAAGATGAAACTACAGATAAAGAATCCGTTCAGGCCATTAAACGTAAAAGAGATAGCCTGAAGAAACATTGGGAAGATCAATTATTAGCAACAGCCTTTTTCGAGTCTCCTGAGATTCAAATGAAACATTTAAGAAATATTTATCCAATGATGTTGCATTTATCTCAAGTTGTCTTAAAATTTTATGAAGCTTTCCAATTGGAAAAGAAAACTTCAAACAAAATTGATTTCTCTGATTTAGAACATGATACATTAGCGATTCTTTCCACTGAGAAAAATGGAGTTTTGATTGCTAAAAAATATTATCAAGAACTATTTACTGAAGTTCTAATTGATGAATACCAAGATGTAAACCGAGTTCAAGAAGCCATTTTGACAAGTGTTGCTAGAGAGAATAATCTCTTCATGGTAGGAGATGTCAAACAATCGATATATGCATTCCGTCTTGCAGATCCATCTTTATTTAGAGATAAGTATGAAGCTTATGCAGATGAAAATGGCGGAAAACGAATTATTTTAGCTGAAAACTTCCGTTCTAGAGATCAAGTATTATCCTTTACAAATTTAATTTTTAGACAAATTATGGATCATGAATTAGGTCAAATTGATTATGATGATTCAGCTGCTTTAAAAACTGGAAACTTGAATTATTCAGAAGACACAGATAAATTTAGCGAATGCTATATTATTCAAAATGCTAATCTAGAAGAAGAGGAAGAAGAATCTTCTGAATTGGAATCGGAAAGTTTGATTGATAGTTCAGCTAGTGCTGAAGTCCATTTTATTGCTGGTAAAATTAAAGAATTGATGGCAAATCAATTTGAAATCATGCATGAAGAAAGTACAAAGGACAATCCGAAAAAACGACCAATACAATATAAAGATATCGTCATTTTAGCGCCAACAAAGGCTAATAATGGATTAATTGAAGAAATTTTTACTCAGTATCAAATTCCTGTTTTAGTGCAAAAAAATCTTCAATATTTTAAACGAACAGAAATTGCCATTATGATGTCTGTACTAAAAATTATTGATAATCCTACTCAAGATATTCCATTTGTTGCAGTATTACGTTCAGGAATCGTTGGATTAGATGAAATAGATCTTGCTCATATTCGTAAACACAATAAATCTTGTTCGTTTTATGAAGCTTGTGTTCAATTTGTGGAGCATTTTAAACTAGAAGAAGTAACTTATTACGATAGTACTCAACAACAACAATTAAAAGAACGTGTACAAGCATTTTTAGCACAATTAGAATCTTGGAGAGATATTGCGAATCACCAGTCAATCAGTACGCTTATTTGGCAAATTTATATGGATACGAACTATTTAACATATGTACATGGGCAATCTGTGGGACAGCAACGTGTCTTGAATTTACATGCCTTATATAAGTATGCGAAAGATTTTGAAGATTCTAGCTTTAAAGGTTTACGTAATTTTGTTCGATTTATTCAGCAAATGCAACATAAAAAGCAAGATTTAGAAGAACCTACTCAAATTTCTGATGAAGAAGATGCAGTACGTGTCATGACGATTCATGCTAGTAAGGGATTAGAATATCCAGTTGTATTTTTAATGAATGCTGGAAAGAAATTTAACCAGCAAGATATTCGTCAACAAGCCATTCGTAGTGATGAATTAGGTGTAGGTGTTAAATATTTACAATTTCCTGAAAGAATTCAATATACAACCATTCCATATGTGATGGCTTATAAAGCAGAGAAAAATAAATTACTATCTGAAGAAATGAGAAAATTGTACGTAGCAATGACTCGTGCACGTGAAAAACTCATTATTGTCGGTTCTTTAAAAGATTTTGAAAAATTTAAAGAAGAACATTCTATGATTGAAGATATTGATGATGAAACATTGCCATATTCTCTTCGTTATCATGTCGATAATTATTTAACGTGGATTTTAATGGCTACAATGAGAAAGCAAGAGAAAGTTTCCTTCCATCAAGAAGTCATTGACTTTGAACAAATTAAAAAGAATTCACTCAATTGGATTCAAGATACTGAAACGGCTTCTATTAATGAAGTAGAGTGGTTACAAAAGCAAGTAGAAGGAAAATCGGTTAAAAATTTATCAAATTTATTAGAAGATTTAAAACAAACGTATCCTTATTTGTTAGCATCCACTACAGCAAGTTATCAAAGTGTATCTGAAATTAAACGTATGAATGAAGAACCAGATGTGAAACAACTACCTCAGTTGGGAGAACAAACTCAACAAACTCAACAAACAGAAAAAACTGTGCAACAATATGTTTATTTAACATCTGAATTAGCAAAACCAAGCTTTATGGAATCTAAACAAAAAGTTTCAGCTGCTGAACGTGGAAGCGGTTTACATTTATTGATGCAAAAGTTAGACTTAACAAAGGAAATTACTCCTGAATTCATTCAAGAAACGATTCAACATTTAGTTGAGACACAATTTTTAGAAAAAGAAGTTGCTGCAGTAATTCCAGTTGACCAAGTTTATCATTTCTTCCAAAGTGAATTAGGACAATGGATACAGGAACATGAAGCATTATTAAACCGTGAACAAGCATTTTCACATGTTGTAACAGCAAAACGTATCTTTAAGCATTTACCAGATAATGAAGATTCGATGTTAATTCACGGGATTATCGACGGATTTGTGGAATTAGACGATGAGATTATCTTATTTGATTATAAGACGGATCATGTGGTACCGACACAAAAAGGAATACAGAAAGTCGTCGATAAGTATAAACAGCAATTAAATTTATATGCTGAGGCATTAGAAACAAGTTATCAAAAGAAAGTTACTAAACGTATGTTATGTTTATTATCGATTGGTCAATCGATAGATATTTCTAATGTTTAATTATGGTAGAAGGACGTTCGTGATGGACGTCCTTATATGTTATATGTTGGTTTAGATTTAGGTGGAGCAATTGTGTTGCTCGGTTTGTTTTCGATATATAACTTTCTTTAATATATATTATGTAAACCTAGATATCGTTCGAAATAATTGATTGACTGTAGCTAGGTCGCCAGCAGCCTCGCTTTGCGAGTCTCATGGGTAAACTTTGAGCCATGGTATCAAAGTTTACCTGTAAAAGAATCCTATCTGATTCTTTTACTTTAGCTACTGTATCAATTATTTCTCACTTTTTACGTTTATCATAATTAAGTAACTTCAAATACTTTATTCAATGATTTCTTACTTTTTACGTTATCAGTCTAGAACATTATCTATTCTGTTCTAATTATATAATATGTACTTTCATACGATAACTTGCTTAATTTTGGGCTTAATCGTATAATGTATTTTGTATTTTATATAGTTAAAGGATGGTTTTGGATGAAATTTAATGAGGAAAGTCCTTTTTGGAGATTTGCTACGATGTTGGCAGATTTTATTTTGTTGAACTTTTTTGTGATTGTCATTAGTATTCCTATTGTTACGATCGGACCTGTTTTGGCGGCTTTGTTTTATACAATGATGAAGTTTTCCGAAAATGAAGATGGTTATTTAGTGAAAACTTTTTGGAATGAATTGAAACATTTATTCTTTGTACGTGTTGCTGTCTCTTTAATTTATACTTCAATCATTGCAGCTACGGTATATGTTATTCAATTTTGGTATAGTTTCCAAAATATTTTTGGCATGATGTTAGCGATTGTTTTCTTTTTATTTCTATGTATGACATTCACTGCAATGTTGATTTCTTTAGCAAGAACACAGTATTTTGGTACGATTAAGAGTTATATTCGTGATGGATATTTATTTATTTTTATTTCTTTAAAGGAAGCTGTTGCTATTTTTGCTATTCCAGTTATTCTTATCGGATTTAGTATTTTTCAAGAAACGGTCCTATATTTCATGGGAATTATTGGAATTTCGTTAATGGGTTATACATTAGCTCCATTATTTCATAAAATGTTTTCAAAAGTAGAAAAAAAGCATGAAGTTTAATCCTTCATGCTTTTTTGATTTATCCACGTGCTAAGTAAGTACGAATCTTCGTTGATAAGTATTCAATCACTAATACTAATACAATTAAGCCACATAGGATAGCCCCTACTTCGTGCCATTTATAGGCTGTCATCGCAAAGATTAATGGAGCACCGATACCACCGGCTCCAACCATTCCTAAAACAGTTGCATCTCTTAAGTTCATATCAAAACGATAAATAACTGTAGAAATGAATGCTGGAATTAATTGTGGCAAGATCCCAAAACGAATTTTTTGATAAAAATTACATCCACTAGCATCTAATGATTCCAAAATCTTGTAATCCAAGTCTTCAATAGCTTCGATATATAATTTTGAAATCATCCCAATCGATGCTACAGACATTGTTAGTAATCCTGTAAAAGCACCAGGTCCTGTTACACGAATAAACATTAACCCATAAATTAATGTTGGAACCGTACGAATTGCCATAATTGCTGTACGTCCAATCACTGCAACAGGTTTTGGAACGATATTAGTTGCTGAAATAAATGAAAATGGAATTGCTAAAATAGCACCCACTAATGTTCCTAGAAATGCAATCGAAATTGTTTCTAATAATAAATATGGAACACCTTTTGTTGTAAAGTTTAATAATAACGATGTTTCAGGAGTTACAATTCCTTGTAAAATACTTTGAGAAATTTGTAAACCATTTTCTGGAATTTTACTTAATTCAATCGTAGATCCTGACCACGCAAAAATAATAATAAATAAGAATAAAACACCTAATTGAACAATCCATGTACGAGGAGCTTTTTCATATTGTTTTAATACTGCTTCATTCATGTGTTTAACTCCCCTTCTATGTTAATTTCGTACGTAAGTAGTAACTTACTGATTCAATAATGACTACAGTAAAGAATAATGTCACTAAAATCATCCCTACATTACCATATTCACGCCAACCAAGGTTCTCATTTAAAATAATCCCGATACCACCGGCACCTACATATCCTAAAATAGATGCATAACGAACATTACCTTCAAAGCAATATAATGAACTTGCTAAGTAAGTTGGTAAAATTTGAGGAATAATCGCACTTGTAAAAGCTTGACCTTTTGTTGCTCCTAAAGCTTCAGCAGCTTCAAAAGCTCCCATATCTACTGTTTCAATTTGTTCATATAATTGTTTACCACAGTATGCAAAAGTATACGTTGCAATCGCAAATGTACCAGCCATTGTTCCTAATCCAAAGATATACGTTGCAATTAAGGCAGTTACAAGAGTTGGTAATGTACGTACCACACTTAAAAATAAACGACTTAAACTAATAATCCATTTACTTTTTACAATATTACTTGATGCAACAATTGCAAACGGAATAACTAAAATAGACCCTAATAATGATCCTAATAATGACATTTTAATCGTATCAATTAATGGTTGCCAAATATTACTTGAATATTCCCAAGTAGGTGGGAACATACGACCGATAATAACAAAGAATTGAACACCACGTTGTAAAATAGTGTGTAAATTAAAACCTGTTACTTTACCAGAATAGTACATAGCAATTAATAATCCAATGATAACAAAAATCGTTTTTGATTTTGGTTCTTTTACAGTTGTACCATTTTTTAAAGTAAATTCTTTTGAAGCGAAGAGTTTATTATCCTTCATGTAACTCCTCCGCCTTTCCTTTATAGATTAAATCTAATACTTCTTTCGTTACTTGACTACTTGGGCCATCGTAAACAATTTCACCATCACGAATACCGATAATACGATCTGCATATTCTAAAGCTAATTCTACATGGTGAATGTTTAATAAAATAGAAATATTTAATTCTTGATTAATTTTTCTAAAGTCTTCCATTACACGTTTAGCTGTAATTGGGTCTAATGCCGCAACTGGTTCATCTGCTAAAATAATTTCAGGATTTTGAGCTAATGTTCTTGCTAAAGCAACACGTTGTTGTTGTCCACCAGATAATTGGTCTGCACGAATAAATGCTTTATCAACAATCCCCACTTTATCTAAAGCTTCTAAAGCGTGTAATTTTTCTTCTTTTGTATAAATTCCAAATAATGAACGAACAAATGGAATATCTGGAACGATTGAAGTTAATACGTTTTTAATAACCGTTGTTCTTGTTACTAAATTAAATGATTGGAAAATCATCCCTACTTTATTTCTACGGAATTTACGAAGAGATTTTCCTTTTAATGAAGATACATTTGTACCATCAACGGTTAAAGTTCCTTCTGTAATTTCAATCATTCGGTTAATCGTACGAATTAATGTAGATTTACCAGCTCCTGATAAACCAATAATTGAAACAAATTCACCTTGTTCAATTTCTAAATTAATATTTTTTAACCCTTTAACACCATTTGGATAAGTTTTTGAAACATTTTCAAATTTAATCATAATATGTCCTCTTTCTCAAAAAAAGGGTCAGGATTTACTCCTAACCCTCATTTGATCATCATTTCTTGTCTTACTTAGCTGATTTTAATTTTTTTAGAACTTTTTGTGCTTCACGTTCTTTATCATAGTCAGCTGACTTAGCTTTCTTGTATCCTGAATGAGAGTAAATTTTAATGACTTCTTTACCTTCATCTGTACCAGCTAATTTAATCATCGCATTTGCGAAAGCTTCTTTAAACGCATCGTCTACAATTGGTGAAGATTTACTTACTGAAATTGTGTCATTATAAATATCTGGAGTTACACCAACAACATTTGTTTCTTTCCAAATTTCTTCAGAACGACCATACTCACTAGTCCATTTCTTAGCATAATCATTACGTAAGTCAGCATAACCAACCATAATATCAATTTGTCCAGAAGCTAAACGAGCTGCTGATGAAGCGTAAGAATCAGATTGAACAACATTTTGTAAATCTGAGATATTCTTACCGAATTTATCTTGTAGCCATAATGTAGGATAAATATATCCTGAAGATGAAGAAGTTCCTAAAACTCCCCAGTTTGCTGAATTTAAGTCTTCCCAAGAAATATCTTGTCCACTGTTTACTTTTTCAGCAATTGCTTTCCCTTTTTCTGTAGGTCCAGCAATAATTAACCCTTTATATGAAGTAACTTGTTCGCTAGAACGTTTTGATTCTTTACCATCGTTCCAATCTTTTGCATTAGAAGAATTTTTTTCTAATCCAGAACGTGTTGCTGTTAATAAAACATCGACTTCTTTATCGAATAATACATAAGTACCACCAGGAATGAAACCAACATCTGCTGTACCTGATGCTAAAGCTTCCCCTACTGCATCGAAGCTTGTACCAACATTGATATCAACATTGTTTACTGTATATCCTTCTGCTGCTAATTCTTTTTTCAATAATTCTTTCAATGGTTCAGTAGCTGTCACGATTGCTTCCGGATCACGTGAAGGTACAAAAGCTACTTTCAAAGTATCAATTGTTTTTGAGCCTTTTCCTTTAGATGAGCCTGTATCACTTGATTGACTAGAACAAGCTGCAAGTAAAGCTGCTGCTGATACTCCAAGTGCTAATTTTGACCAAAAAGATTTCTTCATAAAATATATCCCCCTAAGATATGTTTTCTACAAGATTGAAACTCTCAACCTCAATTACAATCATACAAAATACGAACGATAATTACAAGAGATTTGTATTAAAAAATACATTTTTTAACGAATTTTCATAAAATAAATTCATTTTCTAATCATGAAAACGTGTAAAACACGAACGTTATACTGATGAAAGCAGAAAAATCAAATAATTGCTAAATAATGAATCAAATAATTATTCGAAAACAATAATAATAACCGAACGTTTTTAATATTAACGTTCGGTTATTTTCGTTCTAATTTGAAAATCTATTTTGACCCTTTAGTTCTTCAGAATCTATTAAAAATACTGCAGATATAGTTGCAAGGTCGCCAGCAGCCTCGCTATGCGAGTCTCATGGCTAAACATCGAGCCTAGGTCTCGATGTTTCCCTGCAATACAAGTAGCTATTGCTACTTGTATTGCTTTTGCTGCTATTGAGTATTTTTAATAGATTCTGAATCTGTACGTAAAATATCTATTCTCTTATTTTGAGTCATAATAGCGATGCGTAAAATCGACACATTCTTTCATATCGAATAAATATACATTGCCTTCGTTGATTTTAATGTAATTAACAGTATACTGTTCCATAAAGTTTTTTTGAATTTCTAAGTAGTCGTCGTAAATATCCAATTCAATATTTTTAAACGAAATCCATTTCTCTCCGTCTTCTGTTAATATTTTACTTCTTTCATGAATGATTTCTCTATTCAACCGATGTTCAGCTAAATGGAGTGACGTATTTGTTTCGAAATCAGTTCCAATCATTAATATTTTAGCACCTATTGAATACATTCTTCTTAATGGTGATTCGTCTCCAAATGGGAAATCAAAGGAATCCTGTCCAATAATTTCACTAGCCTTCTTTCCAATCGCTGTAAAAGAATACATAGGATGATTACTACGAATAGAATCAGGCAAAATTCCAATCAATTGACTAAAAGCTCCCATCGCTTTACTATACGATAACTCCTTTGAATAGGCAGGCATAGCATCACGAATAACATCATGCCACTCTTCTGGCACTGGAGGATATTGCCAACTAGCAGGATCTGAAATTTCAACCGTTTGAGAAGGCACAACAATCGTTCCCTGTTCTCCAATAATTTCCGTTAAAGCCAAAAACAAAGCTTCCGCACCACCAACCACATACCCTAATGAAGACAAAGAAGCATGAACTAATAAAGTATCCCCACTTTTAATTCCTAACTGAGAAAACTTATGTATTAAAACCTCTTTCGTAATTGGCGTAAAATTTTTATCAATAGACTTTTGCATATAAGAATACAATAAACTCACTCCCCTCTTTTACGTACCCTAATTATATTTATTTTAACTGTTAGAATAGAAAAATCAATAGAATTCAGTATACATAGAAAATACACCATAGTAGCAAAAGCAATGAAAGTAGCAATAGCTACTTTCATTGCAGGGAAACTTTGAGACCTAGGCTCAAAGTTTAGCCATGAGACAGCTTTAGCTGGCTGCTGGCGACCTTGCTACTATATCAACAGTATTTTCTATGTACACGGAATTCTTACGAAAAAAACATCCCAAGATTACTCTAAGGATGTTACATTAATTCTTTAATTATTTTTCTGGGAAATATGAACGTAAGAATTTGTTAGCGAAATGAATATCCTCTAACCAGTTTTCTTGTCCAACATACCAGAATTCTCCAGTGAAACGACGAACACCAATCGATAAGAATGTGTCCACCATTTTCTTGAAATCAATTTGTCCAGTTCCAAAAGGAATTTCACGATAATGTCCAGGAATTGTTTCTTTTAAGTGAGCAGCTACAATGTGACCTTTCCCTAATTCAATATCTTCATAAACATTTTTCGCACCAGGTTCTAAAGAAGCATTTTTTAAATTTCCTGAATCTGGATAAACTTGTAAATAAGGAGAATCTACTAAGTTTACAAAACGCATTGATTTTTCCACTGTATTCATAAATGGAGTTTCCATTGTTTCGAATCCTAAAACGATTCCTTTTTGAGCTGCTAATAAAGTAGCTTTCTTCAAGTTATCGATAAAGAATTCTAATGTATCTGCATCGCCTTCTTCATAGTATACATCATAACCAGCTAACTGAATGACACGAATTCCTAAATCATCTGCTAATTCAATCGCTTTTTCCATGATTTCCATACTACGTTCACGTACGGATGCATCATGTGATCCAAATGGATATTTACGGTGTCCACTTAAACACATAGAACGAATTGAAACGCCAGTTTCGTACATTGTTTTAACAAGTTCAAGACGTTCTTCTTTCGTCCACTCTAAACGAGCTAATTTTTCATCAGTTTCATCCACACTCATTTCTAAAAAGTCGAATCCAGTTACTTTAACCGTTTCTAACTTTTCTTTGAATGATAATGTGTTTGGCATTGATTTTTCATATAGTCCTAATTCGTACATGCTTAACTCCTACCCTTGTCCATAGTATGCATTTGCACCATGTTTACGTAAATAGTGCTTGTCTAAAATTGTTTGAGACATTGGTTGTAAGTTTGGATTTAATACTAAGTTATGCCAAGCCATATTTGCAACTTGTTCTAAAACAGTAATGTTGTGAACAGCATCAAAAGCATCTTTCCCCCAAGCAAACGGGCCATGGTTAAATACTAATACACCAGGAATTGCATTAGGGTCTTTATCTTTAAATGTTTCAACGATCACTTTACCTGTTTCTAACTCATAAGCACCTTTAATTTCAGCATCAGTCATCGCACGAGTACATGGGATTGTTCCATAGAAGTAGTCCCCTTGTGTTGTACCAAATGCAGGAATTTCTTGCCCGTTTTGAGCCATTGTAGTTGCCCAAGTTGAGTGAGTATGAACTACCCCTTTAACATCTGGGAAATTACGATAAATTTCTAAGTGTGTATCTAAGTCAGAAGATGGTTTTAAAGCTCCTTCGATTTTATTTCCATCGATATCTACAATAACGATATCTTCTGCTTTCATTACATCATAATCTACCCCTGAAGGTTTAATAGCGATAACGCCAGCTTCACGGTCGTATTCTGAAACATTTCCCCAAGTGAATAATACTAAATTATGTTTTGGTAATAATAAATTTGCTTCAAGAACACGTTGTTTTAACGCTTCATATGCCATGATAAAAAAGTCTCCTTTTAAATTAAAGCTCTAAAGCTGCTGAAATTTTTTCAGTCATTTCTTTTTCTGATAATAAGTTTTGTAATCCAACAATTTTAGTGTTTGGTAAATCTAATCCGTCGAAGATTTCTAATAATGCTGAAGAAACAACTACCATGTCATAGCTTTTAGCTGATGATTTTGCTTCTGAAACTGCACAGTGATGTACTTCCAATGGAATATTTAATTTACGGAATACGTTTGTTAATTTCATTTTAATAATTTGGCTTGATCCCATTCCACTTCCACATGCTGCTAATACTTTCATTGATATCTCTCCTTTGGAATTTGATAACGGGTAAGTTTGTCTTACCCGTTACCTATTTTATAATAAAATTTTTCTGTTTTAAACTAATTAAGCTTGTTTATTTTCTAAATATGTTTCGTAATCTTCTGCGATTAAGAAATAATGTTCTTTGTTACGGCTATATTGTAATTGAGGAATTGCTAAAAGAATAACTAAAACAATACCTAAACCAATGTATTGGAAGTGTTGCATTAAGAATCCGAATCCTACCCATACTGTATCCCAGTCGAAGTTACCATGCCATCCACCGAATGCTGCTAAACCGAATGCTCCAGCTGCGATAGCACCACCAAGAACTTGGATAACACCTGATAAGAATGACATAATTGAAGCAGCACGTAAACCACCTTTGTGGTTAGCATATACCGCAAATGTTGCGTTGTCGAAGAATACAGGAACGAAACCTGTGATAATTAATACTGGTGATTTGAACACGATTAAGCCTAAAATTGCGATTACTTGTCCTAAAACACCGAATAAGAAACCAATTGTTACTGCGTTTGGAGAACCAAATCCATATACAGCAGCACAGTCAACGGCTGGCATAGAACCTGGTAATAATTTGTTAGAGATACCTTGGAATGCTTCTGATAACTCAGCAACGAATAAACGAACCCCTAATTGTAAGATTTGTACATATACTGTAAATGTTAAAGCAATTTGTAAAATGTAGAAGAAGAAGTTGTCGCCTTCTTTTAATGTAGCCATTTTGAATTTAGAAGCCATCACTACGATTTCTTGACCGTTTACGCCTACTAAGTAATCTTTACCTAATACTAATAAGATAGCTCCGAAGAATACTACCATTAAGATAGAAGTTGCTACGATTGATTCTTTAAAGATTGATAAGAATCCTGGTAATTCTAAATCTTCAATTTTCTTGTCGTTTTTACCAGAGAATTTGTGTGCAAATTTGTCTACTAACCAAACCCCAAACATTTGTTGGTGACCAATTGCGAATCCGCCACCTTCTGTTAATTCTTGAGTTGCTTCTACAGTTAAGTTAGCTGCTACTGCCCAATAAACCCCTAATACGATACCTAATAAAACAACAAATTGTAATTGTTGTACATTGTCACCTAAAGCTAATGCCATTAACCAAGTAGCTGTAGCTGATTGTTGTACCATGATATGACCAGTGATGAAAACAGTACGTACTTTAGTTAATTTACGGAAAATTACAAGTGCTAAGTTAGTTAAGAATGCTACTAAAAGTACTTGTACTGTTAAACCAGTTGCATGACCAGCTTGTTTTAAAGCTGCTTCTGCTGCTGCTTGACCAAAATATGGGTCAATAACTGCTGCTTGTAAACCGAAACGGTCACCTAATGCTGCTAATACTGGACGGAAGTTTGAAACTAATCCACCAGCCGCTACGTTTAAGATCATATAACCAACAACTGCTTTAATAAAACCAGCTAATGCGTCATACCATTTACGACCTAATAATAAGTAACCTACTAATACAATTAAACCTACAAAGTATTGTGGTTTAGTAAAAATGTTTGTATAGAAAAATTGCCAAAAACCAAATAAGAATTCCATATTATTCACCTATTCCTTGTAAAATATTTTCTAGATCTTCTTTTGAACGTGCATTAACAAAAGCATTGATGGTATTTTCATCTTCAACTAATGTTACAAGTTCTGATAAATTCCCTAAATGTTTTTCATTGTCAGTTGAAGCTAAAACAAAGAATAAACGAGGTTTATATTCAGAACTAGGTCCGAAGTCAACTGCCTCTTCAACGTTCATGAAGGCAACCGCTGTTTCGTTAACACCTTTTCCTTCTTGTGCATGTGGAATGCAAATTTCTGGTGCGATTACAATGTATGGACCAAATTCATGAACATTATTAATAATGTAACCTGAATAGTCAGCTGTAATAATGTTTTGGTCTAACAATGGTTGACACGCTGTGCGAATCGCATCTTCCCAAGAAGAAAAACCTTTTTGGAAACTAAAACGATTGTTTTGAATAATTTCTTTTAACACTGATAAAACTCCTTTTTGACGATTTTAGTTAAGAAATCGTATTCATCCATAGTTTAAGATTTGACCGTTACCGTAGTAACGGTCAATCGGATGTTGATATTATAAGAATGATGGGAATGGTACGTCGTTTTCTACTGAGAATACGTCGTCAAATCCACGGTAGAAGTTAAATTCTAATTTATCTTTATCTGTTGGATAAGTGTATTTACCACCTACTTGCCAAATGAATGGTTTGAATTTATATTCTAAGCGATCTTTTTTGAATTTCCAGATTTCTGTAATTTCTTTAGGATCTGCTTGGAAGTTAGCCCAGATATCATAGTGAACTGGAATAACAACTTTAGCGTTTAATGATTCAGCCATACGTAACATATCAACTGAAGTCACTTTATCTGTGATACCACGAGGGTTTTCACCGTATGCACCTAAGCACACATCGATTTCGTGTTCGTTACCATGTTTAGCAAACATGTTTGAGTAGTGAGAGTCACCAGCATGGTATAAGTTACCACCACTTGTTTTGAATAAGTAGTTAACTGCGATTTCGTCCATATCTTGAGGCATTTTACCTTTTAATACTTCGCCATCTTTAGCAGTTACTAAAGCTGTACGGTCAAATGCTTCTAAAGCTACGATTTCGATATCTTTAATTTTCACTGAGTCTCCTGGATGTACAACGATTGTACGTTCAGCTGGAACTCCCCAACCTAACCAAGTGTTTACTACTTCTTGTGGTCCAACGAATTTAGCTTCTGGACAGTTGTTAGCAACTGCTGCTGCTGTATTGATATCTAAATGGTCTGAGTGAATGTGAGTTACTACTAAAGCATCTACATTTTTCACTTCAAATGGATCGATAACAAATGGTTGTGTACGTAAGTTTGGTTGTAAGTTTTGGCAACCGCTCATACGTTGCATTTGGTGTCCAGTTTTCATTTTTCCGTTTCCGTGGCTACGTTTACCAGTTCCACACCATAAGTCACATAGGATGTTAGTGTTTTTTTCTGATTTTAACCAGATACCTGTACATCCTAACCACCACATAGCAAATGTTCCTGGTTTAACTTCCTCACGTTCGATTTCTTCGTTTAACCATGTACCCCATTCTGGGAATGTTGATAGAATCCATGATTCTTTTGTTACATCTTTAATGTTTGCCATTATTCTTTCTTTCCTTCCTTGAGATTAGCCCCAAATTCTTCTAATTTCTTCTTTAAATTCACGAGCTGATTGTGCAGGATTTTCTGTAGCATAAATTCCACGTCCAGCAATGAATGTATAAATATCGATACCTTCGAATACTTTCAATGTATCTTTTGTTAATCCACCAGTTGCAGAAACTTTAAATCCCATCTCAATTAAACGTTTGATTTTGTTCAAGTCACTTTCTGTCCAAGTTGCTCCAGCGAATAGAGCGTCACGACTTTGGTGATAGATGACTTGGTCGATACCAGCTTCACGCCATTGCTCTGCTTGTTCAAATGTCCAGTCACCATATAATTCTACTTGTAAAGTGCCAATTTCTTTTTGAGCAGCTTTCATTGTAGGGATGGTAGCACAGCAAATGACAGTCATCCAGTCGGCACCAGCATCTTTACAGTTTTTAGCAACTGTTGATCCAGCATCGGCACATTTTGTATCTGCAATGACAACTTTATCAGGGAATACATTACGTAAGCATTTAATTGCTTTGTCCCCTTCATTCAAGATTAAAATTGTACCAGCTTCGATAATGTCTACTTCATTACCAACAGCAAGTGCATCTTTTAACGCATCTTCGATACGTAAATGGTCTAATGCAACTTGTAAATTTGGAATTGCCATTTTGTCATTCTCCTTTTCTCTCTCAGGGCTTTTGCCACACAAAAATTTGAAACAATCATAAACTTTAAGACGTCTCTTAAATAATGATTATTTCATAACTACTAGTAATTATTCATGTAAATATTATAATATAAAACGTTTTCTACAACAATGTTTCTCAGTTAACTAATCTTTTATTAAGTTTTATGAACGTTTTCATTTTTATGATTTTTTTGATAAAATCCTTTATTTATAAGATTTCTTTAAGATTATTTGTAAAATATTTATCGAAAATCTTGCAAAATACAACTTTCTACTTCATACTGTTTGAGTAATCTATTTTTTAAGGAGTTTCATATGATTTATAAAGTTACGATATTTATTGTACGTATATTACTGATATTATTAAATGGGTTTTCAAAGGTAATGGGGCGTGAGAATTTGCCTGTAGATACGGGTTATGTGATTGTTGCTCCGCATCGTTCTTGGTTAGATCCTGTTCTAATAGCCATTGCGGTTTATCCGAAGTCTTTAGTGTTGATGGCAAAGCAAGAGTTATTTAAGCCTAAGCCATTTGGTTGGTTTATCCGTCAGTTAGGAGCGTTTCCTGTGAATCGTGAGAAGCCTGGTCCGAGTGCGATTAAGCATCCGGTTACTCAGATTAAGGAACATCAGAAAGCTCTAGTGATTTTCCCAACGGGTACTCGTTACTCTAATGAAATGAAAGGTGGGGCTGTAACAATTGCTCGTATGGCAAAAGCTCC
>NZ_CAUPZT010000020.1:0-29748 GCF_963515615.1 uncultured Granulicatella sp. | reverse complement strand
ACCATGACCATGATGGAGATAAACATGACCACGAAGGTGAACACCATGACCATGATGGAGATAAACATGACCACGAAGGTGAACACCATGACCATGAGGGCGACAAACATGAGCACGAAGGTGAACACCACGATCATGACGGCGATAAACATGACCACGAAAATGAAGCTAATTCAGACAATCCTGTTTCTACAATTCCAAATGAAAAAGATTTAACAGAAAAATCTCCAGAAGTTCAAAAATATTTAGACTATATTACTTATGCTTATGGAGTAGAAAGAGATACGATTAAATTAGAATCTGCATATAAAGATGGAAAATATGTAGGAAAAGTATTTGCTTTCCAAAATATGGAACAAGGTCAAGATAAAACACATATCCATCCTTGGGCGATTCCACTACGTAATTTTGAAGTTCCAAGTTCAGATGAATCCATCGACCCTGAATTAAGATTTGCACAAGAAATTGCTTCTTTAGCGAAACGTATGGGAATTTCTGTAAAAGATATTCGAATTTTAGGCGATAAATTTGAAGTACCACATGGAGATCATAGTCACTCTTTAAGAATTCAAAATATTGAAGGGGCTAAAAAATATGTTGCAAATAAATTAAAAGAAATTACACCAACATATATTGCTGGAGACTTAGATACGAAAGCCGTTGAAAATCAAATTGAAGCATTAGCGAATAAAGCATCTGAAAAATATAAAACTCAACCAGTTGAATTAAGCCGTATCCTAACAAGTTTACGAGAAATCAAAGAACGTTTGGATGAAAAAGGAAATTCAACTCAAGGATATTTAGAGTTGTTGAAACAATTTGATGAAAAATATATTGAAAAAGCATCAACTGTTACAACACCAGAACTTTCTAAAGAAGAGAAAGCACTAAATACATTACATGAAAGTATTATTCGTACGATTAACGATTTAGAGTTAACTGATTATAATGTTACAAAAGATGAATTAAGAGCTGCGGCAAATAAAGCAATTGAAGCAAAAGATATGAAAGCTTTAGAAGCAGTGAGAGATTACGTGCAAGCATTACAAGATGCGAATAAACGTATTGGTGTTGAAGCTATGAAATATTTATACTTCTTTACTCAACATGTTCAAGATAAACCATTACCGTTTGAATTAAGAGAGAAAGTTTCTGATTTAATTGAAAAATTTTCAAAAAGTAAATTAAATTATGAAAATACTTATTCTACAGAATCATTGATTAGTCCTTCGTTTTTTGCTACAAAAGAAATCAAAAAAGCTCATGAAACTCCAACTGAGAAAGTAGATATTAGAGTTGGGGAATATTATAAAGCAATTGCAAAACCGGATGATGAAGAATCTATGAGTAAACTTGATGGAATGAAAGAGTTTGCTGAAATGGCTTTAGATCAAGCTGACAAAGATAATTCGCTACCAACTTCTGATTTCAGAGAAGAATTATCTGAAGAAGTGAAGAAAGATTTAGCAACTCCAAAATCAAAAACTACAGCTACAACTGAAAATAGTACAACTCCAAAAGCAGGAGAAGCAACTGCTAATGAAGCAAGTACTTCAGCTGAAGTTGAAAAACCAGTGGTTAATGATAAAGCAGAGGAAACTGTAGCACCTACGAATACAACAGCTGCACCACAACCTGCACCGTCAGCTAGTGAGCAACCACATGCATAATTTGTCGATAAACTGATAGCCAAACTACTTGTAGCATATACATATAGTGGTAATCAGAAAAGAACCGAATTGTACCGAATTCGGTTCTTTTTTTGAAATAAAAAGTTGATAATATTTCTTATAAATCAATAAAAAGTATTGATTTTACAATAAAGAAAGCGTATTCTATATTTGGTTAAATATTATTTTAATCATATAAGATTCTTTTAAAAAGAGGGGATAGCTATGAATAAAAAAGTTAGTAAGACATTATTATCTACAGTCCTTATTGGACTTGTGTTATCTCAACAAGCTGTTGAAGCTTGTTCTGCATTTATTATTGGTAAAGGACTAACAAAAGATGGTTCGTTCTTGTATGGACGTACGGAAGACTATCCATATCCACACAAAGATGGAACACAACAACATACTCATAATAAGAATTTCTTTGTAAATCCTGCTAAGGATTATAAAGAAGGAGATGTTCTGTTGGATAAATCAACTGGAAACGTTTATCCTCATTTAAAACATGAATATAAATATACAGTAGTAGCGGATGATTCAAGAGATACAGACGAAGGTATTTTCTCTGAACATGGCTTTAATGAGCACGGGGTTTCAATGACTGCTACAGTAACAGCAACACCACGTAGTGAAGTTGTAGGAGGTATAGCACCAAAAGTTGCAGCAGATGGACGAGTTTTGGAAGGCCCAGAAAATGAAATTGAATATCCGGAAATTGATCCGCTAGTAAAAGCAGGAGTTACTGAAGCAATTGTAACAGATCTAATTTTACCACGTGTAAAAACAGCTAGAGAAGCAGCTCAATTATTGGCAAAAGAAATTGATGAAAAAGGATCTGCAGAAGGAAATATTATTGTTTTTGCCGATAAAAATGAATTATGGTATATGGAAATTTATTCAGGTCATGAATATGTAGCCTTTAAATATCCAGACGATAAATATTCTGTATTCCCAAACACTTATTTTCTAGGTAAAGTAAATATTAATGATAAAGAAAACATTATTGCTTCAAAAGGGATTATTGAAACAGCTAAAAAAGCAGGAGTATTTGTGGGAGATGAAAGTAAAGGTGAAATTGATTTAGCTGCTACTTATGCGCCACCTTTAGAAAATGGAGACCGTTCACGTGTGTATGCAGGAATTAAGTTATTAAATCCATCTTCTAATGTAACTTATCAAGATAAACGTTATGAATTTTTACAAGATAGCCCAAGAAAGGATTTTACTGTAATTGATGGATTAAATGTTCAAAGAAATCGTTTTGAAACATTAAATGGAGAATTGGTGCCTGATGACCAAGTTCCAGGTTATGATACGAAGAAAGATTTTTATAGAAAACAAGCAGATCCGACAGATCCAAACTATGGAAAATATGCTTATGCTCCAGGAAACGAAAATGTGATTGATCCACATGTTTATCAAATTAATCAAAAATTACCACAATCATTAGGTGGAGTAATGTGGTTAAGTTTAGGTCGCTCTCGTAATACACCATATGTTCCTTATTTTGGCAGTATTAAAGATACATTTGAAGCTTATAAAGTTAGAGGAAACAAATATGATGCTAATTCTTGGTATTGGGTAGCTACTAATATTGATACAATGGTAATGGATCATCCAGAATTGTTTGGTAAGAGTATTCGTTCAAATTGGGAAAAAATGGAAGCATTATTAATGGATTATCAAAATCAATTAATTGATGAATATACAGGGAAATCTGATGATTATGTAAAAGAACATGCTGATGAATATACTGCTAAATCAATTGCAGTTGCAAAATCTGTCTTCCAATTAATGAAAGATGTAGAAGCTAAAATGGAAAAAGCTGTTAAAACAAAGACACCACTAGCAAGTTCATTTATCGATGTGACACCATTGAAAGAAGTATTAGATCGTCTA
The DNA here is from genome assembly GCF_963515615.1 of uncultured Granulicatella sp. Taxonomy (GTDB): domain Bacteria; phylum Bacillota; class Bacilli; order Lactobacillales; family Aerococcaceae; genus Granulicatella. The sequence goes on along the minus strand of NZ_CAUPZT010000020.1, from coordinate 26,176 downwards.
CAACCTGCTGAAACAACAACAGCTGCAGCAACGACAAATACGAATACTTATGTTGCTTCAAATAATCAATCTTCAACCTCTTCTAATACAACTCAAACAACACCTGTTCAAAAGAAAGGTTTTGATGGCAAACATTATATGAATGAAGAAGGACAAAAGGTAAGTAATCAATGGGTTTATAATGTGACTTATCAAAGCTGGTTCTTTATTGATTCAAATGGAGAATATGTTGAAAATCAATGGGTTGGAGATTACTATGTAAAACCTGGCGGATACATGGCGAAGTCAGAATGGATTCATGATCAAAAATCTAATACTTGGTATTTTGTAAATTCTGAAGGAAAATACTTAAGAAATACTTGGGAAAAAATTGGTAATAAATGGTATTACTATAATGGATCAGGTAAGATGGAAAGTGATTGGATATTCTTAAATGGGAAATGGTTCTATTTAGAAGAAAGTGGAGCAATGAAAGAAAACCAATGGTTTGAAGTCAATGGAAAATGGTACTATGTTGATGCATCAGGTGAATTATTAGTCAATACGAAAACTCCTGATGGCTACTATGTAAATGAAAATGGAGAATGGGTTTAATTCTTTAAAGTAAATTAGGAATCCATTAGAATTGCTAAATTCTAATGGATTTTCTAGTTTAATAGCAGTATACTTGTAGCAGTATTGCTAGAAGGAGCTTGAACAAATGGGTGTAATCATAAATGTTATTGCGATTGTGATTGGTACAATGATTGGATTATTCTTAAAACGAGGAATGTCTGAAAAGATGTCTTCTCATATTATGCAAGGTCTTGCATTAATTACGTTTATCATTGGATTAAAAGGAGCTTTAGTAGATCAAGATATGATTTTGTTAATTGTTTCGATTTCACTGGGAGGATATCTTGGGGAAATGATGCAATTAGAAGAGAATATTCGAAAATTTGCAGAGTGGGTTCAAGATAAACTTTCCAAAGAAGGGGCTCAAAATCAATTGGCAGAAGGTTTTGTGTCAGCTGTATTAATCTTTTGTGTTGGAGCAATGGCGGTAATGGGGTCTCTTGAAGCAGGATTGAGAAATAATCACGGTATTTTAATAACGAAAGCTTTAATTGATGGATTTGCTTCGATTATTTTGACGACGACAAAAGGAGCAGGAGTAATGTTATCTGCATTAGCCATTCTTTTGTATGAAGGTGGAATGATGGTTCTCGCTCAATTTGTAGCACCGTATTTAAGTGAATCGATTGTCTATGCAATGTCTGCAGTGGGTTCTTTATTACTCGTTGCATTAGGATTGAATCTATTAGAATTGACGAAAATTAAGGTGATGAACTTTTTACCAGCAATGTTTTTACCGATTGTGTTAATTCCATTATTGAGTCTCATTCGCGGATAAGATAAAAATAAGAGAGTGAATAGGATACAAGTTGTATTTCTATTCACTCTCTTTTGTATGGTAATTAAGCTAATTTGATCGCTCCGAAACTATTTGGTCCTACTACAATACCATGTGGAGTTGGGAAAAATTCTCCTTTTTGGTAATGGATTTCTCCTGAATAGTTTTCAATAAAATGAGCAGAATGATCTAAATTGATGATACATAATAGTTTGCCACGTTTATAAGCAATACAGCCATCGGCTACTTTAATAATATCACAGTCTGCTTTAAAATCTTCTTGGTGTTGATGTCTAAAGTTTGTTAATTCTTGATAGAATGCTAAAACTTCATCATCTTTTTCATCAAATTTGAATGTTTGACGATTATAAGGATCTCTAAAGCCATACATACCAATTTCATCTCCATAGTAAATACTAGGTACACCAGGAAGGGTAAATTGAATAAAGGAGGCACTAAAGAATCTTTCTTTTGCTAATTGATATTCACTCTCCGTTAGCTTGTAATCTGGTCGTTTTTCAACAGGAAATTCCTCAGGATTTTCAAAAGCTAAAACTGTTAAAATTCTTTCTGTATCATGACTAGATAATAAATTCATTAAAACATCCAAAGCAGGTTTTGGATAGTTTTCTAGTAATTCTAATAGAGCTAGAGAAAATTGATGTGCATTTTTATGTTTAACAAAGCGAATAATGGCATCTCTCCAAGGATAATTCATGACGCTATCAAATTGTTTTCCTAAGAAATATCTTCTTCTTGTGTTGTAAGAGAATTTAGTTGTTGCATCTTCCCAAACTTCCCCTAATAAGAAGCAATCTGGATCTTCTTGTTTAGCAGACTTTCTTAATTGATCAATGAAACAATCAGGAAATTCATCTGCTACATCAATTCGCCATCCACCAATTCCTAATCGTTGCCAATAAGGAATGACACCATTTTGAGCATCAAACATAAATTCTTGATATTCCTTATTTTCTTTAATAACCGTTGGTAAATTCGTGAATCCCCACCATGATTGATACACATTTGGAAATTCATTAAACGTAAACCATGGATAGTATGGGGAATCTTGAGATTGGTAAGCTCCCACACTGTCATAATGACCATAACGGTTGAAATAAATACTATCTGCACCCGTATGGCTAAATACTCCATCTAATGTAATACGAATATCTTGTTCTTTAAAATCTTTACATAAATCTTTAAAGTCTTGCACCGTACCTAAATAAGGATCTATATTAAAGTAATTCGAAGTAGAATAGCGATGATTTTCAGGACTTTCAACAATTGGATTCAAGTAAATACTATCAATCTTTAGTTGCTTAAAGTAAGGTAATTCTTCATGAATTCCTTTTAGATTTCCCATAAAGAAATCTTGTGCTCGATAATTATCATGGGTAATAGAAGAATAAGGAATGGCATTCCAGTCGTCATGACGAACTCTTGTTTCTTCATTAGCAGCAACAGTTGCTTGATAATGAGGACTCTTTTTAAAGCGATCTGGGAAAATTTGATACATAATACTACCTTTTATCCAATCTGGAGTTTGGAAGTCTGCATCATAAACCGTTAATTGCCAAGAAGAGTAAGATTGTTCTTCCATTGTGAGAACAGCATCAAATTCATGTTTTTTCAAGTAACCAATTGAATCATCAAATGTAACTTCAAAATCATAAAAATAAAGTCCTGTTTCTAATGCTGGAACGGTGACAGTATATTTTCTATAATGTCTTTCTAAAATGTCCGTTTTATGTAATACATAAATATTTTTTTGATGTGTAAAATCATTCAATAAAGTAAGAGAAAGTGTTCTAAAATAAAAATCTTGATGAATCCATACTTCAAAAAGAATTTCTTGAGAAGAAGAGACGGCTCCTTTTGGATATTTATTTTTTATCGGATTAAATAATATCAAAAATATCTTCCTTTCTAAAAAACTCGTATTACTGCAATTGTAGTATAAAATGAAGAAAAAAGAAATAGTCTGATAGAATAGTGAATATGACAATAAATAAAACGCTTTATTTTTTTGAAAAAAATATACGAAAATAGGCAAAGATATGTTATAATCAAATTGTAAATAAACGGAAAAAAGAATCTATAGGTTTTTATGCAACAAAAAATGTAAACGCTTGTAAAAATTCGTAAAACGGATTGAAGAAGGATAGAGGAGGAGTGCGTATGAGTAATTCTTTAGCAGAATATTTATTCCATGAAGGGAAAAATTTTCGTGCCTATGAGTATTTGGGATCTTTTTTAGAAGGAAATCAATGTACCTTTCGAGTGTGGGCACCTCATGCAGAAGAAGTTTATGTTTCAGGAGACTTTTGTGACTGGAATCCAACAGCTTATCCATTAAATAAAATCAATGATCAAGGGATTTATGAAGGGGTTGTTGAGGGACTTCATTCTTATGATGCCTATAAATATGTTATCAAAACAAATGATGGTCGGATGCTCTGGAAAGCAGATCCATATGCTAGACATGCTGAAACTCGTCCATTAACAGCTTCAAAAGTTTATACAGACTCAAATTACGAGTGGAATGATGATAAGTGGATGAAACAAAGAGAAGTTCCTTATCAAAAACCAATGAATATTTATGAAGTACATTTAGGTTCCTGGAAAAATAAAGAAAATGGTGATTTTTATAGTTATCGAGAATTAGCAGATACTTTAATTCCCTATGCAAAGAAGATGCATTATACACATCTTGAACTTCTTCCGATTACAGAATATCCTTATGATCCATCTTGGGGATATCAAGTAACAGGATATTTTGCAGTTACTTCAAGATATGGAATACCGGAGGATTTTAAATATTTAATCGATAAGGCACATCAAAATGGTATTGGAGTTATTTTAGATTGGGTTCCCGGGCATTTTACAAAAGATGCATTCGGTCTTTATGAATTTGATGGTCAATGTTGTTATGAATATTCTGATGAAAGAAAGAAAGAACATTTGTCATGGGGGACAAGAGTTTTTGATTATGGTCGTGGTGAAGTTTGCTCCTTCTTATATTCCAGCGCTTGTTACTGGATTGAAGAATTTCACCTAGATGGTCTAAGAGTGGATGCAGTTAGTTCGATGTTATTTTTAAACTATGATCGTCCTGAGCATTTAGCTGCAAAAAATATTTATGGTGGAAATGAAAACTTAGAAGTGTTAGAGTTCTTTAAAACATTGAATCAATATGTTCGCCAACATTATCCAGGAGTGATGATGATTGCTGAAGAAGCGACTGCATATCCAAAAATAACTGCTCCAATTGATGAAGGTGGTTTAGGATTTCATTATAAATGGAATATGGGTTGGATGAATGACAGTTTAGATTATGTTGAGGTAGATCCATATTTTCGTCAAGGATGTCATCATCGATTAACCTTTTCAATGTGTTATGCATTTGTTGAGAATTTTATATTACCAATTTCTCACGATGAAGTCGTTCATGGGAAAAAATCCTTATTAGATAAAGCGCCTGTGAATTACGAAGAAAAGTTTTCGCATTATAAAGCTTTTTTAGGCTATATGTTTGGACACCCAGGTAAAAAGCTAACATTTATGGGAAGTGAAATTCCCCAGTTTATAGAATGGGATGAAAAACGGGAATTAGATTGGTTCTTATTAGATTACCCTCTTCATCAGAGTACTCATCGATTTGTACAAGAATTAAATCAATTTTATAAAGTCAGTCCAGCATTGTGGGAACACGATGGTGGTTGGGCAGGATTCGAATGGCATGTCGTAGAAGATGCTTCCCACAATGTATTTGCTTTTTCAAGAAAAGCTGAACAACAGGAAGTATTAGTAATTTCGAATTTTTCTGGTCAAAATTGGGATTCTTATCACATTGGTTTTGAAACAGAACGTCATTATAAAATGGCACTGAATTCAGATGCTAAAAAATTTGGTGGGCAAGGTGTATTAAATCGAAACTTAAAAACTGTTCAGCAAATATGCGGAGAATTACCGTTTACTTTAAAAATAAATATACCAGCTTTTTCAACACTCTATCTTGAAAGAATAGATTAAACTAGATAAGGAGAGACACAAATGGCAAGAAAAAAAGAAATGGTCGCAATGTTATTAGCAGGAGGACAAGGGACTCGCTTACAAGTATTAACACAAGATATGGCAAAACCTGCTGTACCGTATGGTGGAAAGTATCGTATTATTGATTTCCCATTATCCAATTGTGCCAACTCAGGTATTTCAACAGTTGGTGTTTTAACACAATTTAAACCATTGGAATTAAATTCTTATATGGGAAATGGTCAACCATGGGACTTAGATAGAATGGATGGTGGATTATCGATTTTACCACCATATACCGCAGGGAAAACGGGAGAATGGTATAAAGGAACAGCTCACGCCATCTATCAAAATATTAAATATATTGAACAATATGAGCCTGATTATGTCTTGATTTTATCTGGGGACCATATTTATAAAATGAATTATAATAAAATGTTAGAGTTCCATAAGGAAAAAGAAGCTGATTTAACGATTGCTCATATTAATGTACCGATGGAAGAAGCGCATCGCTTTGGAATTTTAAATACAGATGAAGATCTTCGTATTGTTGAGTTTTTAGAAAAACCTGAAAAACCAGTATCTACAAAAGCTTCTATGGGAATTTATATTTTCAATTGGAGAGTATTACGTGAGTACTTAATCCGAGATGAAGCAAATCCTGAAAGTGAGAAGGATTTTGGGAAAAATATTATTCCAATGTTACTAGAAGAAGATAAAAAGATTTTCGCCTTCCCATTTGAAGGATATTGGAAAGATGTTGGTACTATTGAAAGTTTATGGGAAGCTAATATGGACTTAATTAAGAGTCGAGAAGCATTTGATATTGATGATACAAGTTGGAGAATATACTATCGTCATGAAGGACGCTTGCCACAATTTTTAGGAGAACATTCAGATGTTCAATCTTCTATGATTTCAGACGGTACTTTAGTATTTGGAGAAGTAAAAGATTCAATTATATCTTCAGGAGTTGTTATTGCAGAAGGTGCAGTCGTTAAAGATAGTATTATTATGCAAAATGCTACAATTGAAAAAGGTGCATCTGTTTATCATTCCATCGTTGCAGAAGGTGCAGTTATTAAAGCTGGTGTATCTATCGGTCATCAAGAAATTGAATTAGGAAAAGATATGATTACGGTAATTGGGCGCAATGAAGTTGTCAGTGAACCAATGAAAGCGGGAGGATGTTAATATGATAAAAGCTTTTGCGATTTTATTTGCAGATAATTATAGACAAGATGACTTACAAGGATTAGTCCGTTCAAGAACATTAGCTTCTTTACCAGTAGCTTCGAGATATCGTCTAGTGGACTTTATGTTATCTTCCCTAGTGAAGGCAGATATTGATAATATTGGAATTGTGACCAACCATAATTATAAATCTTTACGTGACCATGTTGGTTGGGGAAAAGATTGGGATTTAAATAGAAAAAATAGAGGGTTAACGTTATTAACGCCATTATCTAATTATTTATCTACTCGAATTCCTCAAAATAAAATTGAAGCATTGGGGAATACAATGGTTTATACGGAAAATTTAACGGAAGAATATTGTATTTTAGCAGATGCTAATATTATTGGAACCATTGATTTTAAAGAGATGTTCCAATACCATGTGGATACAGCATCAGATATTACTGTAGCCTATCATTATCGTAAACCTGAAATCGGAGAGTCTCAAATTATTTTTGATAAAGATCATAAAGTATATGAAAGTTTATACCATTTTAACGGTGGAAAAGAAAAATGTGCTACACAAGTCAAAATTTATATTATGACAAAAGAATTATTAAATGCCATTATTAAAAAAGGTATGACTCTTGGTTGGGAAGATATTTTAAGAGACTATGTGTCTAAAAATCTAGATACGCTAAATGTTTATGCCTATGAAATTAAAGGATATTCTAAAATTATTAATACGGTAAAAGATTATTTTGATTTCAATCAAGACTTATTAAAACCTGAGACATTAACAGCTGTGTTTGATAGTGGAACAGATATTTTAACGAGAGTACAAGATAGTGTACCAACACGTTATGGAGATACCTCACAAGTTAAAAGTTCTTTATTAGGAGATGGTTCTTGTATTAATGGTACTGTTGAAAATAGTATTATTTTCAGGGATGTTATCATCGAAGAAGGAGCTGTTGTAAAAAATAGTGTCATTATGGCGAATTCTATTATTCGTAAAGGTGCTCATCTTGATTATGTTATTACAGATAAAAGCATTGAAGTTCCTGAAAATAAAACATTAATAGGAACAAGCGAATGTCAAGTGATTGTAGAAAAAAATAAATGTGTCTAACCACTGAAAGATAGTTCTCAACCATGGGAACTATCTTTTTTATTGCTAAATTCTTATTCAAGAAATTATAAAATACTGGTGCTTTTTACTAGCTTATCGTATAATAAATTTATCTGAATTTAAAAATTAGAAAAGGTTGTGCATCCATGAGAAGACGTACGATGTTGCTTTTCGTCTGCACGTTTTTAGTGATTTTTTTTGGAGCAGCTCGAATATTTTATCTCAGTCAATCTGAACGATTACAAGCAAAAGATTTAGCAGTAGAGATTGCAGCTCAAAAAGTTCAATTTACAAAAATTACAGATTTCTATTGGTTTAATACGGAAGAAACTTATTATTCATTAGCTGGAATTACGATAGAAGGTCAACAATTATATGCGATTGTTTCTCCAGATAAGAAAGAAGTAACCGTATTACAACAGGATGCTGTCATTAATGAGCAAGAAGCACGATCAATCACAAAACAAGCGAAACATACAGATGAGATTTTAGAAGCAAGATTGGGAATGATAAAAGATGAACCAGTCTGGGAAGTCAATTATCGAACAAGCAATAAACGAATTGGATATTATTATATTTCCGCCAAAAATGGACAATGGATAAAAGATATTGAAAATATTTAAAGGTGAGATATTATGGTAAAAATTTCAGAACGTGTCTCTAAAATACTTCCTTCTGGAACTTTAGCGATGACACAAAAAGCAAGAGAATTAAAAGCATCCGGGAAAGATATTATTAGCTTATCAATTGGTGAGCCTGATTTTAATACGCCAGAAAAAATTACAAAAGCAGCAATTGAGTCATTATTGAAACATGAAACCGATCATTACACACCTACTTTAGGGTTAGATGCATTAAAACAAGCGATTAGTGATTTTCATTTAAGAAAAGATGGAGTGAAAGTTGATAAACAACAAGTAGCTGTTTTTGCTGGGGCGAAGTTTGCGTTATATTCTGTATTTCAAACATTAATTGATCCAGGTGAAGAAGTTTTAGTGCCTGTTCCTTATTGGGTGAGTTATGCAGAGCAAATAACATTAGCTCAAGGTGTACCGGTTTTTGTGAAAACAAGTGAGGAGAATGCCTTTAAATTAACCGTAGATTTGTTAGAGAAAGCTGTAACAGATAAAACAAAATTATTAATTTTGAATTCTCCATCGAATCCTACAGGATTAACATATTCCAGAGAAGAATTATATGAAATTAGTCAGTGGGCATTAAACCATCAAGTGTTTGTTATCGCTGATGAGATTTATTATGAATTAGTGCATGATGTGCCAAGTATTAGTGTGGCAAGTTTATCCGAAGAAATCCAAAATAATACATTAGTCATTAATGGATTATCGAAATCTGTTGCGATGACGGGTTGGCGATTAGGATATGCCTTTGGTCCAGTAGAAGTGATACGAGCATTGAATGATTTAACTAGTCATACAACGAGTAATCCAGCTGCAGTTGTGCAATTTGCTGCGATTCGTGCTTTTCAGGAAGATTTACAAGAAGATAAAGAAGCGATGCGTGTTCAATTTCAAAAGAGAATTGAGTTATTCCATGCACTCATTCAGGAAATTCCTGGTATGTCATGTATGAAACCAGGTGGAGCCTTCTACTTATTTGTCAATATTCAAGAAGCAATGAAAATAGTTGGAGTTGAAACTTCAGATGCATTTGCATTAAAATTATTAGAGGAAGTTGGAGTGGCAACTGTTTCAGGTGAAAACTTCGGTTGTACTGGCTACTTGCGATTAAGTTGTGCAAGTAGTGAAGAAGAACTAAAAAATGCGGCTCAAAGAATCAATCAATTTGTTAGAAATTATTTGTAGAAAGAGGGATTATTTTGAAAAAAATCAGAATGAACCAAGCAAAAGATTATGTTGGACAAACAGTCCTTATTGGAGCTTGGGTAGCTAATAAACGTTCAAGTGGGAAAATTGCTTTCTTACAATTACGTGATGGAGCAACTTATTTCCAAGGAATTGTTGTAAAAAGCGATGTTCCAGAAGAAGTGTTTGAAATTGCAAAATCATTAACACAAGAAACAGCTGTTTATGTAACAGGTGTTGTACAAGAAGATACTCGTTCAAGATTAGGGTATGAATTATTAGTAACAGGATTAGAAGTGATTGGGGAAAGTCATGAATATCCAATTACTCCAAAAGAACACGGTACGGACTTCTTAATGGATCACCGTCATTTATGGTTACGTTCAAGTAAACAACATGCCATTATGCAAATTCGTAACGCTATTATTTATGCTTCCTATGAATTCTTTGATCAAAATGGATTTATTAAATTTGATAGCCCAATTTTATCTGGAAATGCAGCAGAAAATACAACTGAATTATTTGAAACAGATTATTTTGGAGATCCTGCTTTCTTATCTCAATCAGGTCAATTATACTTAGAAGCAGGAGCAATGGCATTCGGACCAGTATTTGACTTTGGTCCAGTATTCCGTGCTGAAAAATCAAAAACTCGTCGTCACTTAACAGAATTCTGGATGATGGATGCTGAATATCCATTTGTGACTCATGACGAATCATTAGATTTACAAGAAGCTTATGTAAAAGCATTAATTCAAGGAGTTTTAGACCGTGCACCTCATGCTCTTGAAACATTAGAAAGAGATGTAGAATTATTGAAGAAATATGTTAGTGAACCATTCAAACGTATTTCTTATGATGAAGCGATTGATTTATTACAAGCTCATGAAGCAGATGAAGATACAGATTATGAACATTTAGAACATGGAGATGACTTTGGTTCTCCACACGAAACTTGGATTTCAAACCATTTTGGAGTTCCAACATTCGTAATGAATTATCCTTCGGATATTAAAGCATTCTACATGAAGCCAGTACCTGGTAATGAAAGCCGTGTACTTTGTGCGGACCTATTAGCTCCAGAAGGATATGGAGAAATTATCGGTGGTTCTGAACGTGAAGTAGACTATGATAAATTATATGCAAAAATTAAAGAGAATGGCTTAAATCCAGATGATTATGCATTCTACTTAGATTTAAGAAAATATGGTTCAGTTCCTCACGCAGGATTCGGACTAGGTTTGGAAAGAATGGTAACATTCGTTGCTGGAACGAAACATATTCGTGAAGCAATTCCATTCCCACGTTTATTAAACCGTATTTTCCCATAGAATAGACAATTTCAAACCGATTTTTAGAATTTCTAGAAATCGGTTTTTATGTCAGAAAAAGAGGTGAAAATTTTGGAACAAACATTTCAACAATTTTGGATGTATCAAGGAGGAACAACCGTTCCAAATCCATTCATCCGTTATTATCAACAATTACAATTGACGGCACAAGAATGCTTAATGCTTTCTTGGTGGTTACAACATTCCACTTCAGAATATTTTCCATTGAATGTAGAAGAAATCTGCGAGGTATTTTCAATTAGTGAAAATACTTTATTCCAAATCATTCAGCATTTATTGGATCGACAAGTGGTATCCGTGACCCAAAAAGAAAATGAACAAGGCAAAAAAGAAGAATATTATAGTCTAGCGCCGTTATTTCAACAATTGGAAATATTACATCGTCAAGAAGTGGCGAAAAAAGAAGAAAATGATAAGCCAAATTTAATTTTTGTCATTGAAAAAGAATTTGGAAGACCCATTAGTTCGTATGAAATTCAAATGATAAAAAGTTGGATTGATAAAGATGAATATTCTTATGAGTTAATTTTAACAGCTTTAAAAGAAGCAGTATTGAATCAAGTATTTACATTAAAATATATGGATAAAATCTTGCTAACATGGCAAAGAAAAGGATTCAAAACAGTGCAACAAGTGATTCAAGATAAGAATCGTACGAGAAATGGCAATTTTGCAGCAAAACTAAAAGAAACAACACCGATTCCTCTAGTTCCATTAGATAATTGGTTGGATTAATGGAGGAAGAGGATGTTATCAAAAACAAAAACGATTGAAGCAGTTCAAACAATGGGAGATTTATTTCCAGATGCTCATTGTGAGCTAAACCATCGCAATGCTTTTGAACTACTGATTGCTACGATTCTAAGTGCGCAAGCAACCGATGTAGGTGTGAATAAAGTAACACCAAGATTATTTGAGAGATTTCCGACTCCTGCTCATTTAGCAGAGGCGAGTGAAGAAGCAGTGATTGAATGTATTCAATCATTAGGATTGTATCGAAGTAAAGCAAAAAATATTCGCCTTTGTGCGCAGCAACTACTGGAACGCTTTAATGGAGAGGTTCCCCGGACTAGAGAAGAATTAGTGAGTTTAGCCGGTGTTGGTAGAAAAACTGCCAATGTAGTGATGAGTGTTGCTTTTAATATCCCAGCTTTTGCAGTAGATACTCATGTTGAGCGAATCTCTAAAAGACTACAGATTTGTAGACAAAAAGATTCCGTATTAGAAGTAGAGGAAACTTTATGTCGTAAAATCCCAAAAGAATTATGGTCGAGAGCTCATCATTGGATGATTTTCTTTGGACGATATCACTGTATTGCTCGCAAACCAAAATGCCATGAATGTCCCTTGTTAGAAATGTGCGCCTTTGGTCAAAGAGAAGTTTAATCTTTCCAGATGAAAATTCCTAATTTTTTCGAAAATATTACTTAGAAATGTTATGATATCAATGTTTTTGAGAGTTTTTAACTGACAAAAAATGGTATCTGTGCTATACTAAGATTAGTAATATAGTAGATGTGTTGGAATTGGAAGGCCCATGGGAAGAGGCGATGAAGATGACCGTAAAAGTTACAAAGAAAGTTCAAGCAATTGTTGAAACGGAACTTCGTAAAGGCACCACTAAATCTCGTATTGCGCATATATTGGGTATAACTTATGAAGAAGTTTTGATTGTGATTAAGAAAGTAAAGGATTCGATTCGTCCAGATGTAGGAGACCGCATTCATTTTACTTTTCGAGGACAACAAATGTATGGTGTTATTCATAAGCTCCTATCTAATAGTGCGGTAGTTGTCATTGATTGGGGAGCTTCAACGACTGTTATGAAAGATATTTGTGAAGATCGCACCATCGTAAATTTTAAAGATATTATTGAATTTTTACCGAATGATGCTAAGACAGACTAATCATGTTAGTCTGTTTTTCTTTTAAAGAGGAGGAAAAAGATGGGAAATACAATTGAATTTCCAAATCAAGAAGAATTTTATATCGAAAAAGCAAACCAATGTCAAAAAGAAGATGATTTAATTGCTGCAATTGATTGGTTAGAAAAAGGCTATATTAAGACTCATTCAGATCAACTATTAGAAAAATTATGGACTCTATTATGTCGTAGCCAAGATTGGAGTGAAATTATTTGGCTAGTAGAAGAGTTTCACTTGCAGGATGAAAAGTATGTATCTGTTTATTTAGAAGCATTAATCTTTACGAATCGGTTCGAAGAAGTGGAAGCATATCTAAAACAGTTTGAATACTTAGAGGTTCCATGGATAAACGCACTACAACTAAAAATAATGAATCAACAATTGAAACAGGAACAAGAGAAAGTTCAACAATTACAAGAAATAGGGGAAGCATTACAATTACCGACTAAGAATATTTCTGTAGAAGAGATTCATTATATGACTCAAGTGTTAATTGATTCTACATTACCTCAAAAAGAATTCGTGATTCAATTGTTTTTACTTCATCCTCAGATTCCAATGTTTGATAAAGCTATTTTATTAGATGAATGGTTGGATTCTGGAATGCTTCATGCAATCCAATTATTATGGAATGGTGACATAAAACTGATAGAGCGAAACAAACTGTTTTCAATTGTTCAATCACGATTTTATAAAGAAGAATCCGAATTATTAAATGAGTTGATGGATTCTTTTTCAATGGAAGACGCTACGATATTCGCTCAAAAATGGATGCAAGATATTATTCGACTACATCCGTTTCAAGAGGAGTATATTTCTTCTTTTGAAGAATGGATAGAATATTTTTCAAAAAAAGAAGACTTAATGCAAAGTTTATTTTATGATGATGCTACTTTTATTAAACAATACGAAGATTTTCGAGAAAATAAATCCTGAAAATAGACTTGAAACAAATTATTTTAAAAAAAGAAATAGAACGTATATAATGAGATAAAAGCTGTCTGAGAATTGAAAAGGCTGGAGGGATTCGTAATGAAAAAAGGAGTCGTAAAATGGTTTAGCAATGAAAAGGGCTATGGTTTTATTTCTGTCACTGATACAGATGAAGATGTATTTGTTCACTTTACAGGGATTTTATCTGAAGGGTTTAAGACTTTGAAAGAAGGACAATTCGTTGAATTTGAAATTGCACGTGGTGCTCATGGGCTTCAAGCGACAGGAGTTCAGGTAGTAGAATCAGAATGATTCGAGTAAGAACGGATGCAGCTGTGAATGGGAATCCAGGTAAAGTCGGAATTGGAATTGAAATTTTGTATCAAAAACAACAATTTTTATTTAAGGAATGTTCTGACCAATTAATGGATAATCATCAAGCAGAATTATGGGTGATTTATCGTGCTTTAATGATTCTTCAAGAGAAAGAATGGCATCATGAAGTCATTTTTTTAAATTCTGATTCAAAATTTGCGATGATGGCGATTGAAAAAAATTATACAAAACAAGTAGCTTACCAAGAATTTTTAAAAAAAGTACAAAAAGAACGGAAAAATTTTTTGCAACTATTTTTAGAATGGATTCCTGAAAAGGAAAACCGAGGAGCTGATCAATTAGCAAGACAAGCTTTACAACAAATATTAAATAGATAGGGAGTTTTTAAAATGCAAGAACACGTATTATATTTTAGTAGCTTATGTCCAGATACTAAAGCTTTTGTAGAGGAGTTAGAAAGACAAAACATTAGTTATCGTGAGGTAGATATCACTGCAAGTATGGCGAATTTAAAAGAATTTATTCGTTTGAGAGACGATAAACCACAATTTGAAGGTCGTAAACAATGGGGAATGGTAGGGATTCCTTGTTTAGTAACGAAGACAGGTCAGTACATTTTTGAAATTGGTCAATTAAATGGAACAAGTTGTGAGGCTGTTCCGGTTGAGTAATACTTTGTTATTACTGTTAACTTATTTTCTAGGACTTAATCTCTTATTATTTATTTTTATGGGAATAGATAAAAGAGCTGCTAAGCGAAAAAAGTGGCGAATACCTGAAAGAAGATTATTAACTCTAGGATTAATCGGTGGGGGATTTGGTGGAATACTAGGAATGCTAGTTTTTCACCATAAAACTCATCGACTTTATTTTATAATTTGTTATGTAGTGAATGTTATTTGTTGGGGATTAGCTTTTCAATACTATATACAACAATGGTAAGGGGGAAGAGATGAAGCAACAAAAAGGGATATTATTTGCAATCTGGATAGGTCTACTAAGTGCTTTATCAGGATTTGTAAATATTACAACATTATTATTATATGAAACACCCACTACACATATGACAGGGAATGTTTCGGGAGTTTTAATTCACTCGATGGCTGGAGAAAGAGAAAAAGCAATTACTTTACTTTGGATTGTGATGAGTTTTTTACTTGGCGGCGTCTGTTGTGGAGTGATTTTTTCGGAAAAGGTATTTCGTTTTGCAAACCGCTATGGAATCTTACTAATTGTATTAGGAATACTATTAGGCTTCAGTTATTGGTTGAAGTTAGAATCGCTATGGATGTATCAATTAGCATTTACAGTCGGTGTTCAAAATGGAATGTTTATTTATTATCGAGGAATGATTGTTAGAACATCACATTTTACGGGCTATTTAACAGATACAGGTTTTGCGATTGGAAGATGGTTAAGAGGTCATCGAAAGGATAAAGTCAAAATTATGTTTTATAGTTTAAGTATGTTCTTCTTTTTAGGAGGGGGAACAATTGCGTATGAAATGGCAAGATTATCAAAGGAATTATTGCTATTTTGTATTAGTATCAGCTATGTTTTAGCGGGCGGATATTATTTCGTATTCCGCCATTTGTATGAATACTATCATTTATTGGAGGAGAAATCATGACAGATATCTTAGTTGTTGTAGATATGCAAAAAGATTTTGTAGATGGAGTATTGGGTAGTAAAGAAGCGGTAGCTATAGTACCAACTGTTGCAAAATTTATTCGAGAATTTTCAGGAAAGGTATTTTATACATTGGATACCCATCATGAAAATTATTTAGAAACAGAAGAAGGGAAAAAATTACCAGTTGTTCACTGTGTAAAAGGGACTCCAGGATGGTATTTAGATGCCACTGTTCAAGAAGCATTGGTAGAAAAAGATGCCGTTGGGGTTGAAAAACCTACTTTTGGATCAACAGCATTAATGGAATTATTACATGAAGTACCTTCCATTAGCTCCATTACGTTTTTAGGATTGTGTACGGATATTTGCGTTATTAGTAATGTCTTATTAGCGAAAGCAAATTTTCCAGAAATTCCTATTAATGTAAGTTCAACTTCATGTGCAGGGGTAACTCCTCAAACGCATCAACAAGCATTAGAAGCTATGAAAATGTGCCAAATTAATGTGTTACAATAAGTGTAGGTGAAAGAATGGATTCTAAAGAAAAATTAAAAGAATTAAATGTCCTCAATGCCATCATGTTAGTAGCCATTTTAATTGGTATTGGAATAGGCATTATCATTCAAGAATTAATCGGTGGAGTAGCCATTGGAATGCTTGGAGGATTTATCACCCGATTAATTTATTTAAGAAAAAAATATAAGGATATTAATCCAAAACAAGGAGAAAAAACTATGTCACAAGAATTTTTTGAAGCAGTAGAAAAATTTGAAAAAAAATCAATCAAAGAAGTAGAAAGCTTAATCTCAAGTGGAGAAGAAGTAGTGTTATTTATTGGACGTCCAACTTGTCCATATTGCCGTCGCTTTGCTCCAAAAATGAATGAAGCACGTAAAGCGTTAAATAAACCAGCAATCTTTGTTAATAGTGAAGATGTTACACAATTAAATGAGATTCAATCATTCCGACAAAAATATGGGATTCCAACAGTGCCAGGTCTATTAGTGGCCAAAGGTGGAGAGGCTCGTGTAGTTTGCGATTCATCCATTAGTGTTGAAGAGATTATTGCATTCGTTAATAAATAAGAATATTTTAATTTAAAAAGGAGAGGGACTTGTATGAACGAAATTAAATGTCCGCACTGTCAAAAGGTTTTTACAATTGATGAACATTCTTATGCAGATATTGTGCGTCAAGTTCGTACTCAAGAATTTACACAAGAAATTCATCAACAATTAGAATTAGCAAAAAAACAATTTGAAACAGAACAACAATTACACTCTCAACAAGCTCAATCTCATTTTGAAGAGAAATTAGCAAACTATAAACAGCAAATTGCTCTATTAGAACAAGAGTTAAAACAGGCTAATCACCAAACGGAAGTTCAAGTTGAAAAAGAAAAACATAAATTAGAAATGGAATTATCCAAAATCCATCAAGAACAAGTCGTTTCAAAACAAGAATTGACGCAGCAATATCAAGAAAAAATTACTCAGCAAGAACAATTGATTCAATCACTTCAAGCAAAAATTGATGCTCAAGAAACGAAAGAAGCCTTACGAGTTTCTCAGTTATCTGCAGAAAAAGATCGTGTGATTGCTGACTTAGAAGCGAAAAATCATTTGCAAGAAAAAGAACAAGAAGTTCAAGCAGCTGCTTTAAAAGAAAAATACGAATTAGAATTACGTCAAAAAGATGAAACGATTGCGTTTTATAAAGATTTTAAAGCAAAACAATCGACAAAAATGGTCGGTGAAAGTTTAGAACAACATTGCGAGATTCAATTTAATCAATTAAGAATGACGGCTTTTCCAAGAGCTGAATTCGGTAAAGATAATGATGCCAAAACAGGAAGTAAGGGCGATTATATTTACCGAGAATATGATGATTTTGGAAATGAGATTTTATCCATTATGTTTGAGATGAAAAATGAAAATGATCAAACAGCTACTAAGAAGAAAAATGAACATTTCTTTAAAGAATTGGATAAAGATAGGCATGAGAAGAATTGTGAGTATGCAATTTTAGTCTCTTTATTAGAATCAGATAATGAACTATATAATAATGGAATTGTAGATGTCAGCTATGTGTATGAGAAGATGTATGTCGTAAGACCTCAATTCTTTATTCCAATTATTACATTATTAAGAAATGCAGCGTTAAATTCTTTGAAATATAAACAAGAATTAGCACAAATGAAAGAACAACAATTAGATATCACTCATTTTGAAGAAGACTTGTTAGCATTTAAGAATGCTTTTTCTAAAAATTATGAATTAGCAAGTAAGAAATTCAAAACAGCAATTGATGAAATTGATAAGACGATTTCGCATTTACAAAAAACAAAAGATGCGTTGTTATCATCTGAAAATAATTTAAGATTAGCGAATAATAAAGCAAGTGATTTGACCGTAAAAAAACTTGTCAAAAATAATGCAACAATGAAACAGAGATTTGAAGAACTAAAATAGGAGAATGAAGAATGGCAAAATTTATTGTAGAACCAGAATTTTGGGAATTATTTCCAGAAGGTCAAGTGAATATTTTAGTATTAAAAGGCATTAATAATACTGTAGATGAAACGGAAGATCCTTATTTTGAAGGGATTTTACAAGAAGCTTGTCAAAAAGCTCAAGTTCATTTTACTGAAGAAGTATTTAGTGATAATCTTGTTATTCAACAATGGAGACAAGCCTATTCTAAGTTTAAAACGAAAAAAGGAGCTCGTTCTTCTATTGAAGCTCTATTAAAACGTGTTTCTCAAGGACATCAATTCCGATTGATTACTCCATTAGTAGATATTTATAATAGTATTTCGATTGAATATGCTGTACCATTAGGGGGAGAAGATTTAGACAAAATCCAAGGAGATTTACGATTAGGTAAAGCTAAAGGAGGAGAAAGTTTCTTCCCTCTAGGAGCTGAGGAAGATGCTCCAGCATTAGAAGGTGAAATTTGCTACTTCGATAATGATGGAGCTGTATGTCGTTGCTTGAATTGGAGAGAAGCTCAAAGAACGATGTTACAAGAAGAAACAACGAATGTAGTTCTTGTAATGGAATCTGTGACAAAAGATCAAGCTGAAAGAGCAACACTTGCAATGGAAGCATTAAAACAACGTTGCGAAGAATATTTTAATGTAACAGGAGTAAGTTCAATTGTAACGCCTGAAAATAGCGAAGTTGAATTATAAAAGTGAAGTGGTAGAGCGTACGTTCTGCCACTTTTTGAATGGATTAGAAATACAAAAGGAAGGAGGAAATAAATGCGTAAAATTTTACATATCGATATGGATGCCTTTTTTGCTTCAGTAGAACAAATGGATCATCCCCATTTAAGAGGAAAACCAATTATTGTGGGTGGAAAAGTTAATCAACGTGGAGTAGTGGCAACTTGTTCTTATGAGGCAAGAGCCTTTGGAGTTCGCTCTGCAATGCCCACAAGTAAGGCGATTCGATTATGTCCAAAAGCGATCATTGTTCCTCCAAATTTTGAACGGTATCGAGAGTTAAGTTTACAAATTCGAGAAATATTTCACCGATACACTCCTTTAGTTGAACCGATGTCCATTGATGAAGCATATTTAGATGTGACTGAGAATACGATGAATCAATCTTCTGCAACAATCATTGCTCGAGAAATTCAAGAAGCCATTTATAAAGAAGTTGGATTAACTTGCTCTGTTGGCGTATCTTTTAATAAATTTTTAGCCAAAATTGCATCTGGACAAAGAAAACCTGCAGGAATTACCGTGATTGATCAAGAATCATTTCCAGAATTTATAAAAACTTTATCAGTAGAAAAATTTTTTGGGGTAGGACAAGCAACTGCAAAAAAATTACATCAGAAAAAATTATTTACTGGGGAAGATATTTTGAATTGTTCAAAAGAGTATTTAATAGAACATTTTGGAAAGCAAGGAGAAGCACTGTATCGACAAGTAAGAGGAAAATCTAATGATCAATTAACATTGTATCGTGAAAGAAAATCTTATGGAAAAGAAGAAACATTATTAGAAGACACAACGGATGAAGAAGTATTACAACAATACATTGAGCAATTTTCAAAGCAGCTCTCAAAATGGTTAAAGAAAAATAATCTTGCAGCAAAAACAATTACAATCAAACTAAAGCATAGTGATTTTGAAACGAAAACAAGAAGTAAAACATTGGAAGAATATATTCAAACAAAAGAAAAAATAGCGTTAGAAGCGAATCATTTGTTGATAGAATCCTATGGAAATGAGTCGATACGATTAATTGGTCTTTCCATTTCTCAGTTTGAACAGACGCATCATTTATTTGAACAAGTAAAACTGTTTTAATAAAACTAATACAGTTTCAATACGGATTGTAATACAGTTACTCCTTTGAATGTTATCGTTTATTTTGCTTTTTTCTGAGATTGAAAAAGTTTCTGCACAAAAAATATAAATAAATACTTTAATTATAAAGAAAAACTTGTAATTCTATTCACAAAAAATAAAAATTAATTCTTGAACTTAATTACTTGCATATGTGAAAAAAGAATGGTAAATTAGTATATGAAAATAATAGAAATGATACAGAAATAACATTCTGTTTCTTCATTTTTGTTATGAAGCACAATTTCTTAAAGAAAAGGGGAAACAAAAAGTATGGCAACGAAGAAAAAATTCGATCTCGATGCACTTTTCACACCAAATAACACGAACTTTGAAATGGTTCAAGTGTTAGATGCAGAAGGAAATGTTGTTAATCCAGATCTAGTACCTGATTTATCTGACGATGAATTAGTCGAATTAATGACTGATATGGTATGGTCACGTATTTTACATGAACGTTCAACAGCATTAAACCGTCAAGGACGTTTAGGATTCTACGCTCCAACAGCTGGACAAGAAGCTTCACAATTAGCTTCTATCAAAGCAATTGAAAAAGAAGACGTATTATTACCTGGTTACCGTGATGTACCACAATTAGTAAAACATGGTTTACCATTATCACAAGCATTCTTATGGTCTCGTGGACATGTTGCAGGTAATATGTACCCAGAATCATTAAAAGCTTTACCACCACAAATCATCATTGGTGCACAATATGTTCAAGCAGCAGGGGTTGCATTAGGATTACAAAAACGTGGTAAGAAAAATGTCGCTGTTACTTATACAGGTGACGGTGGATCTTCACAAGGGGACTTCTATGAAGGAATTAACTATGCTGGTGCATACAAATCACCTGCTATCTTCTTCATTCAAAACAATGGTTGGGCTATCTCAACTCCTCGTGAATTACAAACAGCTGCTACAACTTTAGCACAAAAAGCGGTAGCTGCAGGTATTCCTGGTATCCAAGTAGATGGTATGGACCCATTAGCAGTTTATGCCGTAACTAAAAAGGCTCGTGAATATGCTGTTGCAGGAAATGGTCCAGTATTAATTGAGACAATCTGCTTCCGTTATGGTCCACATACATTATCAGGGGATGACCCAACTCGTTACCAACCAGAAGGTATCCAAGATGAATGGGCTAAAAAAGATCCATTAATTCGTTTCCGTAACTACTTAACAGCTAAAGGCTTATGGTCTGAAGAAAAAGAAAACGAAGTTATTGAAGCAACTAAAGAAGAAATTAAAGAAGCAATCAAAGAAGCTGATAAACAACCAAAACAAAAAGTTTCATTCTTCTTGAAGACAATGTTTGAAGAACCAACAAATGTTATCCAAGAACAAATTGATTACTTTGAAGCAAAGGAGAATAAATAATTATGGCACAAATGACAATGATTCAAGCCATTACAGATGCATTGGCTTTAGAATTAAAACGTGATGAAAATGTCCTAATTTTCGGTGAAGACGTTGGTAAAAACGGAGGAGTTTTCCGTGCAACTCAAGGACTTCAAGATGAATTTGGTGAAGACCGTGTATTCAATACTCCTTTAGCAGAATCAGGTATTGGTGGTTTAGCAATCGGTTTAGCATTAGAAGGTTACCGTCCAGTTCCTGAAATCCAATTCTTTGGATTCGTATTTGAAGTAATGGACAGTGTTGTTGCTCAAGCAGCTCGTTACCGTTACCGTATGGGTGGAACTCGTCAAATGCCTATCGTATTCCGTGCACCATTTGGTGGTGGGGTACATACACCAGAATTGCACTCAGATAACTTAGAAGGTTTAGTAGCACAATCTCCAGGTTTGAAAGTGGTTATTCCTTCAAATCCATATGATGCAAAAGGATTATTAATTTCAGCAATTCGTGATAACGATCCAGTTGTATACTTAGAACATATGAAATTATACCGTTCATTCCGTGAAGAAGTTCCAGCAGAAAGCTATACAGTTCCTTTAGGAAAAGCTGCTGTAACTCGTGAAGGAACAGATGTTTCTATTATTACTTACGGAGCTATGGTTCGTGAATCTGTTAAAGCAGCAGAAAACTTAGAAAAAGAAGGCATTTCTGTAGAAGTGATTGACTTACGTACAGTTTCACCATTAGACTTAGATACAATTTTAGCTTCAGTTCAAAAAACTGGACGTGTTGTAGTTGTACAAGAAGCTCAACGTCAAGCAGGTATTGGCGCAATGGTAATGTCTGAAATTTCAGAACGTGCAATTTTACATTTACAAGCACCAATCGGTCGTGTTGCAGCACCAGACTCAATCTTCCCATTTGGTCAAGCAGAAAATGACTGGTTACCAAATGCAAGTGATATTGAAGCAAAAGTTCGCGAAACTTACAATTTTTAATTCGTAAAATCATTCACTAAAGAGCAAAAAGCCCTTCAAAGGTGATTTGCTCTTTAGAATATTTAAGTAAAAATTAAGAAGGGATGTACAAGCATGGCTTTCCAATTTAAAATGCCTGATATCGGTGAAGGTATCGCAGAAGGCGAAATCGTAAAAATCGACATTAAAGTCGGTGACACAATTCAAGAAGATGATATTTTATTCGAAGTACAAAATGACAAATCTGTAGAGGAAATTCCATCTCCAGTAAGTGGTAAAGTATTAGAAGTTAGAGTTCAAGAAGGAACAGTAGCACGTGTAGGAGATATTATCGTTGTAATCGATGATGGTTCTGGTCCAGCAGAAGCGGCAGCACCAGCGGCAGCTCCTGAGGCAGCACCAGCGGCAGTTGAAGCACCAGTTGCACCAGCAGCAGCTCCAACACCAGCAGCACCAGCGGCTCCAGCACAAGCAACAGGAGTTCCAGCAGCAAGCAATCCAGATAAATTAGTATTAGCAATGCCTTCAGTGCGTCAATATGCACGTGAAAAAGGTGTTGATATTACACTAGTAGTTCCAACAGGTAAAGGTGGACGTGTTACTCGTGAAGATATCGACAACTTCGGTGGAGCACCAGTTGCATTAGCTGCTCCAGCAGTAGAAGCAGCAGTTGCTTCAGCACCAGCAGCACAAGTAGAAGCTCCAGCGGCACCAGCAGCTAAAGCAGAACCAGCTAAACCATTTGTAGGTTCAGCAGAACGTGAAGAACGTGTGAAATTAACTCCAATGCGTAAAGCAATTTCTAAAGCAATGGTAAATAGCAAACATACAGCTCCTCACGTAACATTACATGATCAAGTTGAAGTTTCTAAACTATGGGATCACCGTAAGAAATTCAAAGATGTTGCTGCAGCACAAGGTACTAAATTAACATTCTTACCATATGTTGTAAAAGCATTAGCAGTAGCAATGAAGAAATACCCAGTATTAAATGCTTCAATTGATGATGCGACACAAGAAATCGTGTACAAAAACTACATCAATATCGGTATTGCAACTGATACAGATTTAGGATTATTCGTTCCAAATATTAAAGATGCAAATACTAAGAGCATGTTTGGAATTGCTGATGAAATTAATGCATTAGCAGCTAAAGCTCACGAAGGTAAATTAACTGCAACTGATATGGGACAAGGAACAATTACAATTTCAAATATTGGTTCAGTAGGTGGTGGCTGGTTCACTCCAGTTATTAACTACCCTGAAGTAGCGATCTTAGGTGTAGGTACAATCGTTCGTGAACCAGTAATTAACGAAAACGATGAAATCGTAATCGGACGTAACATGAAATTATCATTAAGTTTCGACCACCGTATCGTGGACGGAGCTACTGCTCAAAAAGCAATGAACGAATTAAAACGTTTATTAGCTGATCCAGAATTATTATTAATGGAAGCTTAATTATAAATTAATCACTATTGAAAACTTTTAAGAGGTGAAAAAGATGGTAGTAGGCGATTTCGCTATTGAACTAGATACAGTCGTAATTGGTGCCGGCCCTGGTGGTTATGTTGCTGCAATTCGTGCAGCGCAAGAAGGACAAAAAGTTGCGATTATTGAAAAAGAATATATTGGTGGTGTGTGTTTAAACGTTGGATGTATTCCATCTAAAGCATTAATTTCTGCAGGACACCATTATCAAGAAGCTCAACATTCTGAAGTTTTCGGAGTAACTGCAAAAGAAGTGGTATTAGATTTTGCGAAAACTCAAGAATGGAAAGATAACCAAGTAGTTAAAAAATTAACTTCTGGTATCGAATACTTATTAAAGAAAAATAAAGTGGAAATCATTCGTGGGGAAGCTTTCCTAGTTGATGACCACACATTACGTGTTGTAACAGAAGATTCTGCTCAAACATACTCATTCAACCATGCAATTATTGCAACTGGTAGCCGTCCAATTGAAATCAAAGGTTTCAAATTTGGTGGACGTGTGATTGATTCAACTGGTGGTTTAGGATTAAAAGATGTTCCTAAGAAATTAGTTGTAATCGGTGGTGGAGTAATCGGTTCAGAATTAGGTGGAGCTTATGCTAACTTAGGTTCTGAAGTAACAATTTTAGAAGGTGCTCCAAGTATTTTATCAATGTTTGATAAAGATATGGTGAAATTAGTAGAAGATGATTTCGCTAAAAAAGGAGTTACAGTTATTACTTCAGCAATGGCTAAAGAAGCAGTTGATAATGGAGATAGCGTAACTGTTAAATTCGAAGTTGAAGGAAAAGAACAATCAATCGTTGCAGATTACGTAATGGTTGCTGTAGGACGCCGTCCAAACACTGATGAATTAGGATTAGATGTTGTAGGTGTTGAAATGACTGAACGTGGTTTAGTGAAAGTAGACAACCAAGGACGTACAAATATTAAAAATATTTTCGCAATTGGAGATATCGTTCCTGGTGCAGCGTTAGCACATAAAGCAAGTTACGAAGGTAAAGTTGCTGCTGAAGCAATCTCAGGTAAACCAGTTGCTGTTGACTATCGTGCAATGCCAGCTGTTGCCTTCACTGATCCAGAATTAGCTTCTGTTGGTTATACTCAACAACAAGCAAAAGATGCTGGATTAAAAGTGAAAGCATCTAAATTCCCTCTAGCAGGAAATGGTCGTGCGATTTCATTAAACGCAACGGAAGGATTCGTTCGTTTAATTACTACAAAAGATGACAACGTAATCGTTGGTGCTCAAGTAGCTGGAGTTGGCGCAAGTGACTTAATCGCAGAATTAGGGTTAGCGGTTGAAGCTGGTATGAATGCAGAAGATATCGCATTAACAATTCACTCACATCCATCATTAGCAGAAGTAATTATGGATACAGCTGAATTAGCATTAGGAATGCCAATTCATATTTAATAGTATTTTATGGGAAGACCGAGATTTCTCGGTCTTTTTTTCGTTATGATAAGAATTTCTCCAGAAATAGCAATAAGGATGAATATAACATATTTTATATAAATGGTAACGTTTTAAGATAACGCTTAAATGTATACATATATAGTAATAACTATTATACGAAATAGTCAAAAATATTGTAATATTAAACGTTATTAATTGACAGATTATAAAAAAAACTGTAATATCAATAGTGAATTTTTATAACTTTATGAGGTGAATTATGCTAAGTAAAAACAATCATTATTTGAACCAGCAAAAGTCTGGTCGGAAATTTGAAAAGTATTCGATTAAAAAATTAAAAGTGGGTGCCGCTAGCGTATTAGTGGGTGCGGGCTTCTTTTTCGGATACCATGTTGAAGCAAGTGAAGTAACAAAAACTGAAAGTGTTGTGAATGCTAACAATGAAGCTTTGGGTGATAAAAAAATAAATACCCAAACATCTGTTGAAAGTACTCTTAACAAAGAAAGTAGAGCTACAGAACAACCAGCAGTAACTGGAGTAGTAGAAGAGAAAAAAGTTGAAACAACAATCTCTCAAACTCTTCAAACAGCTGAATTACAAGAAAAAGTATCAGCATTACAAACAGAAATTAATCGTATTCGCTCTAATGAACAACAAAAATCACAAATTGAAAAAGCTGAGAAATTAGTTGAAGAAGCGAAATTATTATTGTCTTCTAATACAACTTCTCAAACAGAAGTAGATGCGAAAGCTAAAGAAATTAGTTTATTAACAAATATCCTAAAATCAATTAAGGCTGAAGAAGTTTCAAAAGAAAACAAA
>NZ_CAUPZT010000019.1:0-31199 GCF_963515615.1 uncultured Granulicatella sp. | reverse complement strand
AAAACTACAGCCTTCCAAGCTGTTGTCGCGAGTTCGATTCTCGTCACCCGCTTTAAATTTAATACTGGCCCGTTGGTCAAGCGGTTAAGACACCGCCCTTTCACGGCGGTAACACGGGTTCGAGTCCCGTACGGGTCATCCTTAGCACTCTTGCGAGTGCTTTTTTTGTATTTATATCATAAAAGGAGAATGTTCAAATGAAAATTTTATTAACGGGTTTTGATCCATTTGGTGGAGAAAGTATTAATCCTTCTTGGGAAGTTGTTCGTCGTATTCCTAAAAAAATAAAAGATGTAGAAATAAAAGGAATTCAAATTCCTACGGTATTTCAAAAATCATTTAAAGTATTAAAAAAAGAAATTGAAAATTTCAATCCTGATGTTGTTATTTGTGTAGGACAAGCAGGAGGAAGACACGGGATTACTCCTGAACGTATTGCGATAAATATTGACGATGCACGTATTGCAGATAATGAGGAAAATCAACCCATTGATTTTCCAATTCAAAAAGATGGAGAAAGTGCGTATTTTTCAACATTACCAATTAAAGCTATGGTGGATAAGATGATTGCTGCTGGTTTTTCTGCTTCTGTTTCAAATACTGCTGGAACATTTGTATGTAATCATATTATGTATCAAGTACTGTATTATGCTTCAAAAAACTATCCTACGTTAAAAGCTGGATTTATTCATGTACCTTTCTTACCAGAACAAGTAAAAGATAAAAATCAATTTCCTTCTATGGAATTGGAAGAAATGGTTCATGCTCTAACGCTTTGTGTTGAAACGGTTATTGAATATCAAGATAAAGAGGATTTAAGAACAATTGGAGGAGCAATTCATTAATATAAAAAAACAGGATTGATGGGAGAGTCCGTCAATCCTGTTTTGTTTCTAATGGCTATAATAAAAACTATTTCCTGCAAAGGATGGTTCACTAGTAATGGTAATTCCTAAATCACGATAAATTTCTTCATCAGCTTTTTGTAAAATAACCGTACTATGTGCTTGTAAATTTCTTAAAAAGACTAATTGATTTTTTGCGGCTTCTGCAGATGGATTTGTAACAGCAGACATACTTAAAGCAATAAGTACTTCCTTACTATCGAGGGAGCGTCTTTGTTGATGGAACACATCTTGACTTAATTTTGTAATGGATTCAAGAATAACAGGAGGTAATAGATGTAAATCTTTTTGAATACCTGCTAATTCTTTAATCGCATTTAATAAGCAAGCTGCTCCTGCTGTCATCGTTTCGCTTTGTTTACCAGTAATCATTTTACCATTTGGTAATTCAATGGCTACGACTTCGCTATTGGATTCTTTGGATTTACTCAAAGCTTTTTCGACAACTGGACGATCTTGAGGGGTTAATCCCATTTCATCCATAATGTATTTTCCTCGTTGAGCAGTTTCTAAAGTACCAATCCCACGTTTGTAATCGCATTGTAAGTGATAGTATCTGCGAATTATTTCTTGTTTTGAGGCTTCTTGTACGACTGCATCATCTATAATGGCAAATCCAACACGGTTAACTCCCATATCTGTTGGTGAGTAATAAGGAATTTCTTGGTCTTTGTAAATTTTTCTTAAAATTCTTCTTAAAAGTGGGAATGCTTCAATATCACGATTGTAGTTAACAGTCGTAATACCGTATTTTTCCAAATGATATGGATCAATCATATTGACATCCTCTAAATCAGCTGTTGCAGCTTCATAGGCAATATTAATAGGATGATTTAATGGTAAATTCCATACAGGGAATGTTTCAAATTTTGCATAGCCTGCTGAACGACCTCTTTGAGTTTCATGATATAGTTGACTTAAACATGTTGCTAATTTTCCGCTATTAGCACCAGGTGCAGTTACAACGACTAATGGACGAGTAGTTTCAATGTATGCGTTGGCTCCGTATCCAGCATCACTGACTATTGTATCTACATCCATTGGATAGCCTTCTGTGTGGCCGTGAGTATAAACAGTCATTCCTCTACGTTCTAACATATTTTTGAATTGAGTTGCAGCTGGTTGACCAGTGTATCTTGTAATCAGTACGCTATTAATTTTTAAATCCCAGTGGTGCAAATCATCAATCATTCTTAAGACATCACGGTCATAAGTGATACCTAAATCTCCACGCACTTTATTTTGTTCGATATCCCCAGCATAAACACAAATAATAATTTCTGCTTGGTTTCTTAGTCGATAGAGTAGTTTCACTTTTCCATCTGGATCAAATCCAGGTAATACTCTCATTGCGTGAAAATCCCCAATGAGTTTACCACCAAATTCTAAATAGAGTTTGTCATAACTATTCACTCGCTCTAAAATATATTGACTTTGTTCTTCCAGGTATTTTTCGCTATCAAATCCTAATTGCATTTTTAACGCCCCCGTTTCACTATTTTCAAGTCCAAAGTATAGCACTCTCTTATAAAAAAAGGAAGGAAAAATTTTGCTTGTTCATCATTTATTTTGTGATATACTAAAATTGTTATATTAAGGAGGATGTAAAATGAAAAAAATTAGAGGTTTAGTGGTATTAAGTACCGCTGCAACATTGTTTGCTCTTAGTTTAGAACAAAAAGCAGAAGCTCGTGTGTATTTCCATAACTGTAAGGAAGCTTGGGCTGCTGGATATGGAAATATAGCGGTTGGTGAAGAAGGATATTCTAAACATTTAGATAGAGATCATGATGGTGTAGCATGTGAAATTAGTCGTTCTAAAGGTGCATATCGTTCTCATACAGCGGATGGAACACCATTAAATAAACAACAAGCAGCTTCTTCGTCTGAGGCTGATACAAATGATTCTGAAGAAACAACATTATCAGGATGGCAACAAAATAGTGGAAATTGGTCTTATTATGAAGATAATAGTGCAGTAACTGACTGGAAAAAAATTAACGGTACATGGTATTATTTTGACGGCAATGGTGTCATGACTACTAATTGGCAAAAAGTGAGCGGAGCTTGGTACTATATGGATAATAGCGGAGCAATGCAAACAGATTGGAAGAAAATTAATAACGCATGGTACTACTTCAATGCAGATGGTGTGATGCAAGAAAACCGTTGGGTGGGAGATTATTATTTAGGTTCATCTGGTGCAATGTTAGTGAATACTACAACACCAGATGGTTATCGTGTAGATGCATCTGGAAAATGGATTCAAGATAAATAATAGACAATAGACTTTCTAAGGTAGTAAGGATGAGAGATTCATGAACATACTACAGTAGAAAGTCTTTTTAATGTTCTAATTTTGCATTTCTACAAAGGAGGTGCTACACTACTCAAAAGAGTACAAGTATCAGAAAGGAGCTTTTTATGGGAAATTTAATTACTTATGTACAGCAATACGAAGCTCAAATATTTCAAGAAAAATTAGTAACGGATATTGATATTTTAGTTTTAACAGAAATTGCCTATTTACCATTTGATGAAATTGTATCTTCATCTTTTGAGGAAAAAGCTGCAATTTCTCTGAACCAGTTAGGAAAAGAATTTGAAACAATCAAAGAAAAAGAACACAAAAATAATCCTTTTATGATTACGAAAGAAAGAATTCAATTACTAGATGTTGTGTCTAAAAGTCCCCGTTTCAAAGATGTGAAAGTATTCGGATTTATGAATGATATTGATGATGAATTAACAAAACAATTTGCTGCAGTTTGTTATCAATGGGAAGAAGAAAGTCGATGGATTATTTTTAGAGGAACGGATGAGAGTTTAACAGGTTGGAAAGAAGACTTTATGATGACTTATTCTGACTTGATTCCTGCACAAATAGATGCGATAGAGTATTTAAGAAAACAAGCAGAGTTTTTCTCAGGAAGTTTAAATATATCTGGACATTCTAAAGGTGGAAATCTTTCCTTATATGCAAGTGCCATGCAAGAAGAAGATATTCAACATCGAATACAGCAAATTTATTGTTGGGATGCTCCAGGGGTTCATCGTTCGATATTAAATACAGAAGGATATCAAAGAGTTGTTTCAAAAGCAAAAAGATACATTCCTCAAGATTCGATAGTAGGTTTAATGTTAGAATCACAAGTTCCGTATCATATTATTGAAAGTCAGGGAAGTGGGATTTCTCAGCATAGTGCTTTAATGTGGAATATTGAAGATGATCATTTTGTTGAATTAACTGAATTAACGAGAAATAGCCAATTAACGGATCAAACTTTTAAACAATGGACAGAAGTAGTTTCAGATGAAGATTTAAAACTCTTTTTTGATACATTTTTTGAATTAATTTTTGAAATGGGTGTAGAGACGGTTAATGATGTCTATTATAATTTTAGAATGTATATGCGACAGTTCTTCGAAAAAACCTATCAAATGGATACTGAAAAACGAGAAATCTTACTAAGAGTTGGTCGATTATTATTCCAAATTCGATATGAAATATGGAAAGATACGTTGTCCATTTCAGTAGAACTTCCAACTTTAACATTGCCGAGTGTAGAAGAATTAGTCGAAAGCTGGACAGGAGAACATCGAATCTCTGTTGCTTATCAGTCTACAGAAGAAAACGAAGAAATTCGACACTATTATCAAGAACGACAAAAACAAAAGAAATTAGAAATGAAACAAGCCAAGCATCCAGAGTAGATGCTTGGCTTATTTGTATATTGTTATTGTTCAATTTTTAAACTTAAGGCTACACCCATTCCGCCACCAACACATAGAGAGGCAATTCCGGTTTGTAATTGACGTTGTTGTAAAGCATTTATTAATGTCACCACAATACGAGCACCTGAAGCCCCAATTGGATGTCCTAATGCGATAGCACCGCCGTGAACATTGACTTTTTCAGGATTAATGTTTAAGTCTTTGATGACTGCTAAACTTTGAGCAGCAAAGGCTTCGTTTAATTCAAATAAATCAACTTTATCTAATGGGATATGAGTTCTTTGAATTAATTTTTCAATGGCAGGAACTGGTCCTATTCCCATAATAGAAGGGTCAACTCCTGCTTCAGCATATCCTGTTAAAGTAGCTAAGATGGGTAAGTTTAACGTATTAGCCACTTCTCTTGTTGTTAAAATTAAAGCAGCAGCTCCATCGTTAATTCCTGAAGAATTTCCTGCCGTTACGACTCCATCTGTTTTAAAGGCAGGTCTTAATGAACTTAGAGATTCTACAGTTGTTTCTGGACGAATAAATTCATCCTTATCAATCGCTACGACTTGTTTTGTTTTTTTATTCGTGATTTCAATTGGTGTAATTTCTTTATCAAAAGCACCATTTTGTTGTGCTTGGTAAGCTTTTTGTTGAGATTGAGCTGCAAATTCATCTAACTGTTGACGAGTAAATCCGTATTTTTCAACTAGATTTTCAGCAGTAATTCCCATTGCTTCGTTAGAAAAGGCATCTGTTAAGCCATCGTGGAATAAAGCATCAATCATGGTGCAATTTCCATTTTTAGTAGCAAATCGATTTGGAAATAGATGTGGTGCTAAAGACATATTTTCCATTCCGCCGGCTAATACGATTTTTGCATCTCCTAGACGAATAGCTTGAGCTGCTAATAAAATGGATTTTAATCCAGAACCACAAACTTCGTTTACGGTTAAAGCTGTACTAGTATGTAATAATCCTGAATTGAGTGCCACTTGACGGGCAGGGTTTTGACCGAGTCCTGCTTGTAATACTTGCCCGAAAATGACTGTATCGATTAAAGTTGGATCTATATTTCCTTTTTGAATGGCTGATTTTGCAGCTGCTGTACCTAATTTAACAGCACTGATAGAAGCGAATTGTCCTCCAAATTTTCCAATAGCTGTTCTAGTAGCGCTAATAATAACAATATCGTTTGAATTCATATCATTCTCCTTAAAATTTCATTTACTTTACTATTGTAATCGAAATTTGCACAGAAACCTATTAAAATACAACATAAAAAAGTTAAAGTTTTTTTAAAATTATTGCTTTTAACGGGGATAATCGTTGTAGCTTTCGCCATTTTTTGCTACTATGGTACGTGCAGACTATTAGGATAGATACTTATTACATTAAGGGAGTTAGAAATGAATATCGGAATTGATAAAATTGGATTTTACACACCACCATTTGCCTTATCCATGGAGGATTTAGCAGTAGAACGTGGAGTAGAGCCAGCAAAATATACAGTAGGAATTGGACAAAGCACTATGGCAGTAGCTCCTGTGACTCAAGATATTGTCACAATGGGCGCAAATGCAGCAATTGAAATTTTAGATGAAGCAGATAAAGAAGCCATTGATATGATTCTTGTAGGAACAGAAACAGGAATTGACCAATCAAAATCTGCAGCAGTCTATATTCAAAAATTATTAGGATTATCGAATCGAGTTCGTAGTGTGGAATTAAAACATGCGTGCTATGGAGCAACGGCAGCATTGCAATTAGCAAAAGGGCATATCGCTTTGAATCCAGAATCAAAAGTATTAGTTATTGCAA
Source organism: uncultured Granulicatella sp. (assembly GCF_963515615.1). GTDB lineage: Bacteria > Bacillota > Bacilli > Lactobacillales > Aerococcaceae > Granulicatella. The sequence goes on along the minus strand of NZ_CAUPZT010000019.1, from coordinate 24,750 downwards.
GTGATATTGCAAAATACGGCTTGAAAAGTGGTGGGGAACCAACACAAGGAGCAGGGGCAGTGGCAATGATTGTTTCAGCTGAACCTCGTTTACTTCGTTTAGAAGATGAAGCTAGCTTATTTACAGATGATGTAATGGATTTTTGGCGTCCAAATTATGAAGCCTATCCAATGGTAGATGGGAAATTCTCGAATGAACAATACATGCGTTTCTTTGCAGAAGTTTGGACAGATTATGCAACACAAACTGGAGCTACTTTTGCAGATTTAGAAGCAATTTGCTTCCACTTACCTTATACGAAAATGGGATTAAAAGCATTTAAACCATTTTTAGAAGCATTATCAGAAGAAGAACAAGAACGATTAACGACTCGTTATCAAGAAAGTACAGCTTATAATCGTCATGTTGGAAATATTTATACAGGGTCATTATTTTTAAGTTTTATTTCTTTAATTGAAACAAGTTCTGTATTAGTTGCAGGAGACCGTATTGGATTCTTTAGTTATGGATCAGGAGCGGTTGGAGAATTCTTCGTTGGAGAATTAGTAGAAGGATTTGAAAAACAATTGAGAGTAGAAGCTCACCGACAATTATTAGAGAATCGTAAACAAGTAACTGTTGCAGAATACGAAGCATTATTTAGTCAAACGGTAGATGAAAGTGGCGAACAAATTTTCCAAGTGGAAGATAAAAGTCTATTTATTTTGTCAGGAGTTCACCAACATCAAAGACAATATCAAAAACAATAAATTGTACGTGAAAAGACTTGGTTTCTATCCAGTCTTTTCTTTTTTTACAGTCTAGATTATGGTAGACTAAGATTATATGAAAAATGTAATAAGAGGTTTTGCATGAAAGATAAGGAGGTTGAAGTATGGCAAAAATTTTAATCATTAATACGGGTGGAACTATCGCAATGAGCGAAGACCATTCTACTGGGAAAGTATCTCCTAATGGAGAAAATCCTTTATTATCGAGTGCGCATTTATTTCATTTAATCGGAGATATTCATACAGAAGATTTATTTAATTTGCCTTCTCCTCATATGCAAGAATCTCATATGATGCAATTAAGACAAAGAATTTTGAAAGCTGTAGATGAGGGATATACAGGAGTTGTAGTCACTCATGGAACAGATACCTTAGAAGAAACAGCGTATTTTCTAGAATTAACAACGAATGTATCCATCCCAATTGTGGTGACTGGTGCAATGAGATCAAGTAATGAAATTGGGTCAGACGGTCTAGCGAATTTACGGAGTTCCTTAATTGTCGCAGCTTCTCCAGAATCGAAGGATAAAGGAGTTGTAGTTGTTATGAATGATGAAGTTCATACAGCTACTTATGTGACAAAAACTCATACTACCAATGTCGCTACTTTCCAAACGCCAACTTTTGGACCTCTTGGATTAGTTTCGAAAAGTGAAGTTATTTATTTCCAACGTTTATTAAAACAAGAATACTATCCCATTGAAGAAGTTCAAACGGGAGTATACTTATTAAAAGCTTATGCGGGAATGGATGGGCTATTACTCGATGCGCTTTGCGAGCATCATGCAAAAGGTGTAGTAATTGAAGCGCTCGGAGCAGGAAATTTACCACCAGCAACATTACCAGCCTTACAAAGATGTATAGAAGCAGGAATCCCCATTGTATTAGTCTCAAGAGCCTTTAATGGTGTCACGTATGATGTGTATGACTATTTAGGTGGAGGGAAGCAATTAAGACAGTCTGGTGTCATTTTTACAACAGGATTAAGTGGACAAAAAGCTCGTCTGAAACTAAGTGTTTTATTAAGTTCAGGGAAAACATTAGAAGAAATTGAAAAAGCATTTGCATGCTAGAAAGAAGGATTAAAAATGGCAACAAAAATCGGAAGACGTGTTCGTGAATATGAAGGGAAACCAATTATTTATGGATATCCATATGAAGATTTAGTCGCATGGTTTGAAGAAAATGGAGAGAAAAAATTCAGAGCAGGACAATTATGGGACTGGTTATATCGTAAACGTGTCACAAGTTTTGAAGAAATGACAAACTTATCAAAAGATTTAATCGCAAAATTAAATGAAACTTTTACATTCCCAGTATTAAATGAAAAAATTAAACAACAATCAACAGATGGTACTCGTAAGTTCTTATTTGAATTAGCAGATGGATTATTAATTGAAACAGTATTAATGCCACAAGAGTATGGTTTATCGATTTGTGTCACAACACAAGTAGGTTGTAATATTGGTTGTACTTTCTGTGCCAGCGGTATTATTGCAAAACAACGTGACTTAGTCGCTGGAGAAATTGTAGCGCAAGTCATGCATGTTCAGCGTACATTAGATGAAGTAGCTCCTGGAGATCGTGTGAGCCACATCGTAGTAATGGGAATTGGGGAACCATTTGACAACTATGATAATGTGATTAAGTTCTTAAAAGTAGTCAATTCAGATGCAGGTTTAGCGATTGGTGCACGTCATATTACAGTATCTACAAGTGGACTTGCTCCTAAAATTTTAGATTTTGCTAAAGAAGGGTTACAAGTTAACTTAGCGTTATCTCTACATGCTCCAGATAATGATACTCGTTCTAAAATTATGCGTATTAACCGTAAATACCCTATTGAAGTGGTGATGGAAGCCATTAATAAATATATTCGCACAACAAATCGTCGTGTGACGTTTGAATATATTATGTTGGATCATGTCAATGATTCTGTTGAACAAGCGCAACAATTGGCAGATTTATTAGCAGACAAGAAACGTTTATCGTATGTAAACTTGATTCCGTATAATAAAGTTCGTGAGCATGATCAGTATGAACGTAGTAGTAAGGATCGTGTAGTGGCTTTCTATGATGTATTGAAGAAAAATCATATTAACTGTGTGGTTCGTAAAGAATTCGGTCATGATATTGAAGCGGCGTGTGGTCAATTACGTTCAAGCCAAATGAAACGTGACCGTGATAGAAAACGTAAGACGGAAGAAGAAAAATTATTTGAATAGACTTCCCTGGTTATAGTAGCAAAGGACGTAAGCAGCCTCGCAAATGCGAGTCTCATTGCTAAACTTCGAGCCTGAGTCTCGAAGTTTCCTGTAATATCAGCCAAGTATGGCTGATATTACTACTGCTACTATGGGAAGTCTTTCATTTTATATGATGCAAAAAATCAGTAAAATAAATTCATTCACCCTCCTCTTTTAAGTAGAGATGAGGGCGCTTTTTTTGTTTTTTAAGTACAAAAACAACGTTTTTAACAAGTAAATCGCTTTCAAAGTTGTAATATTTCAATTTTATACGAACAAAAGTTAAAGAGAATTATAAGGTAATGTTACAAAAAGATGACAAATATAACAAAAAACATATGTTCGTATCGTTTTTCTGTAATCTAACTTTCATAAAAAGTCAATTTATTTAAAGAGCCTTAACAAATCGCGTGAAATCAACATTTTGCGTTTTTTTCATGTTACAGTAGTTACATCAAATAAAACCGCATTTGGAAATTTTTAGCGGTAGATTCTCGAAACGAAATTTTTAGTAGAGAGTCGGAAAGGATTTTTATGAAATTTACATTAAAGAAGACGGTATTGGCAACAATCGCAGTAGCTTTTCTAGGAATTTCAGGAATGACAACTTCAACAGCTAAGGCTGATGAATGGGTAGCACGTACTACACAGGAAGTAAAAGATGAAATTATTCATAATGAAGAAGGAGTACTAGAATATACAGTTAAGTATGGAGATACATTATCTGTTATTGCTGAAGCAATGGATGTATCATTAGATGCTTTAATTCGTTTAAACGACATTCAAAACGCTAATTTGATTTATGCAGGAACAATGATTAAGTTTTCTGAAGATAAACAAGAAGTAGTCGTGAAAACGGAAGAAGAAGAGCATACTTATAAAGTAGCCGAGAATAAAGAAGTTGTAGAAGTGAAAGCAGTAGAGCCAACTCCGCAAACAGTCACTTCACAAGAAGTACAAACGACTGCCGCTTCTTCAACAGAAGGGTACACATTAACGGTTGAAGCAACAGCATATTCATACGCAGAGCCAGGATTATCAAATTACACAGCAGATGGGACAAACTTAGTGAATGACCCAATGGTCATTGCAGTAGATCCTCGAGTAATTCCTTTAGGAACAATGGTCGAAATTCCAGGATATGGAGTATTCCGTGCAGCTGATACTGGTGGAGCAATTGTTGGAAATAAAATTGATGTTCACTTTACAACAGTAGCAGAAACATATAATTTTGGACGTCGTACAATTACGATTCGTATTTTAAAATAAGCATTTTAAAAGATTGGATGTAAATCCAGTCTTTTTTTCTTTCGATATTATTCATAAACTAGTTGGATTATATGAAGATTTTTAGAAAAAAATATTGTCTTTTTTTCAAATGCTAGGCAATAAGTTGAAAATATGGTATATTGTGAGAAATGCAATATTTAGTAGTATGACAGGAGTGGAAAGAATGAAAAAAACTATGATGGGGATGTTAGCTGTAGCATCAACTTTAGCGTTAGCAGCGTGTTCGAATAATCAATCAGCTGTAGCGACTTCAAAAGCAGGTAATGTTACCCAGGAGGAATTTTATAAAGCTTTAAAAGCAACATCTGGAGAACAAACATTACAACGTTTAGTGTTGCAAAAAGTTTTAGAAAATAATGCGACTGATAAAAAAGCTTTAGAAGAGGAAGCTAAAAAAGAAGTTGCTAACCAAGTGACACAATATGGTGGAGAAGATGCTTTAAAAGCTGTCTTAGCACGTAATGGCTTCACTTCAGTAGATGGATATCGTGATACAGTATACTTAAATAAATTAATTACTGCTGCAGTTAAAAAAGCTAATAAATTTAGCGATGAAGAAATTCAAAAATATTATGATTCTTGGGAACCAAAAGCAACAGCGCAACATATTTTAATAGGAGTTGCTCAAAATGCTTCTGATGATGAAAAAGCAGAAGCGAAGAAAAAAGCTGAAGATATCATTAAACAATTAAAAGATGGTGCTGATTTTGATACATTAGCAAAAGAAAATTCAACAGATAAAAGTACGGCAGAAAATGGTGGGAAAGTTGGACCATTCAAACGAACTGACATGGTAAAAGAATTTGCAGATGCAGCTTACGGTCTAAAAGTAGGATCAATCACAGAAGAACCAGTATTAACACAATATGGATACCATGTGATTAAATTAGTAGACAAACCTGAAAAAGGCTCATTAAATGATGTACGTTCTACATTAGAAGATGAATTATTAGCAGAAAAATTAAAAGATACAGCTACAATTCATTCAGTAGTTTCTTCATTAGTGAAAGAAGCAGATGTAAAAATTACAGATGATACATTGAAAAATGCTTTAAAAGATTTTTCAGATAATACACCGACTGTAACAGAACAATCTCAAACTACACAAGGAAAATAATGAATTTGATAGGAGTAGGGAAAAATCAAAAGAAGTATTTGATTTTTCCTACTCTTTTTTATACAATTCATCTTGACAATAACTGGAAAAATTGTAAAATTGAAAATAATTTAATAATTGTTTTCACGTTATCATTTTTTTGAAAAGTTATGAAACTAAGCAAGTGGAAAGGAAGGATACCATGAGACATTCATGGAAATTAGTAGTCAGTGTATTAGCCATTGGATTTATGGGCTGTGCTGGGCGTACAGAAACTTTTAACCAAGCTGATATGGTCAATGTTTCGAAAAATGGTGAATCAGCTGTGACATCTAAAGTTGAAGAAACAACGACAACGGTTTCCACAACTAAAGAAGGAAGCACTACTACCGAACTCAATGCATTAGCAAAAGAAGCGATTAAAGAGATTGAAACGAAGAAACAAGTCTTACTGGATAATCATTATACGATATTAGTCCAAGCTCAGACGAAAGATTCGATTGATATTCATATTCGTCATCAAGAACAAAGTGGATCAAGTAGTTTGGGATATTTCCGATATACACAATCAACGAAAGTTTTAGAAGAGATGGATCAAGTAACCGGAGATTATAAGCCAGTAAAATAATTTATAGGGAAGTGTTGTTATGACAAAAACAGTAGATTTAGATTGGAAAAATTTAGGATTTAGTTATATTAAAACAGACTATCGTTATATTAGTTATTATAAAGATGGTCAGTGGGATAACGGCGCTTTAGTAGAAGATAATGTACTTCATATTAGTGAAGCGTCAACAGCAATCCATTATGGGCAACAAGCTTTTGAAGGGTTAAAAGCTTATCGTTGTAAAGATGGTAGCATCAACTTGTTCCGTCCTGATCAAAATGCGGCACGTTTTGCACGTTCTTGTACTCGTTTATTAATGCCAGAATTTCCTCAAGAACGTTTTGTTGAAGCGATTAAGGAAGTTGTTCGTGCAAATGCACATTGGATTCCACCGTATGGTACAGGAGGAAGTTTATATATTCGTCCATTAATGATTGGGGTAGGCGATACTATTGGAGTAAGCCCAGCGCCAGAATATATTTTTACTGTCTTCGTAATGCCAGTAGGAGCTTATTTCAAGGGTGGCTTAACACCAACTAGCTTCGTAGTGAGTGAATATGACCGTGCTGCTCCTGTAGGGACAGGTGCTGCTAAAGTTGGAGGAAACTATGCTGCTAGCTTATTACCTGGTAAAGAAGCTAAAAAACGTCAATTTAGTGACTGTATTTATTTGGATCCATTGACTCATACTAAAATTGAAGAAGTAGGAGCTGCGAATTTCTTTGGAATTACTAAAGATAATCAATTCATCACTCCATACTCTCCATCAATTTTACCAAGTATTACAAAATACTCATTATTATGGTTAGCAGAACATCGTTTAGGAATGGTTGTGAAAGAAGCTGATGTATTCATTGATAAATTAGATGAATTTACAGAAGCTGGAGCATGTGGTACAGCAGCGGTTATTTCGCCAATTGCTGGAATCCAAAATGGAGATGATTTCCATGTATTCTATTCAGAAACAGAAGTAGGACCAGTTACTCGTCGTTTATATGACGAATTAGTAGGAATTCAATATGGAGATGTTGAAGCTCCAGAAGGTTGGATTCAAAAAGTATAATAAAATGTAACGAAATAAAAATCCTGTCAGTAATGTTACCGACAGGATTTTTGTTTTGAATGATTATCTTGCAAAGCCGACAGCTTTTTCCATTTTACGAAGAGTTTTAGAAGCAACAGTGTTTGCTTTTTTTGCTCCTTCATCTAAAATCTCATCTAATTGTTTAGAGTTTAATAATTCATAGTAACGTTCTTGGATTGGTTCCATCACCGTTACAATCGCTTCTGCTAAATCAGTTTTGAATGCTCCATATCCTGAATCTTTATAAGTTTCAACTAAATCTTCAATGCTACGGTTTGAAAATGCGCTAAAGATTGTTAAAAGGTTCGAAATTCCTGGTTTTTCAGTTGGGTTGTATTCGATGACACCACTTGAATCTGTTACAGCACTCTTGATTTTTTTACGAATCATTGCTGGTTCATCTAACATACTAATGTATTCTTTCACATTAGCATCTGATTTACTCATTTTTTTCGTTGGTGTTTGTAAGCTCATAACACGTGCTCCAGCTTTTGGAATAAATGGTTCAGGCATTTTTAATAATTCGTTACCATTTCCATAGCGGCTGTTAAAACGAGTTACAAAGTCACGTGTTAATTCCATATGTTGTTTTTGGTCTTCCCCAACAGGAACAACTTCAGCATTGTATAAAACAATGTCTGCTACCATTAGAGGTGGATAAGTTAATAACCCTGCAGATACAGATTGTTGTTTTTGAGATTTATCTTTGTATTGTGTCATACGTTCTAATTCACCGACACCTACATTACATTGTACAATCCATGCAGCTTGAGCATGCGCTGGAACTTCAGATTGAACGAAAATCGTAGATTTTTCAGGGTCTAATCCAATGGCTAAGTATAACGCTGCAAGTGAACGAGTTTGTTCTTTTAATTTTTTAGGGTCTTGTGGAACTGTAATCGCATGTTGGTTTACGATACAGTATGTACAGTCATATTCGTCTTGTAAGGCAACGAAGTTTTTCATCGCACCAATGTAGTTTCCAATGGTTGGAATAGCTGAAGGTTGTACTCCAGAAAAAATTTTCTTTTTAGTCATTTGTATTCTCCTTTAAATTTCAATCAATTAGTCTTATTATACCGTATTTTTGGAAAATTTACACAAAAAAATATGTTTTTGTGGAGGCTCATAATAAGGAAATGTAGTTATCTTTGCAGTAAATCTGTTATTATATGCTTAGTTTTCAAAATTAGATAAAAATATAAGGAGATATTCAACAATGCCGCAAAATCTTTTTAAAGAATTGGAAAAATTAGAGCAAGTAGAAGCGATTGTTCTGGGAGGATCACGAGCTGGAGAAAATTATGATAAAGATTCTGATTATGATGTCTATGTCTATTTGACAGCACCTATAGCCGAAGAGATTAGAAAAGAAATTCTGAGTAAGTACTGTTCCTATATGGAAATTGGAAATCAATTTTGGGAATTAGAGGATGATTGTGTTTTAAAGAATGGGATAGAGATTGAATTGATTTATCGTTCATTAGATAGTTTTGATAAAGAGTTAGAAAATGTGATTCTTAATCATCAAGCTCAAAATTCTTATACAACATGTATGTGGTATAATGTAATGAACAGTAAAATTCTTTACGACAAAGACGGGCACTATGCTCAGTTAAAGAGTAAATATCATTTGCCTTATCCATCAGCGTTAAAAAGAAATATCATCAGTAAACAACTATTATTACTAGAACAAGGGATGCCAGCTTTTTCTAAACAAATTCAAAAAGCTATTAAACGTCAAGATTTATTAAGTATGAATCATCGAAGTAGTGAATTTTTTGCGTCTTATTTTGATTTATTGTTTGCACTTAATGAACAACTTCATCCGGGTGAAAAACGTATGTTACAGTATGCTAAAGAACGATGCGCCCATTTACCAAAAGATTTTGAAGAGAATATTCAAGCTTATTTTCAAGATCTTTACAGCTCTGATAAGCAAGAGCAAGCGGTAAAAGTATTGTCTACTCTATTAGTTCATCTTAGAGCATTAGTAGAAGAGTGTGATTAGAAAATGAAGGAATCAAAAGATAGGTTGTTTTGATAAGGTTTATAGAATTAGTGGTGAAAAATTCTCTGAAAAATGGTTGCAAATAAGTTAAGAAAAGAGTGTCTTATCGGAATAACACTGAAATGTGAAAAAGGATATTGCTTGACAAAAATTAAAAAAAGATTAAACCTTGAAATAATCAGGTTTTAATGTATTAGTTTTAGGGAGTCGTAAAAAAATAATTTGTGAAAAAATTAAATTTTTACGAAAAATGTATAGATTTTATTCTAAAAATAATATATAATATAAAGCGTGATGAGCCCATCTAAACTAGCTCATCGAGAAGGAGCGATTTATGGTTACATTATACACATCACCAAGTTGTACTTCATGCCGTAAAGCACGTGCATGGTTAGAAGAACACACTATCGCATATACTGAAAGAAATATTTTCTCTGAACCATTAACAATTGACGAAATTAAAAACATTTTACGTATGACGGAAGATGGAACAGAAGAAATTATTTCAACACGTTCAAAGGCATTCCAAGAACTAAATTTAGATTTAGATGAAGTTCCTTTGAATCAATTATTTGTTTTAATTCAAGAAAACCCAGGCTTATTACGTCGTCCAATTATGTTGGATGAAAAGAGATTCCAAGTAGGATATAACGAAGATGAGATTCGTCGTTTCTTACCTCGTGCAGTAAGAGCTTTTGAATTAGATCAAGCACAAAGATTAGTAAATTTTTAAGAATAAAAGCACTGTAGAGATTTCTACAGTGTTTTTTTATTTGCTTAGAAACTGTCAGTGGGGTATTAGATATTTTCTTAAGTTTTTCTTTTTTCATCCATAATTTTTAAATAATTTCAAAACTTTCTCTTTTTACTTGAAAAAAAATGTATAAGAGGAGTATGATGTAGAATACAAAAGGAAAAGGAGATGAGTATATGTTTTTAACAAAAGACATGACTGATGAGTTCCGTCAAAAATTTCAATCTGACGGACAAAAGAAAGTTGCACAACATGCAACTGTGAAAAATGGGATTCACGCTTCTAGCCAAAATGTAGAAGCAATCGTGAAAAACCCACCTGTTTATTCCATTGATTTGGAACATGGAAAGGTGGCAAACCAAAAACAATCTGGGAGATGTTGGATGTTTGCTGCACTAAACACGTTCCGTCATAAAATCTTTAATGAGTTTAAGCTAGAGGAATTTGAACTTTCTCAAAGCTATACTTTTTTCTGGGATAAATATGAGAAGGCGAATTTCTTCCATGAGAATATTTTAAAAACGGCTCATGAAGCTATTACAAGTCGTAATGTTGCCTTCTTACTTCAAACACCACAACAAGATGGTGGACAATGGGATATGATTGTTTCCATCTTTAATAAGTATGGTGTCGTACCTAAGGCAGTAATGCCAGAAAGTTTTAGTAGTTCAGCTTCTGGAGAGTTGAATAAATACTTAAACAAAAAACTTCGTGAAGATGCGAAGATTTTAAGAGATTTAGTAGCAGGGGGAGCTACTGAAGAAAAAATCTTGGAAGTTCGTAAACAATTGATGAAGGAAGTCTATGATTTACTAGCCATCAGTTTAGGAACTCCACCAGAAGTGTTTGATTTTTCTTATCGTGATAAAGACAAAGAATATCATCACTATGAAAATTTAACACCACAAGCATTTTATAAACAGTTTGTAGGGTTAGATTTAGATCAATATGTATCAATTATTAATGCACCAACAGCAGACAAACCATATAATCGCTCTTATACTGTTGAAATGTTAGGAAACGTTGTTGGAGGAACTCCTGTAAAATACTTAAATGTAGAAATGGATACGTTCAAGAAACTTGCAATTCAACAATTAGAACAAGGAGAATCGATTTGGTTTGGTTGTGATGTGGGTCAATTCTCAGGTCGTGATACTGGATTAATGGCAATGGATCATTTTGATTTGAAAGGTTTATTGGGGTTAGATTTTAAACTTTCTAAAGCGGATCGCTTAGAATATGGAGAAAGTTTAATGACACATGCCATGGTATTAACTGGGGTCGATTTAGTAAATGGAAAACCAACTCGTTGGAAAGTAGAAAATAGTTGGGGAGAAAAATCTGGGGTCAATGGATTCTGGATGATGTCAGATGAATGGATGGATGAATTTACGTATCAAATCGTGGTTCGTAAGGAGTTCTTAACGCCAGAGCAATTAGCAGCATTTGATTCTGAACCAATCGTATTAGCACCATGGGATCCGATGGGTTCGTTAGCCTAATATGAGGGCGGAAAAGGCTTATTTTTATAGTAGCGGAGGATGCCAGCAGACCTGCGGTCTCATGGCTAAAAATCGAGCCTAAGGTCTCGATTTTTCCAAATGAGGCTGGGCAAAAAGTCTCAAAAATAGAAGAAAGCACTATAAAATTCTGAAACAGAATTTTATAGTGCTTTTTAGTCTTATAAATTAAACATAGGAGTCTACCTCTGTTATAATAAGTTTGAACGAAATAAAATAAGAAAGGGTGACTCCTATGTACAAAAATTATACCACACCAACAGATACTTTAGAACTAAATTTTACATTAACTGTTCCTAAAAATCATATTGCTCGCTTCATTAATCAGTTTGTAGATTCCATTCCAGATTCTATTATCTTTCCTAACACAACATCAAAAATGGGTAGACCTGCTCATCATCCTCGTATGTTATTAAAAATGATTCTCTTCGCTTATACTCGCTCTACGTATAGTGGTAGAAAAATTGTCCAATTGAATGAAGAAAATATTCCTATGCAGTGGCTGTCTCAACAAACTTATGTCTGTTACCATGTCATTAATAATTTTAGAAGTAATAAAGAGTTTTCTTCTATCATTAAAAACATTTTCGTATACTTTACTTTATTACTCCAACACTATCATATTATTGATTCAGATAGTTTATTTATTGATGGTACAAAAGTCCAAGCAGATGCCAATCGTTATTCATTTGTATGGCGCAAAGCTGTTGAAAGATATGATGAAGCTTTAAATGAAAAAATTAGTACATTATATGATCAATTAATTCAAAATCAAGTGAATGTTGCTTTATCAGAAGAAGAAAAAATTACTGAATATGGTGTTAATGCCATGATTGAAGCTACTAATGAATCTCTTAATCAGTTAGAAGAACTCATTCAAGAAGAACCTAATCATATTGTTGGTGGTTCTAAAAACAAACAGAAAAGACGTTTGTTAAATTCTTTTAAACGTCAACTTGAAAAAGATTTTCTACCTCGTAAAGAAAAATATACTAAAGCTATGGAAACATTTGATAATAGAAATAGTTATTCTAAAACAGATAACGATGCTACTTTTATGTGTATGAAAGAAGATGCCATGAAAAATCGAGAGTTGAAACCTGGTTATAATCTTCAAATTGCAACGAATCATCAATATGTTTTAGGCTTTGATGTATTTCCTAATCCTACAGATATGCGGACTCTTAAACCATTTCTCGAATCATTTAAACTATTAGAAAATTTTTCTACTATTGTTGCAGATGCTGGATATGGTAGTGAAGAAAATTATCAATTGATTCTTGAAGAGTATGAAAAAACACCTTTGATTCCTTATACAATGTACGAAAAAGAACAAACTAAGAAATTTAAAAACAACCCTGCCAATAGACAAAATTGGCAGTACATTGAAAAGGAAGATTATTATATTGATCATTTAGGTGTGAAATTTAGTTTTAAATATTATTCAACAAGAAACGATAAGAATGGATTTACTCGTCAATTCAAAGTGTATGAGGCAGATTCTATTCAAGAAACAAAAGCGTTGGATGAGTTAGCGAAAACTCCTGCCGGACAACTTCGTCAGATTCGAGTGAATCAAGTTTGGGAGACTTATAAAGAAACTGTAAAAGAAGCGTTACATAGTGACCGTGGAAGAAGTATATATGCTCAACGAAAAATTGAGGTTGAGCCAGTTTTCGGTCAAATGAAACGCAATTTTGGAATGCGCAGAACTCATGTTAGAGGCAAAATTGCAGTTCATAATGACCTTGGTCTGATCTTTTTAGGGATGAATCTGCAAAGATTAATGAAATATATCTTAAATAATATGAATCAAGGGTGGTTTATCCCTCTTGATTTTACTGATTTAACTAAAGAGTGCCATTTAAATTCGATTTTTTTACAAATTCTAATAGAAAAGCACGTCTTGATTTTGATTGTCGCAAAATCAGGACGTGCTTTCTTCTATTTTTGAGACTTTTTGCCCAGCCTCATTTTTGCTACTGCGAAAGTCTTATCTCTTGGAACGTTAATTTATTAGAGAACGTTTAAGAGTTGGTGGAAATGACTTTTTAATATAGTAGCGGAGGACGCCAGCAAACCTTCGGTTTCATGGCTAAAAATCGAGCCTAAGGTCTCGATTTTTCCAGCACTAGAATCCCATTGGATTCTAGTGCTAAGGCTACTATAAAAAGTTATTTCCTTTTTTTATTTCAAAAATCCTAATAAAAATTTAACCATTTAGGTACAAGAGTTTTTAGGCAGAATATGGTATGATAAGTGCGTTATGGAAGGGAGAGAAGATTGTGGAAGTGACAAATATGTTTCAAACGGCGTTAGAAAACCAATGGCAGAAATTACCAACGTATCGTCTGTTAGTCATAGGAGAATCTAATGTTGGAAAAACAACGTTAATTCAATCCTTATTTGATTTAAAGAAAAACGAAAGTATTCCACAATTCCAAGTAGAAGAGTATTCACTATTTGAGGAACTTCCAACTGTATTGGATTATGATGCATGTATTTATTGCCTAAATGGTTCTAGTGATGAATTCTCTGTTAAGACTAGAGAAACATTGTTGCAAATGGCTCATCAACTTCCGACGATTATTGCCTTAACGCAATCGATTGGAACTAAAGCTGAACAATTTCAAAGTCAATTAGTTGATTTATCTCTTCCGGTCAAAGGAATTATTAATGTTATGGCAGAACCTTATCCCATTTATGAATCAGTACATCTTCCTTCATTTGGATTAGAGGAATTATTAGATTTATTACTAGAATGTGCGACTCAGACAAAGGTAGAAACGCTTGTAAGTTTGCAAAAAATCGATTGTAAGAAAAAACTTCAGATAGCTAAACAGATAGTGGAACAGAAAATCGATGAGATCTTCCAAGTATCAGTAGATATTCGTCAGTTTTTTAAACAAATTATTGAAGTTTTAGGTACTGCGTATGCTTATTTCGGGAATCAAATAGAAGCGAATCGTATGTTGGAAGTGCTGGAAAATCTTTATCAAAGAAAATTTCAATCGTATCAAGAATTATGTTTTATCCATCAACAATCATATTATTTAGTAATGATGTTCAGTGCTTGTTGTTATAGTGGGGTTGAAATGATGGCATTATTATTAAAAAAAGAAAACTCCTTTACGATTCAGGAAAGTAGTATGTTATTAGAAACAAAAATTGCAAGTCGGATGAAGCAAGGAAAACAAAATGCTGAAGTTCAAGCCTTTATTATCAAAAATGAATTAGAAACAGAAGAAATGACGGTTCAAAAACCAGTCGTTCATGTTCAAGTGAAAAAGAAAAATATACTACAACAATTTAAAAAGCAATCTCGCCAATGGATGCACAACTCATTAGATGCCTTTAGTAAATGGGCAAGAAAATAAGAGTGCAAAATAATTCTAAAAAAATAAGAAATGGTTAGGATTTTTTTAGAAAGTAGGATACAATATAGAGGATATGACCGAATTTGAATAGGAGGAAGAAAGATGTTTAAAGATGTGAATGAACAAATTTTAAAATTAATTGAAAAAAATAGTCGCTTAACAACAGAAGAAATTGCGACTTTATTAGCCATTGAACCAACAGAAGTTCAAAGAAGAATTCAAGAATTAGAAGACCAAAAAGTGATTTGTGGGTATCATACATTAATTAACTGGGAAAAAACAGATGATGTGAATGTATCTGCGATTATCGAATTAAAAGTAAACCCACAACGAGGAATGGGATTTGATCGTATTGCAGAGAAAATTTATCACTTTCCTGAAGTAGAAGATTTATATTTAATGTCTGGTGGATATGATTTCATGGTGAAATTGAAAAAAGCACCAATGAGAGATATTGCTGCGTTTGTATCTAGTCGTTTATCTGTCATTGAAGAAGTTCAATCTACGACAACTCATGTTGTATTAAAACAATATAAAGACCATGGCACAATGTTTGTTGGTAAGAGTGGAGATAAACGGATGGTGGTTACTCCATGATTGAATCATTATTAAGTCAAAAAGTAACAGGAATTAAACCTTCGGGCATTCGTCGTTTTTTTGATATTGCCAATGAATTAGAGGATGTCATCAGTTTAGGAGTAGGAGAACCAGATTTTGATACTCCTTGGCATGTAAGAGAGGAAGGGATTTATTCACTTCAAAAAGGAAGAACTTTTTACACAGCCAATGCAGGTTTGAAAGAATTACGTCAAGAAATTTGTCGTTATATCGAACGGAAACAAGGCGTTACATATAATCCGATGACGGAGGCTCTTGTAACGATTGGAGGAAGTGAAGCCATTGACTTAGCCATGCGTGCTTTATTAAATCCAGGTGATGAAGTAATTTTCTGTGAACCTTGTTATGTATCATATTTACCATGTATTGTGTTATCGAATGGAGTACCTGTAAGAATTCCTCTAAAAGAGGAAAATCAATTCCGTTTAACACCGGAAGAACTAGAAGCAGCGATTACACCAAAAACAAAAGCAATCATCCTTTCTTTCCCAAATAATCCGACAGGAGCGGTGATGAGTCGTGAAGACTTAGAAGCGATTGCCAAAGTAATTTTGAAATATAATGTTGTCGTGATTTCAGATGAAATTTATTCTGAATTAACGTATACAGGAAATCGTCATGTCAGTATTGTAGAAATTGAAGGTATGAAAGAAAGAACTGTTTTAATCAATGGTTTCTCAAAAGCTTTTGCGATGACTGGATGGAGAATGGGGTATGCTCTAGCTCCTGAAGTATTGATGAAACAAATGATTAAAATCCATCAATTTACCATTATGGCAGCACCAACGACAAGTCAATATGCAGGAATTGATGCATTGAAAAATTGCGATGATGATGTCATTGAAATGAGAGATAGTTATAATCAACGTAGACGCTACTTATTGAAGAAAATGGAAGAATTAGGGATTCCATGTTTTGAACCATTTGGAGCTTTCTATATTTTCCCAAATATTTCTCAATTTGGAATGACTTCTGAAGAATTTGCGACAAAACTAGTGCAAGAAGAACGAGTAGCCGTTGTTCCAGGATCTGCCTTTGGTGAAAGTGGAGAAGGATTTGTTCGTATTTCTTATGCCTACTCATTAGATAGTTTGAAAAAAGCCATTGAACGTTTAGAAAGTTTTATTCATAAATTAAGAAATGGTGAAATTTCCTAAAATAAAACTCCTGTCATCATGAAGTGACAGGAGTTTTTGATTGTAAACATTATTCTTGATTGAAAATACCTGTTGAGAGGTAACGTTCACCAGTATCTGGTAGAAGGGCTACAACAGTTTTTCCTTTGCCAAGTCTTTTAGCGACACGTAATGCAGCAGCAACTGCAGCACCTGATGAAATTCCTGTTAGAATTCCTTCGGTAGCAGCTAATTTTTTAGCTGTTTCAATGGCTAATTCACTTGTAATTAATTCAAAATCATCGATGACTTCTTTATCGATAATACTTGGTAAGAATCCAGCAGAAATTCCTTGGATACGGTGTTTTCCTTTTTGTCCTTTTGAGATAAATGGAGCTTCTTCAGGTTCTACACCAATAATTTGAACAGCAGCATTTTTTTCTTTCAAGGCACGACCAACACCTGTAATAGTACCACCTGTTCCAATTCCGGCAACAAATGCATCAGGTGTTTTACCATCAAAGGCTTGAATAATTTCTTGACCAGTAGTTTGATAATGAATGCTTGGGTTAGCTGGGTTATCAAATTGTTTTGCCCAGAAGTAACCAGGTTGTTGTGACAATTCTTCTGCCTTTTGAACGGCAGCTCCGAAACCTTCAGCAGCAGGTGTTAATAGTACTTCTGTACCATAGGCTGCCATTAATTGACGACGTTCGATAGACATTGAGTCTGGCATAATCGTAATCACTTTGTAGCCTTTAGCTGCTCCAACTAGGGATAAGCCGACACCAGTATTTCCAGAAGTTGCTTCGATAATCGTATCTCCTGGTTTTAGCTGACCTTCTCTTTCAGCAGTTTCAATAATATTCAGTGCGATACGGTCTTTTACAGAACCACCAGCGTTAAAAGCTTCCACTTTCACGTAAATATCTGCACTATCTGCATCTGTTAAACGATTTAGTTTAACAAGGGGTGTATTACCGATTAATTCAGTAATATGGTTTACTCTTTTTGACATAAGAATACCTCCAAAATATTTAATTGGGCAACTTTGAAGGGCTGCTTAAGGGGTATTTTAGACCTATTTTCCTATAGATGCAAGAGAAAAAAACAAAAAAATATGAAAGAAGTTAAATATATGAAAAAGTTTGTAAAAACAATGAAAAAAATTGAAGATTTCATGAGTGAGGGAGTGTTTCCGGGATTTAGTGTAGCGTTTATAGAAGAAGAAAAAGTAATAAAATTTTTTGGAGGAACACTTACGAATCATGAACATTCTAAACTAATTGAAGATGGATTATTTTATGATTTAGCTTCCGTCACAAAAGCATTTGTAACAAGTACTTTATTAGTTCAAATGGTTGAAAAAGGGGAAATTCATTTAGATGAATCCATTATTAGATGGTTTCCAAATGCAGATAAAAGAGTCACACTTCGCCATTTAATAACGCATACTTCAGGTTTATGGGGATATATTGAAAATCGTAATGAATTAGCACCGGAGGAGTTAATTGAAGCCTTATCAACATTACCAGTGACGGAAACGTTTCACCATACTGTAAAATATACGGATACAGGATTTGTGCTAGCAGGCATTATTTTGGAAAAAGAATTTGGGAAACCAATAGCAGATTTATTTGAAGAAAGAATTGCTCGTCCGTTAAAACTAACGGCTTCATATGGTCCACTTCCAAGTGAGAGGTGTGTTCCAACGGCTTTTGAAGAAAGACGGGGTAGATTACTGCAAGGAGAAGTGCATGATCCTAAAGCAAGTATTTTACAAAGAAGATGTGGAAGTGCAGGATTATTGGCAACGCTGGATGATTGTATTACGTTAGTACAATTATATTTACATGATGGAAAGTTGGGAGACTTTGAATATTGTAGTGCAGAAATGATGCAAAGTTTATTGAAGGACTGGATACCTACAAGGCAAGCAGGGAGGTCTCTTGGATGGGATATGGACCAAGTGGGGGAACAAATTTGGTTAAGACATACTGGATTTACAGGGACAACAGTGTTGATGAATTTAACAACAAAACAGGCGATGATTTTATTAACGAATCGAATTCATCAATATGAAGATACGCCATCTTATAATCGATTACGAGAAGAATTGATTCTGCTTTACGAACAGGAAGTGCAGTACAAAGAGACTTCTTGATATAGTAGCAGTAGACGGCAGCAGCTTCGCTAAAGCGAATCTCATACCTAAAAATTGAGCCTAAGGTCTCAATTTTTCCAGTGATAAAATCTGCATAATGCAGGTTTTATCACTCGTGCTACCATAAGAAGTCTTTTGTGCTTTAGTGGGAGTTTATGAGAGTGGATTAGTAAAATGATATAAGCTGATTTTGCCTCTAAAAATATGATTCTTTAATAAGTGGAGAAAGATAGGTGTAATTTTAGTTTTAAAGTAATTGCGGATACTATCAAAGTAAAAGGTTATGGAGAATAAATTTGTAGAATTTATCAATAAAAAGTAGTTATTTCAACAGTTACAGTTGGTGCTTTATTGGTATTAGTTTTTGAATGGTATTCATATAACCAGCATCAAATAGAACAACAAGCAAAAGTTGTACAATTAGAAGAAGATAGTAAATCTGACAAAGAACAAGTTGATGAAACTTTCAAACAAGAGAAACTGGATACAATTGTCAATTTTCTTACAGATATTACAGAAAAATTCCAAAAATAAATGTATGTTTTGAAGAAAGAAGAATAAAAAGCTTCAGATAAGGCAAAAGGAGAAAACAGAGAGAAGAATTAGCTTTATCTCAATCTTCTAGCGGTTCTGCTGTTTATTCTTCTGGTAATTCTAATTACGCTCCAGAACAATCATATACTTCAAATAATAGTCAAACTTATTCAGGCTCAACTGGCGGAGATACTAGTAGTTATAAAGCACCAGTTGCTGAACAACCTGCTGCAAGTGGAGGTTCTAGTGTATTGGGCACAGGTGTAAAAGATATCTACGTATCAAACGAACTCGAAGACCATGGACATTATATTTATGACAGCAATACAAGAAATGTATACGATCAAAGTGGTCATTATGTTGGTAACACTGGTGGAGGTATTGTAGATTTCATTCCTCACCGTTAATGTTATGGAGTTGTGTAGTTCAGTATAGTTCTAAAATAATGAGATATAATTTAAAAGGGAGTGTGTCTTGCTTTTATTATTCTATTTGTGAGAGTATTTGTTTTATAACCATTAGTAAAATAAAGAAAAAGTGTACATTGGTGAAGAAATAACACTTAAGAAACAAAAAGAAGTGGAAATACCAATTCCATAAATAGCACCTAGAAGTTATCTAGGTGTTTTTTTGTCTAATAATAATATTTTTTAAAGTAGAATTTGAATAATTTTTTTAATATTTTTTTCAAAAGTAAAAAAATCACTTTGTGATACTTTTATCTATTGGTTATATTGGTTTTAAATGAAATAATTTGAATAATTAAAATTCAATATAAATCATAAAGTTCATAGTATTTACAAAGAAAAATAATAATTTTCTACAATGAAATAGCTTGCAAGAGGAAACGGAGTAGAAAATAAGAAACCCTAACACATTGTGAATTATGAAACTATTTTTTTTTTTAATAAACTTATAGTATAATAAGTCGTATTCATAATATAAAAAATAACAGTAAAGGAGAATACGATGAGAAGAAGACCAGAAAATATGTGGAATAAAGTCCAAAGATTTTCAATCCGAAAATTTTCATTCGGAGTAACATCAGCATTAGTTGGAACATTCTTTCTAGCAAATGCTTCAATGGTTCAAGCTTCATCAATTGAAAAAGAAGCTGGAATTCAAAAAAATCAGTTAGAAATAAATAAGGTAGCCGAAGATTCTTTAAAAGAAAATAAGGTTGAAGTAAAAAAAGAAAAAACTGTTGAAAAAAATCATTTATCTGAAGTGATTAATGAGTTAACAGATATTTTAGCAACTGTAAATAAGGATAAAGTTTCAAAAAGTAGTTTATTACAATTTGAAACAGCTTTATCACAAGCGAAATCAGTTTTACAAAATGAATCAGCAACTCAAGAAGAAGTTGATAGCGTTGTAAGAAGTCTAAAAAATAGTCTCTCAATTATAAAATCAATGCCAAAATTATCAACTTCAAGTGAAGAAAAAGAGAAGAAAAATGCTGTTCCTCAAAAAGAAACAGTAGAAACTCCTTCATCAAAAGTACAAGAAGAAGTATCTTCTCCAAAAACACAAGAAGAAAAGAATGCATCTTTGAAACAAATTCAAAAAGATCTTCAAAACTATCTAACAGCAGTTGGAGAAAAAGAAAATAAAGAAACAAAAATAGATGAAGCAAAATCTATTTTAGCCAATATTACAACACAATTAGAAAATCCTACACTAAGTTCAGAAGAGTTAACAGTATTGTTAAAACAAGCTAGTCAAGTAAGAAATTCTATTGTAAATGAAGTGTTAAGAGAAACTTCAGGTGCTCGTGATTCACGTAATGGTCTAAATATGGGCGAAGGGGTACACTTAAGAGCAAATGGTGAAATCAATTCTGGGGCTCTAGCGAATATTAAATATTTTGCTTCTGTTGACCCTAGAGATAATAACGGCAACAACACAAGAAATAATGATCCTGAGTATACTAGAAATCATACAGATATCAAAGCCTACTATATGCAAGATAGTGAAGGGAAATGGATTGTTTATGATGTTTTCTTCAATAACAATGGAAGAAAGATAACTGATAATTCTTATCAAGAACACTATTATTTCCAAGCGCCATTTAACATCATGGATCTAAATTCGAATGGAACTTATAAATCTAACACAATAAAAGATCTAAAATTTACACGTTATCGTAATACCGGAGGTAGCAGACTTTCAGATGGTTTCCAAGGATTTGAACGATATGGAAATACAGCTGTAATTTCAAAGCCATGGGAGCAACAATACCGTATTTTTGATGCTGATAGAGATACGTTTTATGATCCATACTCAGGGGTATATCGTGAAAATCAAAGATGGTCGGTGTTTAAAAATAATCAAAATGATCCAACATTAAATGAACTTCCTAAAAATAAAAATAATGGTTATCCAGGACTATCGTATTATCTAGGGGTAGATGTTAGAAGAGGAAGTACTGATTATGCAATGCACATGCATGTTAAGATTAAACTAAAAGATAATGTGACTACTGAAGAAGCAGCTCGATATGGTCGTGTTTACGCGGCAACAGTTGCGAAAGCACCTACAGCTAATCGTTCTTTTATTATGGGGGCAGCAGGAACTCGTTTAACAACAAAAACTGATGCACAATTATCTCCTATCCAAGGTAGCACACATAACAAAACAGTGGGAGATACACTTCCAAATCCAGATAATCCAGTAGCTGCTAAATATATTACTCCTAAAAATGGTGGAGAATTTCCTGGTGGAATGAGCTGGAGTTGGAAAAATAATATTAAACCAAGTACAGCTGAAGCAGGGGTGTTCAGATATACTGCTGTGGCTACTTATCAAGATGGTTCCAAATCAGATGCTGCAAATTCTGGTTCAGACGGCACGGTTACATTAAATGTCAAACCTATTAAACCGACTATTACAGCTAATGATGTCGTGCATAAAAAAGGATTAACAAATCAAACAATCACGGTAAATGTTGGTACAGGGGTTAAGGATGGTTCTACAGTTACTTTATATGATGGAGCTAATGTAATCGGAAGAGGAACAACTAATGGAACTACTGCAAGAATTACAGTTTCTAGTGCTTTACCAGGAAGACCTATTACGGCTGTAACAACGGTTAATAATAACGGAACTGTAATTTCTGAAAAAAGTGATGGAGTTACACCAACGGATGCTCCAGATAACCAAGCTCCAACGGTTAAAATGACAAATCCGACAGATGAAAATAGAGTAAGTGTATTAACAAGTAATGAGACTAATGCGCCTACAACTCGTATTTATAGAGGGGCAACTTTAAATGTTCCATTATCAATGTACGATAATGATCCTAAAGGAAAAGTAAACTTAAAATATGTAAGTGGATTACCTAAAGGGGTTACTTTTAACAATGGAACAACTCTTTCAAAAAATGGAGCGACAGAGACAAACCCTGGAACAACAAATGTAACTGGGAAAGTTGCTGCTGATGCACAATTAGGAAAACAAACTGTTACTTTCAAAGTATCCGATGATCAAGGAAACAATGTTGATAGCGGCAATAGAGCGACTGTTAAGTTTAATGTTGAAGTTGTTGACTTAGCTTTCCAAAAAAATAAAGGTGAAGTCAAAACAGATGGTACTCTTGTTGTAAAAACTGCTAAAGGAACGTCTTATACAGATTCGCATGATTTCATTACAACAACTGATGGAACAAATGTGGGAGACCAATTTTTTGCAGGTGGAATGAAGTTCAGATTTATTGACTCAAATGGAACTACGACAAGTAAAGTTACGTTAAATACTCCAGGTAAACATAATGTAAAAGCAGCAGCTTATTTCCATGATGGATACGCTGGAACAAATGGAGTTGAAAAAGTTACTAATTCTACTCCAGGTAAAGATAATGAAATTATCAATAGAACATTCCTATATAAAACTATTGAATTCCAAGTAAAACCAACTGCGCCAACAGTAACACCAGAAACAAATGGGGATGTTACAGTAACGCCAGTGACTGAAGAAAATGTTAATACATTTAATTTTACTTATAATGATCCGAATAACACACCAAAAACTGTTACAGCTACTAAGACTGGAAATGGATGGACATTAACAAATGCTCCTGCTGATGGTGTGACGATTGATCAAACTACAGGTAAAGTAACAATCAAAGATAGAGCAATAAAAGACTCTATTCCAGTTACAGCAATATCTAAAACAACTGATAACGTAGAAAGTGATCCATCAAGAGCTAATTCAAACGTTGGAGATAATGAACCACCTAAATTCAAGTTTACTTCTAATGGAAAAGAAACAAGAGTTGAAACTGGAGGAGAACAAGTAGCATATATCACTCCGACAGAAGATACAAACTTAAAAATTGGTACAGTTACAGATAACTCTGGTAAATTATCTGAGGTTAAATTCGCAGATAAGGCTAACAGAATATTCGGTATCCAAGGATTAGGTTCAGGTATTACTTATAATGAAGTAGCTAAAACAAATAATGGAGATGTGGATGCTCCAAGAGATATCATTGTTTCAGGTAAACTGCCAGAACGTAACGGAAACGCTACTTGGACAGATGATGTTGCAATTACACGTTTTGTTGTGGCAAAAGACGCTGCACTTAAGGAAATGAGAGATCAAAATGAAAATGTTTCAAATCCGACTCGTGTTAAATTGAAAGTTTTAACTCAAGCAACAAAATATGTTCCACATGTTGGAAATCAAGTAATTAATAAGGATATCACTGCTCCAGGTGCAACAGTTACTCAAGCAGAATTTGATACTATTAAATCAAATATTACCTTCACTTCAGATCGTGGTGATGTAAAAATCAGTAACGGTGCTAACAATAGAACTGCTGGTTTAAATATCACGATGAAAGACAATGGTGCAATTCAGAAAGATCCAGCAAATGGTTCATACTATGTAAATGCTAGAATTGAATATCCAGACCATTCAACAGAAGATGTTAGAATTCCGGTTGCGAAGTCTGATACAACAGCGCCAAAAGTGACGATAAATGGTAAAGAGTTATCAGAAACGGCTACAGATTATTCATTTATAGTATTTAAAGGTTCTACATTTAACCCAACTTTAAGAGTTAGTGATGATAAAAATGATGTGAAAAGCGTAAGTGTAACAGGCTTACCAAGTGGGAATAATTTCTCAGCAACAGGAAACTGGTCTAAAAATGGAGAAGATGTTCAAGTAACAGGTAATACGATTACAGCAACTAATAATGCTCAATTAGGAGATCATGAAGCAAGTATTGTTGTAAAAGACGTACTAAACAATGAGAAAACTTATAAATTCAAATATAAAGTTGTAGATGTTGAAATTAAAGAAACACCAAAAACAGTGCCATTAAATACACAATTAGGAGATTCTCATAATTATGTAAAAGTAGTAGACGGCACAAATAATGATGGTGATGATAAATACTATCCAGACGGTATGTCGTTCAAATGGAAGAAGGATACTGCTGAAGTTCCGAATGGAACTAGATTAAGCAGACCAGGAATCGTTTCTGAATATAAACCAGAAGTGAAGTTTAAATCTGGAGCTGGTTTCTATACAAAAACAATCGATGGTAAGGAAGTTAA
>NZ_CAUPZT010000018.1:0-31874 GCF_963515615.1 uncultured Granulicatella sp. | reverse complement strand
GACTTGAAAGAGACGTATGGCAATACTTCACAGTCTTACCAGGAATCCGCAGTGTCGGAGTAATGGGAGACGGAAGAACATACGATTACACAATCGGCATTCGTGCGGTAACAAGTATTGACGGCATGACAAGCGACTTCGCTCGCATCCCATGGGAAGTCTTACAAACCATTAGCGCAAGAATTGTTAACGAAGTTGGACATGTAAACCGAGTGGTGTATGACATTACAAGTAAACCACCTGCTACGATTGAGTGGGAGTAGGAGGGGGGGATCATTCGTTTTGTCTTCCTGCTCATCATTTCTAACAATTTATGTTACAGTAATACAGGATAGAAAAAAGTCTGAACAAAAAAGATTAAAGAAATTAATTAGTTTAAAAGAAAGAATGTTTCTTGTAAGAGATTGGAGTAACTGTTTCGAGATAATATAAGTAAAAATGTATTAAATGTATTGGATACAAAGGAACATATTTTTCCTAAAAATAATTTAATAATAGCCTTACAATTAGAAGAGTTAAATGAAGAATATAATGATTTATTGAATATAATTGATTTGATAGATACAAATAGAAAGTACTTGTAATACTAAGAGATATTTAAACAATACATTTGAAAAAGAACAATTAATGGAATCTCTCTCTGATTTATTGGCCTTCTCGAATGAAATGTGTAAACGAAAAATTCTAAAAAATAAGCTTATAAAAATATTGTCAAATAGATAAAAGATAACAGTCAGATAAAGTCAATAAAATTTACCGTTGATGTTTTAAGGGGGTTAGCTTTTTATGATGCTTTAACAAAGCCACGAGCTATTAAGGATTTTTATGAAAATGATGAACTTATATCAATAACTAAGGAATTAGCGGATACTCTTCGAAAAAATAAAACTATTGACTGGCAGAAAAGAGAATCTGCAAGGGCCAAAATGCGTATGCTCATAAAAAAAATTACTTAAAAGCATAAATATCCACCAGAAGGAATGGAAGATGCTGTTCAAACCGTTATGATACAGTGTGAGCTTTGGACTGATAACGTTAGTTTTAATGAAACCAATAAAATCTATTCGTACAGGCACCATAAATTGGAGGATTTGTCCTTGGTTGCGGAAGAAAAAGAGAATTATAAATAATAAATTAATAGAAAAATTGTCAATTTTTATTATAAGAAGAAAACAGGAAGAGTGTTGAATGTGAATAATTGGATGGAAAATATAGTAAATTGGTTTGGAAATGCAGTAGTATTAATTGTTTTAATGCCTTTTTTTAAAGGGATACTTAAACATTTTTTTGAAACTATTATTAAATCAGTTTACGAAAAAAATTTAGAGCAGTTTAAAAATAATTTATATAGAAGTACAAGAGCTTATGAGTTATTGTTAAATCGTGAAATGAAATTTTATGATGAAGTACATGAAAATATGGTAGAATTAGGTCGTTTGCAATATGAGTTAAAGGCTTCGTTAGATAGGGATTCCAAATTAAATAATTCAATTGATGAATTTATACAGCATTATAAGAAATATACAGAATTATTTATTTCTATAAAAAATAAAGTTAGGATATATCGGTTATATATTCCTAAAGAAATTACAGAATCATTTTTGGAATTTATTAGACAAATTGAAATTAATCACAAATTTTGGCTTGAAATGACTGAAATTATATTGAACGATAGATATGATAGTATAAATAAAACTGATTGTGAAAAAATGATTAACTCATTTATCGTTTCTCTTGAGAAAACGCAAGAAAAAATTATTAATCATTTAAAAAAAATTAGTATTGAAACCTCTGCGTAACAGGAAGTTTAACTAAGACTTAGGACGTCTCTTTTTAGATTAATCTCCATAAAATAATGTTATAAAAAATGGGAATTTCATACGTTGAAGAGTAACATAACTAAAGTGAACATAGAAATTGACACACACCACAATTAAGGAGTTAAAAGTAATGTCTCATTTCATTTTGTACCACACAGAAGATGGAAATTCAAAGATTAATCTTACCTTAGAAAATGGAACGATATGGTTAACTCAACTTCAGATTGCGGAATTATTTCAAACAACTAAGCAAACCATCAGTAAACATATTAAAAATATTTTAGAAGATGGCGAGCTAGATGAAAAATTGGTTGTTAACTATCAGTTTACAGCCACTAATCAAAGTGAGATAGAAGATGGACTTCCAAAGAGAAAAGTAGCATCCTACAACCTTGATATGATTTTAGCGATAGGCTATCGTGTGCAATCTCCACGAGGAATACAATTTAGAAAGTATGCTTCTACAGTTCTAAAAGAATATTTCATTAAAGGCTTTGCTATGGACGATGAGAGGCTTAAAACTTTAGGAGAAGACAATTATTTTAAAGGACTTTTAGAACGGATTTATAATATTCGTTTTAGTGAAAAAGTATTTTATCGTCAATTGTTAGATTTGTTTTCAACATCCGTTGATTATAATAAAAATAGTGGAGAAGCTAAGAGATTTTTCACTACAGTTCGAAATAAATTACATTTTCTTATTCATCATCAAATACCAACTGAACCGGGGGATAATCAGGGAATAAAAACTGTTAAAGGAGAACTTCCAACATATTCTGACTCCAAAAGACATTTAACTGAAAAAGAATTGAGTAGATTTAATCAATTAGTTTCAGAATGTTTGGATTTTGCAGAAAAACAAGCAAAACAAGAATATACGATGACGATGAAAGATTGGAACTATCATATTGAGCAATTACTAAGTAAAATAGATGATGATATAGAGATTGATGAAAAATTTTTTTGTGAATCAATAGAAATAAA
Organism: uncultured Granulicatella sp.; assembly: GCF_963515615.1. Classification (GTDB taxonomy): domain Bacteria; phylum Bacillota; class Bacilli; order Lactobacillales; family Aerococcaceae; genus Granulicatella. Next base: position 29,070 of record NZ_CAUPZT010000018.1, on the reverse strand, counting down.
AGGTGAAACAAAAGAGCCAAATGATACTGAATATACTATAAATCAAGTTGAAAATGACTCTTTGAGGGAATTAAAGAAGATCGAAAATATAGTAAAAAATAGAAAATAATGAGCAAAACTCCTGCTGAAAATTTAGTCAGTAGGAGTTTTCATTCATTCTCTTTCTACCATTCTAAGAAATTCATAATTACATTAATCATAATTTCTTTTTCTTCGGGTTTTGATTCTGCTAATAGTAAAGTAATTGCTACTAAAGTACTGTCAGAAATAATTTTTTCTTCACCTTTAAACAATAAATTGTTTTTGTTGAGAAAATATAGGAAAATACTTGCAGCAATTCTTTTGCATCCATCAATAAAAGGATGGTCTTTAACTATAAAATAAAGAAGATTTGCCGCTTTTTCTTGATTGGATGGATAGATATCTTCTCCAAATGCGGTTTGATAAACTGAGCCGATTATCCCTTCTAATGCACCTTTGCTTTTTTCTTTTCCAAATATACTAGATGCACCATTAAATGACATACTATCAATGAGATTACGACACTCGTTATAGCTTAGTTGATAACTATCATTATTAGTTAATTTTGGTTTTTGAACAACTTGGTGATCATAATCATCTAACAACTCCAGTGCTTGAGTGTATTTTTGAATAACATCAAAAACTTCTTTGGCATCTAATTCAAGAACATCAGCAATAATATTAGATTGAATTTCGACTACCTTGTTTAATACTTTTAATCGTTTATCATTTATTGCATACCCTTGAATAATATATTCTTTTAAGATAGAGGTAGCCCATTTTCTAAAAGAAACGCCTTTTTGGGATTTTACGCGATATCCAACGGATATAATCATGTCGAGGTTGTAGTATTCGATAGATCTTTGTACTTTTCTGCCGCTCTCGTTTTGAACTGTCGCAAATTTTGCGACAGTTGAAGTATCTAATTCTTCTTTAAGTGCATTATTGATATGTTTTCCTATAGTTTACATCACGGTCAAATAAAATAGCGAGTTGACTCCTGTTTAACCAAACAGTTTCTTGGTCAGGGGTAACTTCTACGGGAAGTTCTAATTCACCGTCTTTATAAATAATAACTTCATTTTTCATAAAACTTAATCCCTCCTAATCTAATAATTTATCAGCTTCAAATATAAGTAAATCATAGCGCAAAATTAGAAAAAAACAATGGATTTCTTAATAAATTCAAGAGATATAGTTAATAATTGATAGATAAAAACTCCTGCTGAAAATTTAGTCAGTAGGAGTTTTCATTCATACTCTCTCAATCACTTCACAAATCCTATCAAAGCAATAATCTCTAATAATGAGATTCCCTTTGGCGGTTTTCAAAGGTGGAAGGGAGTGATTCTTTCTAATAACTCTATCACAAGCACCAATTGCTTGATCTTTTAACGTCAATAGTTCGTCTTTACTAAATGCCCCTGACACTTCTGCCATCCAAAAGTATAATTCCCCACATTTGACAGAATAAGGGAAAGGTTTAAGAGGATCTGATTGGGCGCAATAACATTTAATTAAATGCCACCATTGCGTAGGTTTTGCTTCAAGATAATTCACTTCAATACCATGCGCTTTGGCATAAGCAATATATCCCTCACGTTCTTGTTGATAGCCTGACTTGATTAAAGATTCTGTTATCGGACAAGGAGTATCCTTTTTATCATAGAAAAAATTTTGTACTTGTTGATTGTTCATGATATTTCTCCCTTAAAACTTTTATTGACTAATTATCCAATCCTAACATTACGTTCATAAGTAATTTCATGTTTCTTACAAAACTCTTCGAATTTTCTAGAGTCAAAATGCTGCCCAAATTCTTTTTTTAATTGTTTTTTAGTATCATGATTCAAAGGAATATTTAGATGATGCAAGAGATTAGTGAAATTTTCCGCATCTAATAAGTAAGTGACTTCATAATCGTCTCCATCAAAAATATCGACATCATAATCTTCGTATCCAATTATTGCTGAACCATCTGGATTAAGTGTGTATAAAAATTCGCTATCTGTCATCGATCGTACCTCCCTTATAAGCAGATTATATCAATTCTGAAATAACGTAAGCAACAAAAGTTATGTGATATAAAGTAATAAACCTGCCTTTTCAAAATAGTTAGATATGAGACCCGTAGGAGCTGCTATCGTCCCTTGCCACAATTTCAAAGAAAAGTCTAGTTTATGACGCCTTTAGTGTACGCCTCTCATAACCTATGCTATAATCAAGCAAAAAGTATTGGATTAAATTAGGAGAAATTATGTTGAAATTATTAAAAATTGATCGATTATTAGTGGAAACAGCAAAACTCCCTATGGTCAAAATTGATAGAGAGTTATTTTTAAGAAAAGAATTAAGAGATCGTTATCGTCCGGAAGTGATTGAATTAGCGATTCAATATAATCCGGCATATGCAGGAATCCCAGTAGAAGATATTAATAAAATTGCCAAAAGTTGTATTAAAGGAGAAGCTACTCAAGTAAGTACCATTTCAGCTGCAGCAGGACTGCCAGGTGGGTTTGCGATTCTTGGTTCACTTCCAGCAGATTTAGCACAATATTTTGCTCATATTTTGCGGATTTTACAAAAATTAATTTACTTATATGGCTGGAGTGAATTAGGATTTGACACAAAAGAAATGAATGATGAAACGAAAAATTTACTCATCTTATTTATCGGAATTATGTTTGGAGTTAATAGTGCGGTGAATACAGTTCATGCAATAGCTGCCCAAGTAGCCAAAAAAGTGGCAAAAAAACTTCCTCAAGAAGCGATTACAAAAGGCTTTATTTACCCTGTTGTTAAGAAAATTGCATCCATTCTTGGCGTTCAAATGTCTAAAAAAATCTTTGCTAATGGAGTGTCAAAAGCTGTTCCAGTTGTCGGCGCAGTAACTTCTGGTGCATTGACGTATATTACTTTTAATGCCATGGCTGAAAAATTAAGAAAACATCTAGCAAAAGATGATTTGGCAAATGTTGAAGTTTATAAACATCTGTCGCATCATGAAATCATTGATGCTGAATTTGTAGAAGAAATCGAATAAATGACTTCCCCTCTATTGAATGATGGAGGGATTTTTTTGCGATATAGAGAATGAAGCAAATATATTGCAATGATAGTGGTTGAATGCTATGATGAAATACCTGTTGTTAATGGGATTAGAACGTTTTTTTGTTTAAAAATTTTCAAGAAAATAGTTTATATGAAATACTATCTAACACCCTAACAAAGGTTTTAAAAAATTGTATCATTCCACTAAAGAAATTTGTAGCCAAACAGTCAAATAAAAGTGGTTATGAACGTTTTCAAAATTCAAAATGATAACTGTTTTTTCGGAATAAATCCTAAATTATCTAGAAAATAGTATAAAATAATGATTGATTTTTAAAATTTTCTTGACAAGCAAAAAAAGATATGTTAAATACTTGACGGTTATTTTTTGAAGGATTTTTGAAACGCCATTTTTCAAATTTTCTTTGGAAGAGAAAACTAGAAGGGAAGAATTATAAATGACACAATTTGATACACCAGAATACTTAGCAAAAGTGGATGCGTGGTGGCGCGCAGCTAACTATATTTCAGTAGCACAAATGTACTTGAAAGATAATCCACTATTACGTCGTCCTGTACAAAAAGAAGACGTTAAATTACATCCAATCGGACACTGGGGAACAATCGCAGGACAAAACTTTATTTACGCACACTTAAACCGTGCGATTAACAAATATGACTTAGATATGTTCTATATTGAAGGTCCTGGACACGGTGGACAAGTAATGGTATCTAACTCTTACTTAGATGGTTCTTATACTGAATTATATCCAAATATTACGCAAGATGAAGCTGGCTTCAAACAATTGTGTAAAATTTTCTCATTCCCAGGAGGAATTGCATCACATGCTGCTCCTGAAACTCCTGGTTCTATTCACGAAGGTGGAGAATTAGGTTATTCATTATCTCACGCAACAGGTGCTATCTTAGATAACCCTAACGTAATTGCTGCTGCAGTTATCGGAGATGGAGAAGCAGAAACAGGCCCATTAGCAGCTGGTTGGTTCTCAAATACATTCATCAATCCTGTAAATGATGGAGCTGTACTTCCAATTCTTTACTTAAACGGTGGTAAAATCCACAACCCAACAATTTTAGCTCGTCGTACTGATGAAGAATTAACTCAATTCTTTAACGGTTTAGGATGGGATGCAATTTTCATTGAAGGAACTGATCCTGAAAAAGTTCACCCATTAATGGCTGAAAAATTAGACGAAGCAATTGAAAAAATTCAAGCAATCCAAAAAGAAGCTCGTGCTAAAAAAGCTGAAGAAGCAACAATGCCTCATTGGCCAGTATTAGTAGTACGTACACCAAAAGGATGGACTGGTCCAAAAGAATGGAACAGCGAACCAATCGAAGGTGGATTCCGTGCTCACCAAGTTCCAATTCCAGTATCAGGTGAATCAATGGAACACATCGATGCATTATTAGACTGGTTGAAATCATACCGTCCAGAAGAATTATTCGATGAAAACGGAAAATTAGTAGAAGAAATTGCTGCTATTTCACCAAAAGGTGACCGTCGTATGAGCATGAACCCAATCACTAATGCAGGGGTTGTAAAACCAATGGAAATTACTGATTGGACGAAACATGCTGTTGACACTTCAACTCCAGGTGCTATCCAAAAACAAGATATGATTGAATTTGGTAAATTTGCAGCTGACTTAGTAAAAGCTAACCCAGAAAACTTCCGTATTTTCGGACCAGATGAAACTAAATCTAACCGTCTAAACGAAGTGTTTAAAGCAACGAACCGTCAATGGGTTGGTCGTCGTGATGAAAGCTATGATGAATGGATTTCACCAGTTGGTCGTGTTATCGATTCACAATTATCAGAACACCAAGCAGAAGGATTCTTAGAAGGATATGTATTAACAGGTCGTCACGGATTCTTCGCTTCATACGAATCATTCTTACGTGTAGTAGACTCAATGATTACTCAACACTTCAAATGGTTACGTAAATCTAAAACTCACGCTCCATGGCGTAAAAATTATCCATCATTAAACTTGATTGCAACATCAACAGTGTTCCAACAAGACCACAATGGATATACTCACCAAGATCCAGGTTTATTAACTCACTTAGCTGAGAAAAAACCAGAATTCGTACGTGAATATTTACCAGCAGATACAAACAGCTTGATGGCAGTTATGGCTGAAGCTTTAAGTTCAGAAGATAAAATTAACTTAATCGTTTCATCTAAACACCCACGTCCTCAATTCTACTCAGTAGAAGAAGCTAAAGAATTAGTAAGCGAAGGATATAAAGTAATTGACTGGGCTTCAACTGTAAAAGATGGCGAAGAGCCAGATGTAGTGATTGCTGCTGCAGGTACTGAACCAAACTTAGAAGCATTAGCAGGTATTTCAATCTTGCATAAACAATTCCCAGAATTGAAAATCCGCTTCATCAACGTTGTAGATATCTTAAAATTACGTTCTCCAAAAGTTGACCCTCGCGGTTTATCTGATGAAGAATTCGATAAATTATTTACAGCTGACAAACCAGTAGTATTCTGCTTCCACGGATATGAAGGTATGATTCGTGATTTATTCTTCGATCGTAATAACCACAATGTTCATATCCATGGTTACCGTGAAAACGGAGATATTACAACTCCATTCGATATGCGTGTTCTTTCTGAAATGGACCGCTTCCACGTTGCAAAAGATGCTGCAGTTGCTGTATATGGTGACAAAGCTAGCGAATTTGCTGCGAAAATGGATGAAACAGTGGAATTCCACCACAGCTATATCCGTGAACACGGTGAAGATATTCCAGAAGTAGTAAGCTGGAAATGGGAAAACGTTAATAAATAATAACAATTTTAATTGAATAGGGCAGTCGTCTGACGATAGATTTCTATCTGAGGGCGAGCCCTATTTTTGTATAAAGATGAAATGAACTTAGAAACATAACGATTCGCTATTTTAAAATGGGAAATATACTTCTTTATTATATGTCCATCGGATATAGACAAATAAAAGAAGAATTTGCTATAATATTCACATAAGTAAAGGGGAGTGAAAAATGATGAGTAAAATGAAGTTTTTATTAGGTGCGATGGCGTTATCAACTGTTGCGGTGACACAAAATGTGCAAGCAGCTGAAAATGAAGGGATCATTTCAAAATGTGCAGTGGAAGAGACAGCTCTTGTTAAAGGGGATGCACATGTACCTGTATCGAAGTGTGGACAACCATTTAGATATAGTACGCCTGAATGGAAAGTTGAAAAAGACGGCAGCAAAGTATTATATCGTGATGGAAAACGTGCGTTAAAATGGCAGGCGGTAGACAATACTTGGGTATTTATTGGGGATAACTTCAAACCTGTAAAAGGATGGCAAGTATTGCCAGTTGTCCAACAAGGAATGATTAATGCTGTTGAAGGCGATGATATTCATACATCTGTACCAGATAAAGGTTATTTTTACTTTAATGAACAAGGCTATTTACAAGAAAAATGGGTGTTCGATGATGGACATTGGTACTACATTCCAGAACGTGGTGTTGTTTCAAAAGGTTGGGTAGAAGTAAAAGATAAATGGTATTATTTCGATACATCTGGAAGAATGCAAACAGGTTGGAAAATGCTGAATGGAGTTTGGTATTACTTAAATGAATCTGGTGCAATGGAAACTGGCTGGGTTCAAGTAGATAGAAAATGGTATTACTTCAACACTTCAGGTAGCATGCAAACAGGTTGGGTGCAATGGAATGATGCTTGGTATTATTTTGCACCATCAGGTGAAATGAAGACAGGCTGGGTTGAGTCATCTGGGAAATGGTATTTCCTAAAAGAAAATGGTCAAATGGCTGTTTCTGAAAAAACAGCAGATGGCTATCAAGTAGATGCAACGGGAGCTTGGATTCGCTAGGAAAAGCAGTTGACAGTTTCAAAGATTGTCAGTATACTGATAACAATTAAATCGAGAGCAATGATCAAGCGCAGTAGAGACTAGCATCGGAGCAAAAAGAGAATTGTCGGTAGGTGCAAGACAATCCAACCTAGAATCGAAATACACTTGAGAGCAAACTGTGACAAACAGCGTCTATCCGCGATAAGGATTTGAGAGGTAGTTTTTAACTACAATATGGGTGGTAACACGGCAAAGTCGTCCCTAATAGCTTTTGGGCTATTAGGGACTTTTTTATTTGCTAGAAAACTGTGTAAGAAAATTGCAACAATATAAGGAGGATTTGTATGAATATTATTGATGATTTAATGTGGCGTGGTGCCATTAATCAAATGACAGATGAAAAAGGTTTGCGTCAATTAACGCAAGAAAAGGCAGTCTCACTATACTGTGGTGTGGATCCAACAGGAGATAGTATGCATATTGGACATTTAATTCCATTTATGATTTTACGTCGTTTCCAATTAGCGGGGCACCGTCCAGTCATTGTGATTGGAGGAGCGACAGGTTCCATTGGAGATCCAAGTGGACGTACAAGTGAACGTGTTCTGCAAACAAAAGAACAAGTACAACATAATGTAGAAAAATTGACAGCTCAAATGAAACGTTTATTCTTAACAAGTCAAGAAGACCAAGAAGCAGTTCGCTTAGTGAATAACTATGATTGGACAAAAGAATTATCATTATTAGACTTCTTACGAGATTACGGGAAACATTTTAACTTAAATACAATGTTAGCAAAAGATGTTGTCGCTAGCCGTTTAGAAGTAGGGATTTCATTTACAGAGTTTTCTTACCAAATTTTACAATCCATCGACTTTTTACAATTGTTCCGTAAAGAAGATGTTCAAGTTCAAATTGGTGGAGCTGATCAATGGGGAAATATTACAGCCGGTTTAGAATTAATTCGTAAAGTGGAAGGAGCAGAAGCTCGTGCTTATGGATTAACAATTCCATTAATGCTGAAATCTGACGGAACTAAATTTGGAAAATCAGCTGGTGGTGCAGTATGGTTAGATCCAGAAAAAACAACTCCATATGAATTCTACCAATTCTGGTTAAACCAAGATGACCGTGATGTGATTAAATATATTAAATACTTTACATTCTTAGAAAAAGAAGAAATTGAAGCGTTAGAAGTTTCTGTACAAGAAGAACCACATAAACGTCAAGCACAAAAACGCTTAGCAGAAGAAGTGACACGTTTTGTACATGGTGAAGCAGCCTTACAAGATGCGTTAAAAATTACAAATGCTTTATTCACTGGAGATGTTCAACAATTAAATGCCGATGAGATTGAACAAGGCTTCAAAAATATGCCAACATTTGAAAGCGAAAAAGTAGAACAAAACTTAGCAACATGGTTAGTTGATTTAGGAATTGAGCCAAGCCGTCGTCAATCTCGTGAGGACATTCAAAATGGTGCAATTTCAATTAATGGAGAAAAAATTACAGATTTAGAACATGTATGGACTCCAGAACAATCCTTTGAAGGACGTTTTGTACTAGTTCGTCGTGGTAAGAAAAAATATTTCTTAGTAAAATTAAAATAGGTTTATATCTCCGTAGCATGAGAAATGTGACAAATCATAGTGGTAGAAATGTAATTATATCAACTTTAAAACGAAATATTACAGTTTTGTTACAATGTAAATACAATTCTGCGAATTTTAACATAAGCCTTTAGTCGTATGTTATGATGGTACCAGTCAAGATTATAAGCACTTTTCAATTAGTGCAGCTTATATATAGTAACAAAAGTTTGGAGGGAATCATTTGAATAAAAGGTTATTAACATTCGTAGTAACAGGAACAGCGTTAGCATTAGGTACATTAGCGCCTTCAGTAAACGCTCAAGATATTGATTCACAAATTAACACAGCAAATTCTCAAATTCAAAATTTAAACAATCAAAAACAAGCAGTGGCAAGTCAAGTAGACCAATTATCTCAAGATTTATCAAATGTACAATCAAGAATTAATTCGGTACAAGCAGAACAAGAAACTGCTAAAGCTAACTTAGAAGTATTGAAAGCAGAAATTTCAAAACTTGAAACATTAATTGCAGAACGTAATGAACGATTAAAAGATCAAGCTCGTGCGGTACAAGTAAATGGAGCTCGTTCATATGTTGATTTCTTACTAAATGCAGATTCAATTACAGATGTAGTGAATCGTATTGGAGTAATTGTTGACTTAGTAGGTGCGAATCGTCAATTAATGCAAGAACAAGCTCGTGATAAAGAGCAAGTTGAAACAAAAGAAGAAGCTCAAAAAGCTAACTTAGTACAACAAGAAGCAAATGAAGCGCAGTTACAAAACTTACAAACTGAGTTAAGTGCAACATTTAATAGACATAAAGCGACTTTAGCAAATCTTTCAAATGAAGAATTAGAAGCAATTGCAGCTCGTGATGGCTTAGTTCAAGAAAAAGAAAGATTAGCAGCAGAAAAAGCTCGTGCAGATGCTGAAAAAGCAGCAGCACAAAAAGCAGCAGAAGCAGCTAAAGAAGCAATGTTAAAAGCAACAGAAGAAGCAGTTGCACAAGCAGCAGCAACACCTGGTGCGGCAACAGCAGCAACTCCTGTAACAGCCGCTGCTAAGAGTGAAGCAGCTGTAGCTAAATCATCAAACATTGTTGTTGGAGGATCGTTTGCATCTCCAGACCCATCATTTGTAGCAGCTTTAAATGGTGGATATTTCGGACAATGTACTTATTATATGTATAATCGTTTTGCTCAATTAGGTTCTCCAATTAGAACTACAGGACTAGGAAATGCAGCTGAATGGCCAGCAAACGCTGCAGCAGCAGGTTATGGAGTTTCTTCAACTCCTCGTGCAGGTACAGCAATTGTATTCCAACGTGGTGTAGGTGGAGCAGACCCTGTATATGGTCACGTTGGATTCGTTGAACGTGTAAATGCTGATGGTTCATTATTCATTTCTGAAATGAACGTACAAGGATTAAACGTAATTTCAACTCGTACAATTCCAGCAGGCGTTGCAGCTCAAGCAACATATATTAACTTTGGATTATAATATGAATGAAGAATGAATTTCGATAAGGAATTCATTCTTTTTTTATAAAAAATGTTGATTTTTTTATAAAAAAAAGTTAAGATAAATTCATCGCTTTATTTAGTAAGAATTTGCTAAATAATCGACTCTCTAGACTAACGTTAACTTTCGCCGTGATTGACACCGAAGGCTAGCGTTTTTTTTTATCGTTTTTTTATGGAAAATGAGTTACAATAGGTAAAGTAATTAAGGAAAGTGAAAGGAAGTGAAACGATGGATACAGCTCTTTTAAAAGAAAAAATTCAAAAGAAAAGTAAGGAATTAGGTATCGATAAAATCGGATTTGCTTCTGCAGTACCCTTTGATCATTTAGCTCAAGGAATGCAAGAATCTAAAGAATTAGGACATACAACTGGATTTGAACATCCAATTTTAGAAGAGCGAATTTATCCAGAGAAGATTTTTGATTCTCCTAAGACAATTATTTCAATTGCCCTTGCATATCCTACTTTACCAAGTCAGAAACCTGAACGTGTGAGAGGTGAGCGTCGTGGAGCTTTTGCAAGAGCTTCTTGGGGAGAAGATTACCATTTTATTTTATCTAGAAGAATGGAAGCTTTAATTGAATATATTAAAAGTGAAGTGGATCAAGAAGATGTTGCGTTTAAACCAATGGTGGATACAGGAGAATTAATCGATGTTCGTGTTGCTGAACGAGCTGGTATAGGTTTTGTTGGAAAAAATGGTTTATTAGTGACAAAGGAATTTGGTTCCTATGTTTATTTGGGAGAATTAATTACGAATATTGAATTTCCAGTGGATGCTCCCGTTGACTACGGCTGTGGAGATTGTACACGCTGTGTAGATTTTTGTCCGACCAATGCTTTATTAGGAAATGGTAAAATGAATGCGCAACGTTGTTTATCGTATCAAACACAAACGAAAGGCTTTATGCCGAAGGAATATCGTAAAAAAATGGGACATGTCATTTATGGTTGTGATATTTGCCAACAAGTTTGTCCGTATAATAAAGGAAAAGATTTTCATTTACATCCTGAAATGGAACCGTCTGTGGAAGAAACACATCCATTGTTAAAACCATTAGTGACGATTTCGAATAAGGAGTTTAAAGAACGGTTTGGAAAGATGGCTGGTTCGTGGCGAGGGAAGAAGCCACTACAGAGAAATGCCATTATTGCGCTAGCGAATTACCGTGATAAAACAGCTGTTCCGCTATTGTTGAAAGTGATGAAGGAAGATATGCGCCCTGTCATGAAAGGAACGGCAGCTTGGGCTGTGAGTGAGATTATTAGTGAGTCGAGTGAAGAACTAATTCATTATTTTACAGAAATGTTAGAAAAAGCTCGAAAAGTTGAAGCGACAACGAAGGAAGAAACAGAGTTAGTGACTGAATTAGAAGAAGCGATTCAAACATTACACGAAAAACTACCAAAAAATTCTGAGGAGGGATCTTATGACAATTAATCATATTGTATTATTTGAACCACAAATTCCAGCGAATACGGGAAATATTGCACGTACTTGTGCAGCAACAAATTCACCGCTACATTTAGTGGGGCAATTAGGATTTTCAACAGATGATAAGCATTTGAAACGTGCGGGTTTAGATTATTGGAATGATGTGGATATTACGTATCATGATTCGCTAGAAGCATTTATGGAGTATTTAGGCAATCGTCCTATTTATTTAATTACAAAATTTGCTAATCATACTTATGATGAAGTCGATTTGGCAAAGGATGAAGAGCAATTTTTCATTTTTGGAAAAGAAACAACAGGATTACCAGAAGAATTTATGCGTGAACATGAAGAGAGTTGTTTAAGATTACCGATGAATGATACTCATGTTCGTTCCTTAAACTTATCGAATACAGCAGCAATTGTTGTTTATGAAGCATTAAGACAGCAACAGTTTAAAGGCTTAGAATTAGTTCATACTTATGAACATGATAAATTGAAATAAGGAGACAGGCAGATGAAAAACATTCCTTTGTATTTATGGAATACGATTATTTATGCATTATGTACTCTTTCATTCGCATTGCTAGCAGTGGTGGATAATAAATGGTATGCATTAGTTGCTGCTTTGTTTGGAATTTCTAGTGCTTTTAATGCGTATCGATATGTTAAAGATAAACAGAAAAAAGTAGATGAATGAGAGAGATTTTAGGATGAAGAATTTAACATATGCAATTATAATGGGAGTTATTGCAGTTGTACTGATTACTTTAACGTTTCTATATAAAAGATCACTTGTTGTTTTAGGAATTGTTTTTCTAGGACGTAGTATAGAATACGCTTATAAATATTATCAGTATCGAAAAAAATAAATAAATGATTAAATGAAAAGAGATAAACGGAGACAATCGTTTATCTCTTTTTTTGTTGCTTGACAGTATGAAAAAATTGTATCAGAATAAAGTCATTAACGATTGTGAAGGAGGCTACCAATGATGGAAAAAGATTGGTGGAAAGGCAAAGTAGCTTATCAAATTTATCCAAAAAGTTTTAATGATAGTAATGGAGATGGAATTGGTGATTTAAAAGGAATTATCGAAAAACTCGATTACTTACAAAGTTTGGGAATTGATATTTTATGGTTGTCTCCTGTATATAAGAGTCCATTTGTAGATCAAGGATATGATATTGCCGATTATTATGCGATTGATCCGCAATTTGGAACAATGGAAGATATGGAAGAACTAATTGCTGAAGCAAAAAAACGTGGTATTTCGATTATTATGGATTTGGTTGTTAACCACTGTTCTGATCAACATGAATGGTTTCAAAGAGCATTAGCAGATCCAGATGGCCCCTATGCAGATTATTTCTATTTTATTGAAAGTGAAAAAGAACCAAATAACTGGGAAACTTATTTTGGAGGCAGTGTGTGGGATAAAGTTCCTGGAACGAATAAATATTATTTACACTCATTCCATAAAGGGCAACCTGATTTAAATTGGCAAAATCCTGTCGTACGTGAAGAAATTTATACGATGATTAATTGGTGGTTAGACAAAGGAATCGGGGGATTCCGTATTGATGCCATTATTAATATTAAAAAGGATTTAGAATGGCGTTCATTACCATCTGAACAAGAAAATGGACTTGTTCCTGTTCGTTATTCATTAGCGAATGCGCAACCAATTGAACCATTTTTACAAGAAATGAAGGAAAAAACATTTGCGCGCTATCATGCTTTTACAGTAGGAGAAGTATTTAATGAAACGGATGAAGAATTACATTTCTTTATTGGCGAAGAGGGAGTATTCTCGTCTATTTTTGATTTTAAACAAACGATTTTAGGACAAAAAGGAAATGGCTGGTATAGCCATGATTTACCTACTGCAGAAGAATTAAAAGATAGTATTTTTAAGGCGCATCGTCGTGCGGATTCTATTGGTGTATTATCAACGATTATTGAAAACCATGATGAGCCACGTGGAGTTTCTCATTACATTCCTGAAGGTGAAGTGACAGAAATTAGTAAAAAAGCTCTTGCCACAGTGCAAATGCTTCGTAAAGGAATTCCGTTTATTTATCAAGGGCAAGAGATTGGGATGGAAAATCAAATTTTCGAATCGATTGATGAATTTGATGATATTAATACATTAAACGAATATCATGTTGCTAAAGAGGCGGGGCTAACGGATGAAGAAGCGTTGAAGGCTATTTCAAAATATAGTCGTGATAATGCTCGTACGCCAATGCAATGGAATAGTGAGGAGAAGTTAGGATTTACAACTGGAAAAGCTTGGCTTGTTTCAAAACAGCCGCAAAGAGAGATTAATGTAGAGGAACAAGAAAATAACCCACAATCTATCTTGAACTATTATAGAGCGCTAACTGCTTTATATCGTGATGAAGTTTATGGATTAACCATTCGTGAAGGGGAATTTGTTCCTGTTTTAGAAGAAGTGAAAAACATGATTGCTTATGAGAGACGTGGGGAAAAACGTGTGCTTGTATTAGTTAATTATCAAGCAGAACCTCAAACAGTAACTTTGTCAACGCCTGTAAGAAAAGTATTGCTAGCCAATATTCCAGCACAAATGAATGGACAAGGAGATCAACTTTCTCTTGCTGGCTATCAAGCGCTTGTCTGTGAATTAGAAGATTAATAGAGTGAAGAAAACGTTCTTTTTGAAAGAGCGTTTTTTATTATTCTTAAGAATGATTAAATAAGAAATATTCCTATATGAAAACGGGAACAACGGGTGTATAATAAGCGTAATAAAAAATAAAGAAACGTATTGACAAAAAAGGATGCTAGGTATATAGTTAGCTAAAAGAGTAACTAACCTATTCTTTTTTAAAAAGTTTTGAGGAGGAATGTATCATGGATACACAAAAAGTTGAACAATATGCAGGAGTTGTAAGAAAAGTTTCTACGGGGTTAAAAGTTTGGAATATTATTGGAATTGTTGGGAATGGTTTTGCAACAGCAGGACTAGTATTTCTATTATTGCCAAATACTCAAGAAGAATTAGCAAAATTAAATAATCCAGCCTTTAATACGGAAACGATTGGTTTGAGTGGGGCTATTGTTGTAATTTATTTATTACTATGTATTTTTTCAACGATTTTATATCATAAGATTGGAAAGAGTGTGAAACAACAACAATTACCAGATAAAAATTTATTAAACTTTGCGATTGGAATTCATGCATTTTCAATTGTAATTCAAATTGTAAGTCAATTTATTAGTCCGTCAGGATTTGATTTCACTGCTTATATTGTTCCAGCCATTATTGCCGGATTACTAGCATGGGTATATGTAACCTACCAAAAATGGGCACAAGAAGTAGCGAAAAAATAAAAATGATGTAATGTTTAGAAGGTTGAAAACAACTGTTAGGAGGAATGAAACATGGATACACAAAAAGTTGAACAATATGCAGGTGTAGTTAGTAAAATTGCTACTGGATTAAAAGTTTGGAATATTATTGGAATTTTTGCGAATCTCTTTGTATTAATTGGAGTGGCGTCTACATTTGTTCCAAGTGTGCAAGAAGAATTAGCAAAACAGGGTGTAGAACATAATTTTGAAACAGCTGGAGTTGGAGTAGCAGTTTTCCTATTATTCTTCTTATTATGTATTTTTGCAACAATTTTATATCACAAAATTGGAAAGAGTGCTAAAACTCAAGCATTACCAGATAAGAATTTATTCTTTTATGTGATTGGAATTCATGTCTTTTCAATTTTAATGCAAATTGCTAATAATATTTTCAATCATCAAAAATTCAGCGTAACTACTTTTGTTATCCCAGCGATTATTGCTGGATTACTAGCATGGTTATATATGACATACCAAAAATGGGCACAAGAAGTAGTGAAACGTTAAGGAGAGTTATCAATGAGTAAAACATTAAAATGGAGCATGATTAGCGTAATGGTATTAGGAGCCGTTATTGTAATCGTATTAGGATTTTTAAAATTACGCTCTCCAGAAAAGAAAGAAGAACACCATTATACAATTATGGAGTTAACCGAACAGGAGCCTTTAGTATTAGATGGAAATATTGAAACGGCTAAAGAGCAAAGCTATCATGTGGACCCTCAAAAAGGGCAAGTCGCTCAAGTAAAAGTAACAGATGGTCAAGAAGTAGAAGCAGGCGATGTGTTATTTGAATATGATAATGAAACCATTAGTGATGAAGTTGCCGATTTAAATCGACAAGTAAGTCGTCTAGTAGCTGAACGTGATCGTCTCTATCAAGAATTAGAAACACAAAAGAATCGTAAAGCTCAAGCAAAACAAGAGTTAGAAAAAGAAGTCCCTACTCAAAATCAACAAGGTGCTACGAATCAAACAACTCATGTAGGAGCTATGGATACAACAGCCTTTGATCAAGCAATCGAGGGTACTCAAAAAGCGATTCGTGACATGAACAATAATATTGAAGATGTAAACACAAAAATCGAACGTCTTTCTAAAAAAACAAGCTCAAGTGTAACAGCAGATATTGCAGGAACCATTAGCATTAATCCAGAAGGAAAAACAAATGTACAATTAGCCTTCATTAAAATTACAAGTAAAGACAGCGAAGCGAAAACAACTGTTTCTGAATATGATTATGAATCAGTTGAAAAGGGAGCTTCTGTAACGATCTATGTGAAAGCTCAAGATCGAGAGATTAAAGGAACGATTTCATTTGTTTCTACTGATCCATCAGGAAGTGGTGCTAATCCAGTGCCAGCTTTGCCAACTTCTCCAAGTTCAGCTTCTAGTGGTGGAGGTCATAGTGTTGCTCGTTATGATGTAATTGTAAAACCAGAAATTTCTCTTCCAAATGGATTTACTGTTCAAGTAAAAATCCCTCAAAAAGGAGTAGTATTAACAGAACAAGCGATTCAAAAAGATGGAGAACAAGAATATGTGTATTTATATGATAATGGGGTAGCTAAACGCAAAAATATTAAACGTGTGAAAAAAGGATTCCAATGGATTGTTCAAGAAGGATTAAGTATTGGAGATAAAGTGATTGCAAATCCAGATTCAGACATTACAGATGGAGCAGCGGTGTCTTCTACACAATTGGAAGAGTCGGTGAAGTCCCATGATTAAATTAGAACATATTCATAAATATTATAAAGTTGGAGATGAGCAGTTACATGTATTAAATGATGTGACGGTTCTTATTGCCCAAGGAGAATTTGTTGGAATAATGGGGCCTTCGGGTTCTGGGAAATCTACCCTCATTAATATATTAGGATTCCTAGATTCTAAATATGAAGGAAAATATTCTTTTAACGATGAGTCTGTTTCCAATTTGAGTGATAATCAAATTTCCAAAGTACGCAATTCTACCGTTGGATTTGTTTTTCAAGATTTCAACTTAATTGAACAAGCAACAGTTGAAGAAAATGTTCGTCTACCTTTATTATATCGTGGATTAACACCACGCCAAACTCATACAAAAGTAAAACAAGCACTTGAAAAAGTAGGTCTAGGAGATAAATTAGAAAAATATCCTCGCCATCTTTCAGGTGGTCAAAAACAAAGAGTGGCAATTGCACGAGCACTCGTGAATAGTCCAAAATTCATTATTGCTGATGAACCAACAGGAGCGTTGGATAGTAAAACTTCTGCGAGTATTATGGATATTTTATATCGTTTAAATCGTGAAGATGGTGTAACGATTGTAATGGTGACGCATGATCCAACATTGACGAAGTATTGTTCTCGAGTTATCCATGTAATTGATGGAGTGATTCATGAACAAAAGGAGGGGATTCTACATGAAATTTAGTGTATTATTAGGATCCGCTTTGCATTCTTTAAAAGGAAATGCTCGTCGTACAATTTTAACGATGTTAGGAATTATTATCGGAATTGCAGCTGTTATTACGATTATGAGTCTTGGGAAAGGATTCCAAAAAATGGCTATTTCAGGATTAGCTGGTGAAGATAATGGGAAAGTAACTGTACAATTTTTCTATCAACCTGATAATCCACAATCTGTTCGAAAAGTAGAAAAAGCTTTTTCAAAACAAGACCGTATTGGTGTAGAAAGTATTGAAGGAGTTTCGGGGACGGAAATTCCTGAAACCAAGGAACAAAATTATATTTTCGGTGTTTCGATTCCAACAAAGAAATCGACAGAACATGTTGTACTGGGGTTAGAAAAATCTGCAACAAAAGAATCTTTGACGGTTGGAGAAAACATTTCCCAAGTAGATATTGATGCGAATAAAAAAGTAGCGATTATTGATGAATCATTAGCGGAATTATTATTTTCTAGGCCAAAACAAGCGCTAGGACATGGGGTAACGATTGATGGAGAAGTGTACTATATTAAAGGGGTAAAACCAACGAGTAAAGTAGATGCTTTGCAAGCTATTTTTACTGGTGCAGATCCTTATAAAGCCGTCCATATTCCAGCTACCACTCATCAACATTATCATAAAAAAGAAGAAAATGTGAATGGGCTAAAAGTATTTGTTAAACCAGGCTATGTCGCAAAAGATGTTGCTAAAAAAGTAGAAACTCATTTGAATGAAGTGGGTTCAAAACATACTTCAGGGAAATATACTTTTATTGACGTAGCGGCTCAAATGGATATTATTGGAAAAGTGTTAGATGGATTAACTTATTTTGTTTCAGCAGTAGCCGGAATTTCTCTATTCATTGCAGGTGTAGGCGTGATGAATATGATGTATATTTCAGTATCTGAACGAACAAAAGAAATTGGGATTCGTCGTGCAATGGGAGCTACTAAAGGTTCGATTCAACTACAATTTTTATTAGAAGGAATTATGATTACTTCTATTGGTGGAATTATCGGATATGTAACAGGTGTCTTGATTGCAATGCTGATTTCGAATTTCTTACCATTTAAAATTTATACCGACTGGACAGCAGTAGCTTTAACAGTTGGAGTATCTGTCTTTATCGGAATTGTATTTAGCGTATTTCCTGCTAAATCTGCTGCGAATAAAGATGTCATTGAAATATTACGTTAGAAGGTTGGAGAAACTCCAGCCTTTTTTCTTTGAAATGATTGAAACATGAAAGAGAAACTTGTACTATAGATATGGCAATTAAACGAAGAAAGAGGTGAGCGCATGAAGATTTCAGAAGGAGATTTTATATTTGAATTAAAATTTTTAGCTATCCATCCTCAAACTCACAACATTCAAACAGATATTTTCTTACAAGTTTCTCATCAAGAACAAGCTTATCAAGAAGTAATCAACTTATTATCTGCAGCACAATTGGAAGAATGCCTGGAGGCGATGAAGAACTTATTAGAAAAAGGAGAAGAGTATTCTTCAGAGTTTGAACAATCCAGATTAGCAGTGTTATTAGAAAATTTAGAAGATGAATACGTCATGACATGGGTCATTGCTCCAGAAAATATTTTAACAACGGCTTCTCAAGTGATTGGAATTGACTTAGCTCAATTAGATGAAGAAGAAGTGTTTCAATATCAAGCAGAAGAGGAGAAATCACAAACGAAAACTGTTGAAGTAGAATTAAATTTATCTGCTGAAGAATTACGACAAATCTATGAACAATTACAAGAAGATTTGAAACGAGTAAAAAAATTTATGCTATAATAAGGATAGTTGAATCATATTGGAGGGTATGCGTGTGAACATGAAAGAGATGGTCGGCAAACAGGCCGCAACTTATATTGAATCAGGTATGACAGTAGGTCTAGGAACAGGTTCTACAGCTTATTATTTTGTAGAAGAAATTGGTAGACGTGTAAAAGAAGAAGGCTTAGACATTATTGGTGTAACGACTTCAAAACGTACAAAGGAACAAGCTGAGAAGCTAGGGATTCCATTGAAGAGTGTAGATGAAGTAGATTTCATTGATGTAACAGTTGATGGAGCAGATGAAATTGCTCCTGATTTTTCAGGAATTAAAGGGGGCGGTGGTGCTTTACTATTTGAAAAAATTGTTGCAGAGCAATCAAAACGTATTATTTGGATTGTCGATGAATCTAAAATGGTGGATTATTTAGGACGCTTCCCACTTCCAGTAGAAGTAATTCCGTATGGTTCAGAACAATTATTCCAAAAATTCGAAGCAAAAGGATATCGTCCAAAATTCCGAGTGTTAGAAAACGGAGAACGTTATTTAACAGATAGTCAAAATTATATTATTGACTTAGACGTATTCCCAATCAAAGATCCTGTGGCATTCGGAGCAGAATTAAAAGCTTTAACAGGAGTAGTGGAACAAGGATTATTTACAAATATGACGGAAACAGTTTTAATTGGAACACCGGATGGTGTGAAAGTGCAAACTTTAGGATAATAGAGAGAAGGTCTGGGATTGATCCCAGGCTTTTTTGTTTTTGAGCTAATTTAAAGAGGGAGTGAATAAAAAGTGTCGGTGAGGTTAGAGGTAAACTAGTTTTTATGTTCAGAATCATTCACAAACAATTGATATAGTTGATTTATATGGGATTTGTACAGATATAGCTAAAGCGAATAACGAACTATATTAATTTAGTATAAGGTAAAGTTCGTTTTTACGTTGAATTTCAAGGGGGACTACTGTATAATTTCGATATAACTTAATTGAAATGATATAAAAAAGAGTGAGAACGGTTCTTTTATTAGAAGTTTTATTCTTTTTTTATCATGACAGGAGGAATTCAATATGGCTGAAGTAGAAAGCTTTACATTAGATCACAACAAGGTGATTGCACCTTACGTGAGATTAATTTCAAATGAATACGGGAAAAAAGGAGATGTTATTTCAAATTTTGATATTCGCTTTTTACAACCAAATAAACAAGAAATGCCGACAGGGGTAATTCATACCTTTGAGCACTTATTAGCAGATTTACTTCGTGATCGTATCGATGGGATTATTGATATTTCACCATTTGGTTGTCGTACAGGATTCCACTTAATTCTCTGGGAAGAACGTTCTTCAGAAGATATTGCTCGTGCATTAAAATCAACTTTAGAACAAATTGTTGAAAAGATTCAATTGGAAGATATTCAAGGTGTTTCTGCCGTTCAATGCGGAAACTATCGTGATCACTCTTTATTTGGAGCAAAAGAATATGCTAAACAAGTATTAGAACAAGGAATCAGTATTGATCCATTTGAACGTAAAGTAATTTAATGACATTTATTTATTCAATAATTAGTAAATATCTAAACGGAGGGATTTCCTTATGAACTTAAAAACTATTACAAAATCTTTATTGGCACTTTCAGCAGTTGTAGCATTAGCTGCTTGCAGCAATCAAACTACATCAAACTCAACAACTTCAAATTCAAAATCAGAATTAAAAACAGTAAAAGTTGCTTCTGTTGGTTCTGATGCGGATATTTGGAGACATATTGCAGAATCAGATCAAGCGAAAAAAGCAGGATTAAAAATTGAAGTCGAAGAATTAAATGGGGGTGTACCATTAAACCAAGCAGTTGCTGAAGGTTCCGTAGATGCAAATGCCTTTCAATCGATTGGATATTTACAAGGATTTAATGAATCCAATAGTTCTAAACTAACACCAATTGGAACAACTTATATCGAACCAATGGGACTTTATTCGAAAAAAGTAAAATCATTAAATGACCTGCCAAATGGCGCTAAAATTGCAATTCCAGATAATCCTTATAATACAACACGTGCACTACGTTTGTTAGAAACAGCTGGTTTAATTAAGTTGCCAGCAGATTTCAAAGAAGGTACTGGTACTCCAAGTGATATCGTAGAAAATAAGAAAAACTTTGAATTTTTATTAATTGATGATACTACAAGTATTCGTGTGCTAGATGATGTAGATTTAATTGCTATCGGAAATACTATTGCCCTTGAAGGTGGATTAAATGTATTGAAAGATGCTTTATTCTATGAAAAAGCAGATGAATCTACTATTACAAGTATTAATGTGATTGTTGTGAAGAGTGGAAATGAATCTAATGATGATTATAAGAAATTAGTAGATTTATATCATGATGCAGATGTTCAAAAATTCATTTCAGATAAATTCCAAGGAACAAAAGTAGAAGTGAAGAAACCTATTTCTGAAGTGTGGGGTAAATAATCGATGAAAATAGCGATTGTTGCTGCAATGAAAGAAGAGCTTCATCCATTTGAAGAACACTACGCACTAAGAAAAGTAGTGTTTTCAAAAGGTCCGATTCGAATTCTTGAAGTTCATGAGAATCTATATCTTGTTCAATCTGGTATTGGAAAAGCGAATGCTGCTGCTACAGCAGCTTGGCTTTGTGATAAGGTTCAACCGGAACTAATCATTAATACGGGAACTACGGGGAGTTTTAATGAAGATTTTGCGCTTGCAGATGTCATTGTTTCAACGAAATTTGGATATAGTGATGTGGATGCGACAGGTTTTGATTATGCATGGGGTCAAGTTCCTCAAATGCCAGAATCGTATCCCGTAGATAGTGAATTGAAGGAAAGAGTTGTTCGCATTTTACAGGAGCGTATTACAGAATTTGGAATTCATAGTGGTTTTATTGCAACGAGTGATTCTTTTATGAGCTCGATTGAAACGGTACAAAATATTCGTGAACTTTTACCGGATATTGTAGCAAGTGATATGGAATCAACACCATTAGCGCAAGTTGCTCATTTCTATGACATTCCTGTGTTGAATGTTCGTGGTGTAAGTGATCATGTTGGAGGAGAAGCTCCAGATACATTTGAGGCAACTCTTGAACTAGCTTCAAAACATGCGTTTGAGGCAGTTTGTACTTTTGTGGAAGAGTTGCAGTAAGATTATGAATATAAAGTAAAAAGTTATGCTTATTTTAGTTAATCAAAATGGGCATAACTTTTTATTTGTTTTAAAGGATAATTTGAAGTAAGCATACCTTTAGTAATTTTGTGTTTATGTTGGTTCAAATGAAAATTTATACATCCGTTTTGTGTCTGGTAAAAAATGAATGAGAGTTGAAGATAATAATCATAAATAGAGACAATATTGTTTTTGACGAATAATAGTAAAAATTGAGATGCATTTTGTTTGTTTTTATCTTGAATTTTCTTGAAAATTATTTATCGAGATAGTATAATTGTAACAAAATACGAACGAGGAGATTTTTTATGAGAAATAATGTTCGATATATATTGATATTCCCAGGAGTAGTACTTTTATGTTTCTTTTTAGTGCTTCCTCTACTTTCTAGTCTTATTCCAACATTTTTTCCGAGAAATAGTTTTTCGTTTCAGCTTTATAGTGAATTTTTTAAAGATTCTTATTTTATGGGAGTATTGTGGCGTACATTAGTAAATTCTTTTTTTGTAACACTGATATGTGCAGTGTTTGGGTTACCTGTATCTTATGTTATATCTGGAGTTTCTAAGAAATGGAAAGGTATTTTGATAGCATTAACATTATTTCCGTTGTTAACGAACTCGGTTATACGAAGTTTTGCATGGATTACAATACTTGGTAAAAATGGTGTTATTAATAGTTTGTTGTTGCAATGGGGAATTATAAAAGAACCAATAACGTTATTATATACAGATTTCTCTATTATTATTGGTTCAGTATATTTATTCTTACCTACAATGGTAATGACTCTTATCGGTGTTCTAGAAAATGTTGATGATGATATTCTTGAGGCAGCTTCAACACTGGGGCTAAGTCCTATAAAGATATTTTTAAAAATTATTTTCCCTTTATCATTACCTGGGATGCTTGTTGGAAGTGTTCTTGTATTTACTGGTACGCTTACTGCTTACACGACTCCCCAATTACTCGGGGGAAATAAAAAAATGATGTTAGCAACACTTCTTTATCAAAGAGCTACAGCTCTTGGTGATTGGACAAGTGCCAGTGTAATTGCTTTAGTGATGATTGTAATTACATTTATAGTGATGAAGGGATTCAACTTATTGGCAAAATCTATGGATAAGAGGGGTGGAGATATTGCGTAAAAATAAATGGCTAACGATGTTGGCAATTGTAGTGTTCTTATTCTTATTCTTGCCACTCATTATTATTGTGGTAACATCTTTTGGGACAGAGGCAATTATTACTTTTCCGATTAAAGGATTTACGATTGATTGGTATATTATGGCACTAACCTCAAAAGCATTTATGTCTAGCTTACAATTGAGTTTAAGTATAGGTATTGTAGCAACGCTGATTGCATTAATTGTAGGTATTCCATCAGCGTATGTATTATCGAGAGACCGTTTTAAAGGGAAAAAGTTTTTAAATGCTTTTTTTCTATCTCCAACATTGATCCCAGGAATTGTTGTAGGATATTCAATTTTTCAAATGATTGTAGTGAATTTGAGATTACCGATTATTCCTGGATTAATAATTGGACATTTCCTTATTAGTGTTCCGTATGTGATTCGAGTGGTGGGTTCCAGTATGGAACAAGTTGATGTATCAATCGAAGAAGCAGCTTGGACACTTGGGTGTACTAAGAAGCGTGCGTTTGTAACAGTGTTATTACCAAATATTGCCTCGGGAATTTTTGCTGCATTTATGTTGGCATTTGTAAATTCATTTAATAATGTTCCAGTTTCAATGTTTTTATCTGGTCCGGGGGTTACAATGTTACCTACGACTTTATTAAGTTATATGGAATTTAATTATGATCCGTCAGTATCAGCACTCTCAGTTATTCTCATGTTTGTAACAATAGGAGTTATGATTGTAATTGAGAAATCTACAGGCTTAGCATCTATTTCATAAGGAGAAAATTATGTCTTTTGTAAAATTAAGTAATGTGAATATGATTTATGATAAACAGCATCATATTTTAAAAGATTTGAATTTATCAATAAACAAAGGGGAGTTAGTTTCTTTGTTGGGGCCAAGTGGTTGTGGCAAGACAACAACGCTTCGTATTGTAGCCGGTCTACTTCAACAAAATAGTGGGAAGTTTGAACTTGATGGGGTTGATATGACAAATGTCCCGGTTCATCTTAGACAATTTGGTATGGTTTTTCAAAGTTATGCGTTATTTCCTCATTTGACTGTTGCAGAAAATGTGGGATTTGGTCTAAAAGTTCGTAAAGAAAGTAAAGCTGTTATTGATGAAAAAGTAACTCGTATGCTTGAAGTTTGTGGACTTGACAAATTAGGCGATCGATATCCAAAACAACTTTCCGGAGGTCAACGTCAAAGAGTTGCACTTGCACGTGCATTGATTATTGAACCAAAATTGCTTTTACTAGATGAACCACTTAGTAATTTAGATGCAAAACTGCGATTGCAAATGCGTTTAGAAATCAAGAGAATTCAACAACAATTTAAAATTACAACGTTATTTGTGACACATGATCAAGAGGAATGTTTTTCTATTTCAGATAAAGTAGCCGTGATGAATAATGGAATTATTGAACAATACGGAACACCGGAGGAAATATATAAACGTCCAAAAACAGAGTTTGTAGCAAGATTTATAGGCTTTGAAAACTTTATTGCAGCAACAGTTCAAGATAATAATCATGTACAAATTTCTAACGGAATTACTATTGAAACAGAATCTCATGAAAAAAAAGGAGATGTAATGGTAACAATCCGACCTGATTATATTGAAATTGTTTCAGAGGAAAAGGGAGATGTTTTGGGTAAAGTAATGGTACGAACTTTCCTGGGTAAAGCCTATCAATATGAAGTACAAACAGATGTTGGTGTTCTTTTAGTGAATAGTCCTAGTAGTATTGAAATTGGGGTACCTGTTTCACTTAAACTTCCAGCTAAACATATTATTGTTTTATAAAAATAAAATTTTAAGGAGAGATAATAAATGAATAAAAAAATTGTAGGAATTGTAAGTGCAGCATTATTAGTATTAGCTGGGTGTGGGAATAGTCAAGCGAATCTTTCAAAAAATGAAACAACATCTGCAGGAGGAAATAATTCAAAAGGTTCTGGTGAACTAGTTGTTTCAACATTTGGTCTTAGCCAAGATATCGTTGAGAGAGATATTATTAATCCATTTGCAGAAGCTAATGGTGTAAAAATAACTTTAGAAGTAGGAAATGCATCAGAACGTCTTACAAAAGTTCAAAGTGGTGGAAGTAATGTTGATGTTATTGAGTTATCACAATCGGGATCGACAAAAGGGAATTCAGAAGGGGTTTTCGAAACAATTACCGAAAAAGATGTTCCAAACATTGCTAATTTGACAGATGGAGCAAAAGAAGTTTTTCAAAATGGAGGAGGAGTACCTTTTTCAATAAATAGTATTGGAATTATTTATGATAAAGAAAAAGTAGGGCATGAAATTAAAGATTGGAGCGATTTATGGGGATCAGATCTAGTTGGGAAAATTGCTATTCCTGATATTACAACAACAGGGGGGCCACTTTTCTTATCAGTTGCTGCTGATAAAGGAGGTTCTACATTAGCTAATGATAAAGGAACAGCTGCATTTAAAGCACTAGGAGAATTGAAACCAAATATCGTCAAAACATATTCTAAGTCTAGCGATTTAGCAAATATGTTCCAAGCAGGTGAAGTTTCAGTTGCAGTTGTTTTGGATTTTGCTGTACGAACAGTTCAAAAGGCAAATGCTAATGCAGTTTACGTTGTACCACAATCAGGAACATATGCGAATTATAACACAGTTAATGTTGTTAAAGGAGCGAAAAATAAAGAAGAAGGGTTTAAATATATCAATTTCCGTATTAGTGCAGAAAACCAAGCTACAAAAGTAAAATCTTTAAATGAGGCACCGGTAAATAAAGATGTTCAATTATCAGTTGATGAATCCAATTCGATGACTTATGGAGAAGTTGCTAAACGTGCAAAAACTGTTGATTTCAAACTAATAAATGATAATTTAAAAACATGGATTGATCAATGGAATAAAATACTTAACCAATAATTTGATTAAAGTGATTGATGATTATAGTTTTTTCATATGATAACAATAAAGCCGTCCTATAGTCGTTAGGACGGCTTTACTGGTGAGTAAGTTTATTCTTAATTTTATTGATGAATTAGAGTTTAATAAATGGGATAGAGTAAAGGAGTGAAATTGTGAAAATTGGTTATAAAAATGCATGGATTCTTACGATGGACAACAGGATGACAGAGTATTCAAATGGATATTTAGTATTTGACAATGATATAATCCAAGAAATAGGTAGTATGATAAATTATATTGCGGATAAAGCTGATAAATGGATAGATGCTAAAGGCGGAATTCTTCTTCCTGGATTTATAAATGCTCATACGCATTGTGGTATGATTCCTTTTCGTTCTTTAGGGGATGATTGTCCAGATCGATTACGAAGATTTTTATTTCCGCTAGAGAAAGAAGTCGTTGATGAAACTTTGATTGAGTTAAGCACTGCTTATGCTATAGCAGAAATGCAGTTAGCAGGAATTACAACAATGTGTGATATGTATTATTTTGAAAATGTAGTTGCGGATGTAGCAAAGAATATGAATATGCGAGCTTTCGTTGGAGAAACTATTATTAATCAGAAAACCCCTGATAGTACTAATACGAAAGAAAGTATGGATTATACCGTAGCTCTTATAAATAAGTGGCAATACGATAAATTGATTCATCCAATTATTGCTCCTCATGCACCCAATACGAATACTGAACAATGTTTACGGGATATTCTAGATTTATCTAAAAAATATCAAGTTCCTATTACGTTACATGTTTCAGAAATGAGTTATGAGATGGAGTATTTTCGCGAAAAATATAATCAAACGCCGATTGAATTTTTGGAATCAATAGGATTCTTTGAAGTGCCGGTAGTTCTTGCACATTGTATAATGCTGACAAAAAATGATATTAAAATTTTGGAGAAGTATCCGAATGTTAGCGTAGTGCATTGTATTGGCGCTAATACAAAGTCTGCTAAAGGAGTGGCGCCTATTCGTAGCCTCCTTGAACATGGAGTAACAGTGGCTCTTGGTACTGATGGTCCTAGTAGTGGAAATACGCTGGATCTTTTTACGCAGATGAGAATGATGGCAAATTTTCAAAAAACATATTTAAATGATAGAAGTGCTTTTCCGGCAAAAGAGATTGTACGATTAGCTACAGCTGGTGGTGCTCGTGCATTAGGGTTGGAACATGAAGTAGGTTCACTAGAGGTAGGTAAGAAGGCAGATTTGATATTGGTTGAAACGCAATCTGTTAATATGTTTCCGATTTATGATGCCTACGCAGTGCTTGTTTATTCGGCAAATGCAACAAATGTGAGAGATGTGTGGGTGAATGGTGTATCGGTTGTGAAGGATAAAAAACTAACAAAATTTTCAGTAGAGAAATTACAATCAGAGTTGAAAAAACATATGAAAATTTTTAAATTACGTGCGACTGAGTTAGAACAATCGCTATAGTTAGGGTGTACCTGTAGTTTCAAATAATGTTATTTATAGTTATTTATGAGTATAACATAAAAAGGCTGGGGTGAATCCCAGCCTTTTGTATTAAGCTAAATATTTTTCTAATCGAGCGACTACTTCTGTTAAGTTTTCCATTGAAGCAGCGTAGCTGAAACGAACGTAGCCTTCTCCGCCAGGTCCAAATGAAACTCCAGGGATTAATGCTACTTTAGCATTTTTTGCAAGGTCACGGACGAATGCCCATGAATCTGTTCCGCATTTTGCAGGAATTTTAGCAAATAGATAGAAAGCTCCATCAGGACTTGCTACTTCGAATCCTAAGCGACGTAATTCTTTTGCAAGATAGTCACGACGTTGTTGGTATTCTACTTTCATAATATCGCAGTCACCTTGTCCGTGTAACATTGCAGCTAAAGCACCGTATTGGCTTGAGCTACTTGGAGAAGTAACCATATATTGGTGAGTTTTAACAACTTCTTTAATAAATGGAACAGGTCCAAGAATGTACCCAATTCTCCATCCAGTCATTGCGTGAGATTTAGATAAACCTGTAATCACGATTGTTTGATCTGGTAAGAATGAAGCTAATGATGTATGAGTTCCGCTATATGTTAATTCTGCGTAAACTTCATCACATAATGCCCATAATCCATATTCTTTTAAAACAACGCTTAAAGCTTCTAATTGTTCTTTAGAATAAGTTACTCCTGTTGGGTTACTTGGATATACTAATACAACTGCTTTAAAAGTTTTTTCTGGATGAGCTTCAATAGTAGTACGTAATTTTTCTGGAGTTAAAACAAATCCATCTTCACTAGTATCGACTGTAATAAAATTCCCTTGATTCACCAATGTAATTGGCATATATAATGGGAAAACTGGAGTAGGAACAATCACTGTATCTCCAGGATTTAAAATAGCTTGGAAGCTAGCATTAATTGCTTCAGTTGCTCCGATAGTAGTGATGACTTGTTCTGCTGTATAGTTTAAATTGAATTTTTTATTGTAGTATGCTGCTGTTGCTTGACGTAATTCAGGAATCCCAGCATTTGGAGTATAGTGGGAATGATTATCACGAATTGCTTGAATAGCAGCTTCTTTAATATGTTCTGGTGTGTTGAAATTTGGTTCACCTAATGTTAATTTGATGATTCCAGGAATTTGAGAAACTTCTGCATCAAATTGACGAATATCTGAAACGGCAATTTTTTCAACGACTTGATTGAATGGATGTTCTAACATT
>NZ_CAUPZT010000017.1:0-33287 GCF_963515615.1 uncultured Granulicatella sp. | reverse complement strand
TACCGCGTCCGAACGCTCCGCTTTCTGTGTAAACTTCAACTTCGATAGTTGGGTTACCACGTGAATCTAATACTTCTCTTGCTAATACATCTGTAATAAATGGCATGATTTATTAACTCCTTTATATTTATTTGTACGTTTCTATTTTAGTCGAAAAATGCTTTATATGCAATATTTTCCTGAAATTGAAATTATTTTTTTAAGATTATTTTTGAATTAAGCTTTCGCCTGTCATTTCTTCAGGTTTTGCTACATTCAATAAGTCTAACATTGTTGGCGCAACGTCTGCTAAACGACCACCCTCACGTAATGTAATACCTTTTTTCGTTACAATAACTGGAACTGGAACTGTTGTATGGGCAGTATGCGGTGTACCTTCTGGTGTAACCATTGTTTCAGAGTTACCGTGGTCAGCAAAGATAATGGCAGTACCACCTTTAGCTAAAATAGCATCCACTACTTTACCTAAGTTTTCATCCACTGCTTCGATTGCTTTAATCGTTGGTTCTAACATCCCTGAGTGTCCAACCATATCTGGATTTGCGAAGTTTAAGATGATTGCATCATTTTCATCGTTTTGAATCGAATTATATAATGCATCTCCAACTTCATAACAACTCATTTCAGGTTTTAAGTCATATGTTGCAACTTTTGGAGAAGGAATTAAAATACGGTTCTCTCCTGTGAATTCTTCATTACGTCCACCATTCATAAAGAATGTAACGTGAGGATATTTCTCTGTTTCAGCAATACGTAATTGTGCTAATCCTGCTTTAGATAATACTTCTCCTAAAACATTTGTCATAGGAATTGGTGGGAATGCAACTTCTGCATCCACACTTGGATTATATAATGTCATTGTCACAAATTTAACATTTGCAGCATGCTCACCACGATCAAAGTTTGTCCACTCTTTATCTGTGAATGCATTTGATAATTGAATCGCACGGTCAGGACGGAAATTAAAGAAGATAACTGCATCATTTTCTTCAATTTGCGCAACTGGTTGTCCGTCTTTAACAATTACTGATGGAATAACAAATTCATCTGTTACATTTTCAGCATAACTATGTTCAATCACTGCTTGAGCTGATTCAAATTGAGGTCCTTTTGCATGTGCAATGGCATCATAAGCTAATTGAACACGTTCCCAACGTTTGTCACGGTCCATTGCATAGTAACGACCTGATACAGTTGCGATTTGACCTACTCCAACTTCTGCAATTTTTTCTTCTAAAGTCTTAATGTAAGCTGGACCAGCTTTTGGATCCACATCACGTCCGTCCATAAATGCATGAACATATACTTTAGAAATTCCCTTTGCCTTCGCAGTTTCAATTAATGCTAATAAATGATTAATATGGCTGTGTACACCACCATCAGATAATAATCCGAACAAGTGTAATGCAGAACCATTTTCTAATACATGGTTAAATGCACCATTTAATGCTGGGTTTGTATCGAATTCACCATCTAAAATTGCTTTATCAATACGAGTTAAGCTTTGGTATACAATACGACCTGCACCAATATTTGTATGGCCTACTTCTGAGTTCCCCATTTGTCCATCTGGTAGACCTACATCTAAACCTGATGCTTTTAATGTTGTATGAGGAAATTCATTATAATAACGGTCAAAATTTGGTTTCTTTGCTTGTGCTACAGCGTTACCTTCTACTTCTGGTCTCCATCCGAAACCATCTAAGATAATAATCGCTACTGGTGATTTAGACATTATTTTACTGCCTCCAATAAAGCTAAGAATGATTCAGGTTGTAAGCTTGCTCCACCTACTAAAGCTCCATCCACATCTGGACAAGCCATATATTCTTTAATGTTTTCAGGTTTAACAGAACCACCGTATTGTACACGAACTTTGTCTGCTACTTCTTGTCCGAAGTCTTTCGCTACAACGTCACGTACTACTTTACACATTTTTTGAGCATCATCTTGAGAAGCTGATTTACCAGTTCCGATTGCCCAAATTGGTTCATACGCGATTACTAATGATGAAACTTGTTCATTTGATAATCCTTCTAATGCAGCAGAAACTTGTGCTCCTACAAACTCAGCAGCTTTACCAGCTTCATAAGTTTCTAATGTTTCACCACAACAGATAATTGGTAACATACCATTTGCGAAAATTGCTTTTGCTTTTTTGTTAATATCTGCATCAGTTTCGTGGAAATATTCACGACGTTCTGAGTGTCCAATTACAACATAGTGAACACCCATTTCTGATAATACTTTTGGAGATGTTTCTCCAGTATAAGCACCTTCTTGTTCGAAATAGCAGTTTTGCGCTGCTACTTTTAATTCAGAACCTTCAGCTGCAGCTAATAAAGTAGATAAATCAACTGCTGGAGCTGCTACAGCAGACTCAACAACTTCTGATGATGGTAATTTTCCAGCTAAAGCCTCAACAAACGCTTGAGTTTCTTTAGGATTTTTATTCATTTTCCAGTTTCCTGCAATAATTGGTTTACGCATAATTCTTCCTCCTAAAATTGTTTATGAAGCAGACTCACAAAAATGAACATTCATTTCAGTGAGTCCTTTTCAATAATTTTTAATTATTTATCACTAATTGAAGCTACACCAGGTAATTCTTTACCTTCTAAGTATTCTAATGAAGCTCCCCCACCAGTTGAGATATGAGTAAATTTATCTGCATATCCTAAAGAAATTGCTGCTGCTGCAGAATCTCCACCACCGATGATTGTTGTAGCACCTTGTAAATCTGCGATTGCTTCACAAACACCGATTGTTCCTTTAGCAAAGTTAGGTAATTCGAACACACCCATTGGTCCATTCCATACAACTGTTTTTGCATCTTTTAAGTAGCTAGCAAATAATTCTACAGTCTTAGGACCAACGTCTAACCCTTCTTGGTCCGCTGGAATTTGATCAGAAGGTACAGTTGTAGCAACTGCATCATTTGAAAATTCTTTAGCAACTACATTATCGATTGGTAACACTAATTTGTCGCCAGCTTTTTCCATAATTTGTTTAGCTAATTCAATACGATCTACTTCTAATAATGATAGACCTACTTCACGGCCCATAGCTTTGAAGAATGTGTAAGCCATTCCTCCACCGATTAACACTTTATCAGCTTTATCAATTAAGCTTTCGATTACTCCAATTTTATCTGAAACTTTCGCTCCACCTAAAATAGCTACGAATGGACGTTCTGGTGTATCAACTGCTCCCCCAATGAATTTAATTTCTTTTTCCATTAAGAAACCTGCAGCTGATTCTAATTGACTAGCAATCCCTACGTTAGATGCGTGAGCACGGTGAGCTGTACCAAATGCATCATTTACGAACAACTCTCCTAAAGATGCCCAATATTTTCCTAACTCAGGATCGTTTTTAGATTCTTTTTTACCATCTAAATCTTCGAAACGAGTATTTTCAAATAATAAAACATCTCCTTCAGCTAAACCATTAATAGCTGTTTCTAACGCTTCTCCACGTGTTTCTGGAACAAATGTTACTTCTTTTTTCAATAATTCTGATAAACGTTCAGCAACTGGACGTAAGCTTAAACGAGCTTTATCTTCTTCAGATTTTACTTTTCCTAAGTGAGAAAAAAGAATTACTTTAGCATGATTATCAATTAAATATTGAATAGTTGGTAATGCTTGTACGATACGGTTGTCATCTGTAATAACTCCATTTTTTAATGGAACGTTGAAGTCAACACGTACTAATACTTTTTTTCCTCCAACAGATAAATCTGTTATAATTTTTTTAGCCATAGAATAGCCTCCTAAGTTTTAAATATTTGGAGCGAGTGTAATACCCACATTATGAAAACAGGGCGAGGAAGCGAATGCTCCCATCGCCCTGAAAAATTCGATACGATTAGCTAAATCAAAACTTTATATTATAAGTTTGCAAAGTATTGTAAAGTACGAATTAATTGTGCAGTATATGACATTTCGTTATCGTACCAAGAAACTGTTTTAACTAATTGTTTGTCTCCTACAGTCATTACTTTAGTTTGAGTAGCATCAAATAATGATCCATAAGTGATACCAATGATATCAGTAGATACTATTGGTTCTTCAGTATATCCGTAAGATTCAGTTGCAGCAGCTTTCATAGCAGCGTTAATTTCTTCAGCTGTAACTGGTTTTTCTAATACTGTTACTAATTCAGTTAATGAACCTGTTGGTACAGGAACACGTTGAGCAGCTCCATCTAATTTACCGTTTAATTCTGGAATTACTAAACCGATAGCTTTAGCAGCACCAGTTGTGTTAGGAACGATGTTTACAGCTGCAGCACGAGCACGACGTAAGTCTCCTTTTGGATGTGGAGCGTCTAATGTATTTTGGTCACCAGTGTAACCGTGGATTGTAGTCATTAAACCTTCAACGATTCCGAATTTGTCGTTTAAAGCTTTAGCCATAGGTGCTAAACAGTTTGTAGTACATGATGCACCAGAAATAACTGTTTCTTTACCTGTTAAAATGTTGTGGTTTACGTTGTAAACAACTGTTGGTACATCGTTACCACCAGGAGCAGAGATAACAACACGTTTAGCTCCACCTTTTAAGTGTAATTCAGCTTTTTCTTTAGAAGTGAAGAAACCAGTACATTCTAAAACGATATCAACGCCTAGTTCTCCCCATGGTAATTCTTCAGGATTACGGTTAGCTAATACTTTAACTTCTTTACCGTTTACGCGGAATGCGCCTTCTAATACTTCAACTTCTCCGTTGAAACGTCCTTGTGTTGAATCGTATTTTAATAAGTGTGCTAATTGTTTAGCATCTGTTAAGTCGTTGATTGCAACAACTTCTAATCCTTCCACTTCTTGAATACGACGGAATGCTAAACGTCCAATACGTCCGAAACCGTTAATACCAACTTTAACTGTCATAATAGTTTTTCCTCCTAGGAATATATTTTTTTATTTTTAGCGGGTTACCCCGTTCAAAACCATATTTGCTAAACTCTCATCGATAACAAACCATGTTCGATCGATAGGAGCTAATTTGGCATAAGCTTTTAATGCTTCTGCCTTTTGAGCGCCTTCCACAATCGCAATACTATGCGGAATTGACTCTAAATCACTAAGATGCAAACCTACTCGTGGAAGTTTAAAAACGACCTTTCCTTTTGCATCGAAGAAACAACCAAACGCTTCACCAACTGCTCGTTGATTGGCAATGAATTGACTTTCTTGAGGTAACAACCCTCTTCTTTCAGCCATAACACTTGCATTTCCAACACTATATAATAAGCAATTCGCTTGTTTCATCATTGTTAATGTTTGCGAAACTAATGGTTCTTGTAATAACGGTAAATACGTTTCTTTACTTACATGTTCTGGAACATATAATGAAAAATGTTCTCCACCTGTTTTTGTCGCCATCTTCTCACTAACACTGTTTGCTTGGATTAAAGTGGAACCTCCCACTCCTCCTCTAGCAGGGACAAAAGAAATCTCTCTTTGTTGTAAAATCTCTTTTGAAAAATATTCTGCTACCGTCGCCATCGTTCTACCACCCGTTACTGTTACGATTGATTGATCAACTGGCAACATCCATTTCATTAACTCCTGTACTTGATGACTAATCTGCATCCCTTTATCAGGATTACTTCGAACCACTTTACAAAATCTAATTCCTAATTTTTTAGAAACTTCCTTTTCAAAAGTAGTCATCTCAATACACTGTTGAATAATCGTTGTTAATCCTAGATAAGTCTCTTTCCCTAAATCCGTGACTAACATTCCTTTTGCAGAATATGTAATTAAACCTTGTTCTTTTAGTATATCCGTTTCAGAACGAAGAACACGTTCTGATATTTCCAACTGTTTAGCAAGCCCTCTTCGACCAATCGGTTGTGTTTGTTGTATCGCTCGCAAAATTTGGAAACGAATTTTTAACAATTGATTGCTTTCGGGGACTAGAAGTTGCATTAATGTCATACAATCCATAATTCCAATTCCCTTCATTTCATTACTGGGCTAAAAACCGTCCCTAAAAACTAGTTATCTATACATAGAAAACTTTTTTAATTACAAAAATATTGTACCAACAATCTTTGTAAAATGCAACTTGAAAGTGTTTAATATTTTTTAAAAAAGAAATTTAAAGGGACACTTTTAGTCCCTTGTTTCACCTTGTTTTCTTTTCAAAATGCCCTCTCTCCTATCTATTCCTTGTCATTTCTAGTCTTTTTTTGTAAGAGTTTCTTCTTGTTTTTTCATATAAATTTGGATAAAATATTCTTACATTGTTTAGCTGCCTTAGTGTAATGGATATCACATAAGATTCCGGTTCTTATAATGGGGGTTCGATTCCCTCAGGCAGCGTTATTAAAGTAATTTAACCGCAAAAAAGCCAGAGCTCAAAGCTCTGGCTTATTTGCAGTTTTATAGCTCACCATACTATTAGACTGCTTAATTATTTTTCTAAACCTTCAATGATTTTTGTTAAGTTCCATTTCATCATGCTTAAGTAGCTATCTCCATCTTTACCTTTTTCAGCAATTGAGTCAGTAAAGATTGTTGAATAAATTGGCTTACCTGATTCTTGTGAAACTGTCTTCATTGGACGTTCATCAACACTTGATTCAACGAATAATGAAGGAACTTTAGATTTTTTAAGAATTTCTACTAAACGAGTTGTTTGTTCAGGAGTACCTTCTTCTTCAGTATTAATTTCCCAGATGTAAGCTGATGGAACTCCATAAGCTTTAGAGAAGTACTTGAAGCATCCTTCACTTGTAACAATTAATTTTTTCTCTTCTGGAATTTTAGCAAGACGTTCTTTTGCATCTTTATCTAATTTATCCAACTCAGCAACATATTTATCAAGATTCTTTTGGTAAGTATCTTTATGTTCTGGATCTTTTGCAATTAATTGTTTTGCAATATTTTTAGCATAAATCACACCATTTTCGATGTTTAACCATGCATGAGGGTCTTCTTTACCTTTTTCTTTTTCCCCTTCAAGGTAAATTACATCAACGCCATCACTTACTGCAAAGTAATCTTTATCTGCTACTTTACCAGCATTTTTAACCATTTTTGTAAACCAAGCATCATCTGCATTTTCTAAGTTAATTCCATTATAGAAAATTAGGTCTGCATCATGAATTTTTTGAACATCTTGAGGTAATGGTTCATATTCGTGTGGATCTTGTCCAACTGGAACAATACTGTGAATGTCCGCTAAATCTCCAGCAACATTTTTTGTAATATCATAAATGATAGAGTTTGTTGCTACTACTTGTACTTTTTTAGGTTCATTACTTTTTGTTGTAGTTGATGATGTTGAATTTGTTGAACATCCTGCAAAACCAACTAATGATAATAAACCGACTGTTAATAATTTCCCGATTTTCATGCTTTTTTCCTACCTTCCCTTTGTTTTGGTGATACAATAAAACTAATCACAAAGAAAGCTGCAGCAGTTAATACAATGGTTGATCCTACTGCAATATTAAACGTATAGCCGATTACTAAACCAACAATCGAAGAAAGTGAACCAAACATCGCTGATAAAGCTAACATGGTTTTCAAACTCTTCGAATATAAATACGCTGTTGCTGCTGGTGTAATCAGTAACGCTACAATCATAACTGTTCCGACACTTTGCATTGCTGTAATCGAAACTAATGCTAAAAGAAACATCAATAAGTAATGATAGAATGATACATTCAATCCTGCCGAACGAGCAAAGACTGGGTCAAAACTCGTTACTTGTAATTCTTTAAAGTAAGAAATAATCGTTACAAAAACAAATATTCCCACAATTGCCGTAATCAATAAATCAAAATCTTGGACTGCTAAAATATTCCCGAATAAAATATGGAATAAGTCAGTCGAACTTTTCGCAACACCGATTAAAATAATTCCTAAAGCTAAAAATGAACTAAAGGTAATTCCTATCGCAGTATCACTTTTTACGACACTATTTCGATTAATAAAGGCAATAATAAAGGATGCTAATAATCCAAATGCTAGTGCTCCAAAGAAGAAGTTAATTCCAAGAATAAAAGATAATGCTACCCCTGGTAACACCGCATGAGAAATCGCATCTCCCATTAACGACATCCCACGAAGAATGATAAAACATCCAATCATTCCGGCAACTGCCCCAATTAAAACGGAAGAAATTAATGCATTTTGCACAAAATGATAATTCATTAATCCTTGTAAAAAATTATTCATGAGTTTGTCCCCCTTGCGCTACGAAAACTTCTCCACCGTAAGTTTTTCTAATTTTTTCAGGAACAAATGTTTCCTCAGTTTTTCCACTATCTACAATTCCTCGATTCACTAAAATAACTTGATCAAAATAATCACGCACTTTCGATAAATCATGATGTACCATTAAAATCGTTTTACCTTCTTCTTTCCATTGACGAATTAAAGTCATAATTACTTTTTCACTCATCATATCAATCCCTACAAATGGTTCATCTAAGAAGATATAGTCTGCTTTCTGCACTAAACAACGTGCTAATAATACCCTTTGGAATTGTCCTCCCGACAATGCTCCTATCGGACGATGGGCTAATTCTGTTAAACCAACTTCTTCAATCGCTTCATCTACATCTTTCCAATCTTGAGCATTTAAACGCTGAAATGGTTTCATTTTTACACTTTTCCCTAATGCTACACACTCACGAATGGTAATTGGAAATGTAAAATCAAGATTACTCTTTTGTTCAACATAAGCAATTCTCTCTAATGATTGACTCGCTTCTTTCCCATCGAACGTCACTTTTCCCGTGTGTGAAATTAATCCTAAAATTGCTTTTAAAAAGGTAGATTTACCTGCACCATTAGGACCAATTATTCCTAAAATTGTCGGGCCATTTATTTCTACATGACAGTCTTTTAGTACATCTGGTTGCATTGCATATGATACACCAAGATTTTCAACTTTAATCATGACTATCTCCTTTCTTTTTCTCATATTTCTTATGCCAATAATTAGGTTACCTTAAATGAATTCTTTCGTCAAGAGTTTTTTAGGCATTCCAAAATATTTTTGAAAAATTCCTGTTTTTATATAAAAAAAGATAAAGAACAAAACGCTTTCATGTTCTTTATCTTCTTTATGCCTATTCTTTTTTATCTTCTTTTGCCCCTAAAGCTGTCAATGTATTCGAGAATAAATGATGTTTATAATCCTTATCAATTTCCTTATAATAACTATAAAAAATATCAATCATAACTAAAATAGGAAATTGTGGTGAAATCAATCCACCTTGTTCTAATGCATTTTTCATCGCTATTAAAACTAACTCATCACATGCTTTCCCACTGTCTTCACTTCTTTTTGAAGTGATTAACACCGTCTTTGCTCCTTGTTTTTTGGCTTGTCGAACTGCTTCAACAACACTTGCATTAGCAGAAACGGAAATCCCAATGACTAAACAGTCTTCATCAACAAGAACTCGATTCATTAACATCGTATGTAAATCCGTAATTGCTTCACATATCATTCCTAATCTCATAAATCTAAATTTCATTTCGTGAGCTGCTAAGCCCGAACTTCCTTGTCCATAAATATATACTCGCTTAGCATTATTCAACAAACTACAAACTTTAATCACTTGTGATTCATCTATTAACGAAAAAGATTTTGATAATAATTCCTCATAATCTGTTAACACTTTCTTTGTTAAATCATTATGAATCATTTGTCCTTCTTTTTTACTTTCTTGATAATCATAAATAAATTGACGATATCCTTTATAACCACATTTTTGAGCAAAGCGTGTCAATGAAGGAATAGACACAAATAACCGCCCCGATACTGCTCTTGCTGATAAAGATTCATCTGTTGCATTTTGTTCCAAGAAATATTGAGCAATCGTTTTTTCATTAGGAGTTAGTGTGTCATAGATTGATTCAATTAATGGTGTGACTTTCTTTTCAAACGAAATCATAAATGTTACTCCCTTACCTTTTGGATAGTATTAGTGTATCACATTTTACGTCTTTCGTGTTTTGAAAATAAAAAGCTAGGAGAAATTCATCCCCTAGCTTTTCAAATCGTGTTGATGGAATTAATCATCTACACCTAAAATTTCGTTAATATTGTTTTTATATAGAATTGCTTTTGCACCGTAGATAGCTTGAACTCCACCTTTAACTTCTAATACATCTACCGCACCAATTGCTTTTAGTGTCGCTTTATCTACTTTATCGACTGAACGAACAGCTACACGTAAACGAGTAATACATGCATCTACATCTTCAATATTTTCTGATCCACCTAAAGCTTCGATAATACGAACGCTATCTTCTTTTAAAGAATCTTTTGTTTCTACAACCGGTTGTGCATCATCTGCTAACTCTTCATCTAAACGTCCTGGAGTTGCAACGTTAAATTGAACGATAAACCATCTGAATACTACATAGTATAGAACACTCCATACTAAACCAAATGGAATTTGTAATAGCCAATTTGTTTTATCATTACCTTGTAATACCCCGAATAATGTAAAGTCGATAACCCCACCTGAGAATGTATTACCGATTGAAATATTTAAGATATCAGCAATAAAGAAGCTTACACCATCTAAGAATGCGTGAACAACATAAAGTGCTGGACTTACGAATAAGAACATAAATTCAATTGGTTCTGTAATACCAGTAATGAATGATGTTAAAGCTACCCCAAAGAATAAACCTGCATATTTTTTACGACGATCTTTTGGAACACAGTGATACATTGCTAAGCAGGCTGCTGGAAGACCAAACATCATTGTAGAGAAACGACCTGCGAAGAAACGAGTTCCTTCAGTAAATAGACCAACATGTGTTGGATCTGCTAATTGAGCAAAGAAGATTTTTTGAGCTCCTGCTACAGATTGACCAGCAACAGTTGCCACTCCTCCTAATTCTGTATACCAGAATAATGGGTAAATCATATGGTGTAACCCAACCGCACCACTTAGACGCATTAAGAATCCATATAAGAATGTTCCAAATGGTCCAGCTTGAGAAATATAGCCACCAGTTGATACTAATAATTGTTGGAATGGAGGCCAAATTATAAAGAAAATTCCTCCGACTACAATTGAAGCAAATGAAGTTACGATTGGAACAAAACGGCTACCTCCAAAGAATCCTAAGAATTGAGGTAATTGAATATTGCTATAACGATTATGTAAATAAACCGCTACAGAACCTACTACGATAGCACCAACTACACCTGTATCAATGGCAGCTCCTTCAGCCATAAATAATTTAACAAGAGCTTTGATTGTTGCTGTCATTACGAAATATCCAGTAACACCAGCTAGTGCTGCTGTACCTTTATCACGTTTTGCTAAACCAATACACAAACCTACGCAGAGTAATAATGCTAAATTCGCAAATACAACTTCCCCTGCTGAGCTCATCACTGTGAAAATAGCTTGCAGTGCACGATTATTCAATACTGGATAAGTAGCTACTGTCGTTGGATTTGACAACGCACCACCAATCCCTAATAACAAACCAGCTGCCGGTAAAATAGCAATCGGCAACATAAAGGCTTTACCAATTTTTTGTAATACTTTAAACATATGGTTTCCTCCTAAAAATTTATTTTCCTTTTATGAATGAATTGCCTCTACAAATTTCTTTGTAATTAATTGAGGTCTTGTAATAGCTGAACCAACTACTACACTATATGCACCTAATTCTAGTACACGTTTCACCTTTTCAGGTGTATCGATATTTCCCTCTGCAATGAGAGGATGTTTAATGACTTTTAAGACTTCTCGAAGAATTTCAAAATCGTTTGCTTCGATTTTATCTCCTTTACTTTGTTCGGTATATCCTACTAACGTACTACCAATGTAATCAAATCCTAATTCATCTGCATGAATCATTTCATCTACCGTTGAACAGTCTGCCATTAATTTTTGTTCTGGATATTTTTGACGGATTTCTTTATAAAATTCATCTAAACTTTGTCCATTTGGACGAGTAGAAATGGTTGCATCCAATGCAATAATCTCTGGTTTTGCTTCCATTAATTCGTCTACTTCTTTAATAGTAGCTGTAATATAAACATCTGCATCATTATAATCTCTTTTAATAATTCCAATTACTGGTAAATCAACTGCTTGTTTGATTGCTTTGATATCGATAACAGAATTTGCTCGAATCCCTTTTGCTCCTCCTTCCTTCGCTGCGACTGCCATACGAGCCATAATAAAATCGCTATGCAACGGTTCATGTGGCAACGCTTGGCAAGATACGATTAATTGCCCTTGAATACTCATATTCAGCCTCCTTTATAGTTTTATAAAAGCCTTTACAAGAATAGTATACTTCTACAAGAAAACATTTTCAATATCTACTTGTTTTTTTGAAAGTAATTT
Organism: uncultured Granulicatella sp.; assembly: GCF_963515615.1. Classification (GTDB taxonomy): domain Bacteria; phylum Bacillota; class Bacilli; order Lactobacillales; family Aerococcaceae; genus Granulicatella. The sequence goes on along the minus strand of NZ_CAUPZT010000017.1, from coordinate 20,930 downwards.
CAAAAAATCCGATAATCTATTCTCATTTTCCCTTTAAATTAGAAATTACTTTCACAATTTTTAAAGATTATGAACTATTCTTATATCAAATAATGAAGGACTTACCATTCAATTGATAAGTCCTAAGGGTATAACGATTCAGTTTCAAAGCTTTGGAAGATTATTTTCCTAAATAATATTCTGAAACAACATGTAAGTTTTCGTCAAATTCAAATACTAAAGGTGGAAAATTTGGAATTTCCACTCCCATAATTTCATCATCTGACAATCCTTTAATATGTTTTACTAATGCACGAATAGAATTTCCATGTGCACCAACTAAAATATTTTTACCAGCTTTTAAATCTGGAGCAATTTTATCCTCCCAGAATGGAAGAACACGTTCCAGAGTCACTTTAAGATTTTCTGCATCTGGAATGACAGAATCATCCAGCTTTGCATATCGACGATCGCCATGTGCTGAATATTCATCATCACGATCCATTTTTGGAGGTAACACATCATAGGAACGACGCCAAATATGAACTTGTTCATCTCCAAATTTTTCAGCAGCCTCTGCTTTATTTTTCCCCGTTAATCCACCATAATGACGTTCATTTAAACGCCATGACTTTTCAACAGGAACCCATAATTGATCACAAGCTTCCAATGCCAAATCCGTTGTTTTAATGGCACGTTTTAGCACTGACGTATAGGCTTGATCAAATTCAATCCCTGCTTCTTTAATTAATTTTCCAGCATCAATTGCTTGTTGAATCCCCTTTTCAGACAAATCAACATCCGCCCAACCAGTGAAGAGATTGGCCTTATTCCATTCTGACTGGCCATGGCGAGCAAAAACTAATTTTACCATCTTATCGCTCTCCTTTTTCTTCTAAACCTTTTCCCGTGTAAATGTATACCCTATTTCATTATCTATTTAATAATGCAGCTGCAGCTTCATCAACGATAATAGTTACATTAGGATGTTTTTGTAAAATACTTGCAGGTACATCTGTTGTAACTTCCCCTTTTACCGTATCTAAAATTGCTTGTGCTTTCTTTTCCCCGAATGCAATTAACACAATTTGTTTTGCATCCATAATCGATTGTAGTCCCATTGAATAAGCAAATCTTGGTACATCTTCTTCACGCTCAAAGAAACGTTTATTCGCTTCGATTGTTGCTTTTGCCAAGGCTACTTTATGTGTTCTTTGTGTAAATGGTGTTCCTGGTTCATTGAATCCAATATGGGCATTACTCCCTATCCCCAATAGTTGGAAGTCAACAGGATTGTCTTGTAAAATTTTTTCATAACGTTCCACTTCAGCATCAATATCTTCTGCTAAACCATTTGGTAAGTAGCTCTTTAAAAATGGTTTTGCTTCAAATAATTGCTCATTCATAAAATAGTGATAACTATGTCCATCTTCATTTGATAATCCTGCATATTCATCTAAATTTACAGAAATTCTATCCGAAAAATTTAATGAACTTTGACGAATTTTTTCATATAAACCAAGAGGACTTGACCCTGTTGCTAAGCCAAAAACCTTTGCTCCCTTTTCATAGGCTTCTTTAAATACTTCAAATGCAACTAATGCGCCTTCTTCTTGATTTTTTACAATTTTAATGTCCATAAGGCTTCCTCCCTCAACTTGTCATTACCAGTATTGTAACAGATTTTTTTTGAAATGAATATAGCTATTTAACGATTTTCAATTTTAGTCATAAAAAAATTAGGTAACACGAAGTCACCTAATTCTATAATCCTTTTTATTTATTTTTAGTCTACAAAAAATTAAACCCATTCACCATTTCCATTGACAGTATATCCATCAATTGTTGTATTTACAGCTAATGCTCCTGATGCATAAGCATAGTACCATTTACCACCAACTTCAAACCAACCTGTTTTCATTGCTCCGGACTCATCTAAGTAATACCAGTTGCCATCAACTTTAACCCAGCCAGTTACCATTGCTCCTGAAGGTTGTAAGTAATACCAGTTGCCATTAACTTGAGCCCAACCAGTTACCATTACTCCGTTTGTACCTAAATAGTACCAATTTCCACCGTCTTGAATCCATCCTTCAGCAGCAACTCCCCCATTACCATACCAAATTACATAGTGCCAGCCTTGTTCAGTTTGTTTCCAGACACCTTTTTTCCCAACCAAACCTTTAAGCTTTTTAATAGCATTATTTCTAACTTGTACCAATTGTTCTCCTTTAAAACTAAAAGACTTTTCGTATTTTGAAAGAGGTACTTCCTTCAAACGTTCAGGAACCGTAACTTTTCTATTTCCAAAATCAATAATCGCTTCTGGATTTGTTTGGTTACTATAAACAAAAGCATACTCTAAAAAACGGAGAGTTGGCTCATGTCCGTTTACAGATTCCAAAACGACATGAGAATTAAAAACTTCCTCTTTCGCAGAAACACTCGACATGTTTGATACTGCCAACATTCCTGTTGTTGCTAAAGCAACTCCTAACATTGCAATTTTCTTTTGTAGTTTCATTAGAAACATCTCCTTTTATTTTGATTTCTTACAGTTGGAGTATAACGAATTTATTGATAAATAGTTTAAAAGCGTAACTATGTTTACCCTATTAAAAATTGTTTTCACATTTTTATCCCGAAAAAGAAACTATACATACCTTTTCTTAAAAAACACTTTCATATTTGTTATAATCACATTAAATAACGCATACATATAGGAGGAATAAGTATGAACGATGAAAGTATTTATGGGCTAGTTTTTAAAAAAATTCGTGAAGATAGAGGAATTACTCAAAAAGAAGCTGCAGGTACCACAGTTACTCCACACTTTTTAAGACAATTTGAACAAGGAAAATCTCGTATTACCATTCAAAAATTCGAAGAAATCATTGACAATGTCGGAATTGATAAAGAGACTTTCGATAAAATTAGAGCTCAAATGTTTCCTTCTGAATTTCATAAACGTCAAGTTGAAGTAGCTAATTTAGTTTCCAAACGAGAATATAAAAAGGCCCTAGATCTTCTAAACCAACCTTTAGAAGATTCCAGTATTGCAGAACACTTCATTATTGCCAATCGAGTTGTTAGTAAATTTGGAATTGCCTCTATTGTTGGAGACTCTCTTTTAACACCAAAAGACTATGAAGAATTGGAATATATCAAAGCTTATCTTACTAAAGTTGAATACTGGAACTACGTTGAGGTGAATGTATTTTCTGCTATCATTTCCCATTTTTCGATTGAATTTTTAGATTACAGGCTTTATCATTTACTAGATGTTTTAAAAAACCAAACGGAATACCATTACACTCGTGCTTCTGAATACTATCTCGCAGCCCTTCGAGCAGGAGTCAAAAACTACTCAATTCAAGGTCATTATGATAAAGCAGAAAAATTAGCATTAAAAACGCTCGAAGTGATGAATGCTTTTCCAGAACTAAGCATGAAATTGACGCAATTTATTGCTCTTTCTATGGAACGTTCCTGTAATTTCCTTCGTCAAAATGATGTCTATGGTTTAGAACTTGCTAAACATATCTTTGCAACTCTAGATCATCTAGAAAAGACATTCCAAAATCAATTATTAATCCGTTTAAGAGAAGATTTCTTTTCAAAAGTTACTCAACTGAACAAAACAGGTCAACCTTTAGAACAATAAAGCAACAAAAAACTCTATTAGAGTCGGAATCATCCTATCTAATAGAGTTTTATTTTTTAGATTATTTCCAAAAATCATCATAAATTGTAATTGGTAAATGACGTTTATGTTCTGATTTGATATACCAACTTTCAATAGTTTGAGCATCTTTTTCTGCAACTTCTTTTCCTTCAAGATAATCATCAATTGCTTCATACGTCACACCTAAAGCTACTTCATCTGGAAGTGACGGACGTTCTTCTTCTAAATCTGCCGTCGGTTGTTTTAAATATAAATGTTCCGGAGCTCCTAAATATTCTAATAACTGACGTCCTTGTCGTTTATTTAAGCGCCATAATGGTAAAATATCTGCTCCACCATCGCCAAATTTTGTATAAAATCCTGTTACAGATTCTGCCGCGTGATCCGTACCTATCACAGCACAGCCTGTTTGACCTGCAATCGCATATTGTGCAATCATTCGTTCTCGAGCTTTAATATTTCCTTTATTAAAGTCACTAATTGGTAATCCTAAACTTGTAATACTATTCATAGATGCATCCACTGCAGGCTTAATATCCACACGCAATATATCTGCTGCTTGCATAAATTCAATAGCATCCATTGCATCTTGTTCATCTGCTTGAATTCCATAAGGCAGACGAACGGCGTAAAAATGATACTCTTTTTCTGGATATTCTTGATTCAATTCATCAATCGCTAACTGAGCTAATTTACCCGCCAGAGTAGAGTCTTGTCCACCACTAATCCCTAATACATATCCTTTTAAAAAAGGATATTTGACTAAATACTCTTTTAAAAATTGAATCGTTCTTCCAACTTCTTGTTGAACATCAATTTTCGGTTGTACTTTTAATGTTTCAATAATTTCTTGTTGTAATGGTCTCATGATTATTTCCTTTTCTATCTGGCTACCCTAAGCGACTAGATTTTTCTTTTACTTCTGCACGAATAGCTTCAATACTTGCTAATTTTTGTTGATAGGTTTCTGTAGATAAGTCGACTGGGTATTGTTCTGGGTTTAAGATACGCTTATATTCATCCCATAACGCTTCTACTTGTTCATCTTTATACGCTTTAATTTCTTTTAATGAAGGTAATGTATAGACTAATTTTCCTTGTTCAAAAATCGATTGTAAAATTGGACGAGCATCAAAATCCGTCACTGTTTTATTAATGTATGTGTAAACTGGATGGAACATATACAACTCTTCTAATTCATCTGGACGTTCATGCCATAATGCAATATAGTCCCCTTCAGATTTTCCATCACTCTTGCGTGTAATACGCCATACTTGTTTTTTACCTGGTGTTGAAACTTTTTCTGCATTATTAGAAATTTTCACAGTTGGAACCATTTCACCATGTTCATCTTCAATCGCTACTAATTTATAAACACAGCCTAACGCTGGTTGATCATAAGCTGTAATTAATCGTGTTCCGATTCCCCAAACATCAATTTTAGCACCTTGCATTTTTAAGTTTAGAACTGTTTTTTCGTCTAAATCACTTGAAGCATAAATTTTAGCTTCTGTAAAGCCTGCATCATCCAATTGTTGACGAACTTTTTTCGACATATACGCCATGTCCCCGCTATCAATACGAACGCCTAAGAAATTAATTTTATCTCCGAATTCCTTCGCTACACGAATGGCATTTGGAACACCTGAACGTAAAATATCATACGTATCGACTAAAAATACACAATCACGATGAGTAGAAGCATAAGCCTTAAATGCTTCATAATCGTCACGATACGCTTGGACTAGAGAATGCGCATGAGTTCCTGAAACCGGAATTCCAAACATTTTTCCAGCTCGAACATTACTTGTCGCATTACATCCCCCAATATATGCTGCTCTTGTTCCCCAAAGAGCTGCATCTAATTCTTGTGCTCGTCTTGTTCCAAATTCTAATACTGGATCATCTCCTGCTACTGTTCGAATACGTGAAGCTTTTGTGGCAATCAATGTTTGAAAATTAATAATATTTAATAAAGCTGTTTCAATTAATTGACATTCTGCAAGAGTTCCTTCCACTTGAACTAATGGTTCATTTGCAAATACTAGTTCTCCTTCAACAGCAGAATGAATATTTCCTTTAAATGTAAAGTTTTTTAAAAAATCTAAAAATTCTTCTGGATAAATCTCTAAACTTCTTAAATACTCTAAGTCTGTAGTACTAAATGTTAAATCTTCAATATAGTGAACTAAACGTTCTAAACCTGCAAAAATCGCATATCCATTTTCAAACGGTAACTTTCTAAAATAAGCTTCAAAAATCGCTTTTTTCTCATGAAGACCTGTTTCCCAATAAGTCTTCATCATATTAATTTGATACAAGTCAGTATGCAGCGTTAAACTATCATCATGATAACGGAATTTCATGGTTCCATACCCCTCTTTTCATTTTAGTTACATTCATTGTACACCAGTTTTCATTGTTTGTACAAACTTTCCAAACTCTTTTTTTACGGCAAAAGGGGCTAGTTGCCTAGCCCCTTTTTCAACCATCAGTTCCACACTTAAATACCTTCAAAATGAATAAACTTTTTTATGTAGTTTCTTTATTTATCAATGTTTTATTCCTACTATTAGTTTACTCCTCTCATCACAAAGTAGCAAGAGTTTTTTGGAAAAAATCCTAAAATTTTCTTTTTGAAGCAAAAACCGAGTCCCTAACAAAAAAAGACTTCTCTATGTAGCATTAGGAATGAGACACCATTACGGCTATTTTCCTTTACTACTTCTGAGAAGTCTAATATGATTCATCTAATCTTAAATGTAAGCATCCAAATCTTTTTGAAATTTAACTAGTTTTTCTTGTGCTTCCTCTTGAGTAGCAGCTTTTACACCCATGTAGAACTTAATTTTAGGCTCTGTACCACTAGGTCTTACTGCAATCCATGAACCATCTTCTAAAATATATTTCAATACATTTGAAGTTGGTAAGCCAATTTCAGAAGTAACCCCTTGTGAATCTACCTGTTGGTTCACTGCGAAATCTTGTGCTACAGCTACTTTAATGCCTCCAAAGTTAGAAGGAACTTCTTTACGTAATCCATCTAATAAAGCTTTAATTTTAGCAGGGCCTTCTAATCCTTGAACCGTTACAGAAATAGTTTTTTCTAAGAAATAACCATATTTTTCATATAAAGCTTGAAGACCATCATACAATGTTTTACCTTCACTCTTGAAGTGAGCTGCTACTTCTGTTAATAACAACACTGCTTGAATCGCATCTTTATCACGAACAAATGGCTGAACTAAATATCCATAACTTTCTTCAAAACCAAACATAAATGTATGAGCATTTGTTTCTTCGTAGTTTTTAATTTGTTCTGCAATAAATTTGAATCCAGTTAATACATTGACCATTTTCGCACCATAATGTTCTGCAATGACTGTTGGTAATTCACTAGATACTATTGATTTTACAGCAGCGGCATTCATTGGTAATGTTCCTGCTTTTTGATGTGCAAATAATAAATAATCTAATAAAATCGCTGCAATTTGGTTTCCAGTAATGACTTGGTAAGTACCATCTGGTTGACGAACGGCAGCACCCATTCTATCTGCATCTGGGTCTGTTGCTAATAAGACATCTGCTTTTGTTTCTTCTCCTAAACGAATCGCATATTCAAATGCACCCGCTTCTTCAGGGTTAGGAGATTTTACCGTTGTAAAGTCTCCGTCTGGCACAGCTTGTTCAGATACAATTTGTAATCCTGTAAAGCCGGCTTGATCTAATGCACGTTTTGTTAACATTAAACCTGTGCCGTGTAATGGAGTATAAACAACAGATAAATCTTTTGTATCCGATAATAAAGATGGATTTACTGAAACTGATTTAATTTCTTCTAAGTAAGCAGTATCTACGGCTTCACCAATCCATTCAAATAATGCGGATTGTTCTAATTCTTCTTTTGTTACTACATCTACTGCTAATGGATTTTCAACTTGGCGTACATATTCTGTTAGGGCATCTGCATCTTTTGGAGGCATTTGTCCACCATCTTCACCATATACTTTATATCCATTATACGCAGCTGGATTATGACTAGCTGTAATCATAATTCCTGCAAATGTATGCAAGTGACGTACTGCATAAGATAACTCAGGTGTTGGTCTTAAATCTTCAAATACATAAGCTTTAATCCCATGTTTTACTAAAACTTTTGCAGACTCTAATGCAAATTCAGGAGAGAAATGACGAGAATCATGGGCAATTGCTACCCCACGTTTTTTCGCTTCTTCTCCATATGTTTCAATTAATCTTGCTAATCCTTCTGTTGCTTGACGAACTGTATAAATATTCATACGATTAATCCCTGGTCCAACAATCCCACGCATTCCTGCTGTTCCAAATTCTAATGGAGCATAAAATGCTTCTTCTTTTTCTTCTTCAGAAAAGTTTTCTAATTGTGTTTTCAAATAATCTTCTAAACCTTCAAACTTTTCCCATTTTATTACTACATCTTTCCAACTCATATCATCATTCTCCTTTGTTTTAATCTAACACTGTCGCAACTTCAAAGCCATAGCCTCTAATATGCGTAATAAGTAATTCTAAAAAGATATGTGCTACAGGTGATAATTCCATTTGATGATGTTTTAAGTATCCTATTTCTAATTCATCTTCAATTGCTAATGGAATTGCCACAATTTTGTCATCATTTAATTCGCTACTAATAATCCCCGAACTAATTGTATACCCATTTAACCCGACCATTAAGTTAAAAATCGTCGCACGGTCACTTACCTTAATACTCTTCTTATGTTCCATTGTACTTAAAATCTCTTCAGCAAAATAGAAGGAATTCTCTTCTCCTTGTTCATAAGATAAATAAGGATAATCTTCTAACTCTTCTAAAGTAATACTAGTTTGAGATGCCAATGGATTTTCTCTACTAATAAATACGTGAGGCTTTGCTGTGAAAAGTGGTGTAAATTCTAAATTTTTCTCTTTAAATAATTTCTTCATGACTTGACGGTTAAAATTATTTAAATATAAAATTCCTAACTCACTTTTGAATTTCATTAAATCTTCTAAAATATTTTGAGTTTCTGTTTCTCTTAACGTAAATTGATATTCATCTCCAGCTTCTTGACGAATTAATGCTACGAACGCATGAACGACAAATGCATAGTGCTGAGCTGAAACTGAGAAATCCCGTTTCCGTTTTGTTTTACGTTTATATTTTTCTTCCATCAAATTGACTTGATCCAATATTTGCCTAGCATATACTAAAAACTCTCGCCCTTCTTCTGTTAAAGACACTCCATTTTTATGCCGAACTAATAATTGAATATTCATTTCTTGCTCTAAATCTTTCATGGCATTTGATAGACTTGGTTGCGTTAAAAATAAATCTTTTGCGGCTTCATTAATGGATCCTTTTTCTGCAATTTTTTCTAAATAAACTAATTGTTGAATACGCATATTTTTTCTCCTTTTGCCATCATATACTTATTATAAATGAGTTTTTAATTTCATGCTAGCTAATAGTTTTCACAAATAAAAAAAACTGAGCTTAAAGCCCAGTTCTTTTAATCAATTCATATTATTGTTGGAATTTAAATACAACATTAGAATCGTATAATTTTAATACATTTTCATATACAAATTTAGTCGCTAATGCTGCAATAATTGGTACAACTAACCATGCAACAACTGCTAAAGCAACACTTAATCCTGCATCGATAGAAGCTAATGGTCCTACTAAACCTACTAAACCGAAACCTGCAGATTGAGGAGTACCACTGACACTAAATAAGGCAACTGGAATTGCAGAAATCACTGCTGTTGTTAAAGTAGGTACTAAAATAATTGGATACTTGAATAAGTTTGGCATCATCAATTTCATTGCCCCTAAAGCAATCGCTAAAGTAACTCCTGAATTATTTACTTTCCATGAATGAACCACTAATACTACTGCTGTAACAGCTACACCCATTGCAGCTGCCCCTGCAGACACACCATTTAATTGAATAGCTAAACCAATCGCAACTGTTGAAATTGGTGAAATAATTAAGAATGCAAATGAACATACAATTAAAATAGACATTAAAATTGGTTGTAAATGAGTAAATTCATTAATAATTGCTCCAATTCCTGCTGTTAATTTCGCAACGAATGGTAATAATTGTAATCCGATAAACGCAGCACCTACACCAACTACGATTGGCATCGCAACTACCGCAGTAGAACCGAATTTATCTTTAATCCACATTAATGCTAATACCGCAATGGCAGCTGTTAGCATTGTATTAATTAAGTCCCCAGTACCAGCTCCAACATATTTTCCTAGTTCTGGATTGAATTTTACAACACCTGATGCCACAAAACTTGCTCCTGCTGTAACCATCATCGGCATTGGTTTGAAATCAAATTGTAAAGCAATTAAAGCACCGATAATTAATGGTGTTGCTAATTGGAAAATCACAGCAATTTGCGTGATTTGAACTGCCAGTGGATAGTGACTAAAATATTTTAAAATAGCAGATAATACAGCGTTTGGAATTAAACCGATAATTACCCCTAATGCAGTTCCTTGTAAGATTTTATTAATAAAGACTTTTGCAGTCATTTTTTCTTGAGCTTCCATATAACCCCTTCTTTCTTTTTGTCTACTCCTTTATAAAAGCTGTTGAAACTTTTCAGAAATACTCCACAAATCCATTTCTACACTTTCACTACCTTTTATTAGTGAGCTTTCAAAATTTGCTCTTTACAATGAATCAATGATGTTAAAAAGGCATAATAAGGTGTTGGAACTCCGTATTTTCTTACCTTTTCTTACCACTGCTCCATTAATATAATCAAGCTCCGTCAAACGATTGTTCAATATTAAATCTTGATGCATCGATGGATGATGAAGACCGATTGTGTCACGATTATAACAATTCATTTCAATGTAATCAACAATTTCTTTCACATTTATTTCAATATTTTTCATTTTTTGAAATTAATGAAAAATCACTATAAAAATTCCTTGAAAATTAATGAACAATAGTTGTATTACATTAAATTTCAGAACCTTCCCATTTATACAGTCTTCATACTATTTTGATTTTTCTTCAAATTCTTGTTTGACTACTTCTAATGCTGCTGCAATTACTTGATGCATATCATAATAGCGATATTGCCCTAAACGTCCTCCGAAAATAACTTGTGGAACTGTTTGAGCTAGTTTTTTATATTTAGAATATAGATCATTATTTTGTTGATTATTGACTGGATAATAAGGTTCTTGACCTTTTTCCCAATCAGATGGATATTCTTTTGTAATAACTGTCTTCTCTTGCTTCCCAAACTCAAAATGTTTATGTTCAATAATACGAGTATATGGAGTTTCACGGTCGGTATAATTCACAACTGCATTTCCTTGGAAGTTTTCTGAGTCTAACACTTCTGTTTCAAATCGTAAACTACGATATTCTAACGTTCCTAATTCATAATTGAAAAATTCATCAATCATACCTGTGAAAATAATTTTAACGCCACTTTGTAAATACTCTTCTTTTTTCTCAAAGAAATCGACATTTAATTCCACATCAATATTTTCATGATTGAACATATTTTCCACCATTTGCGTATATCCACCAATTGGAATCCCTTGATACGTATCGTTGAAATAATTATTGTCATACGTATATCGAACAGGTAATCGACGAATAATAAAGGCTGGTAATTCTGTTGCAGAACGTCCCCATTGTTTTTCAGTATACCCTTTGATTAACTTGTAATAGACATCTTCCCCCACTAAAGAAATAGCTTGTTCTTCCAAGTTTTCAGGAGTTTTTCCTTTCAATACTGCTCGTTGTTCTTCAATTTTAGCTGCTGCTTCTTGAGGAGTCACAACTCCCCATAATTTATTAAATGTATTCATATTGAATGGTAAGTTATAGATTTCTCCATTAAAATTCGCAACAGGAGTATTTGTATAACGATTAAATGTAGCAAATTGATGCACATAATCCCAAATTCTTTTATCACTCGTATGGAAAATATGCGCTCCATACTCATGAACTTGAATCCCCTCAACTTCTTTTGTATAAATATTTCCCGCAATATGCGAACGTTTTTCAATCACTTTTACTTTATATCCACGATTAGCAGCTTCACGTGCAAAAGTTGCTCCAAATAATCCTGCACCTACTACTAAATAGTCATATGTCATCTGATGTTTCTCCTTTAAAGTTTATTAATCCCATTCTAACATAATTTAATAAAGATAGCATTTTTGGAAGTAAATCAAAAAGACTTTCCCATTGTACATCCGCTACTTCTGGAAAAGTCAGTTGTCCTATTTTAATTGAATCCAAATAGTTTCTGTGAAACTGTATAAATTAAATTCGACATTTGTCTTGCCGTTGCATTTTTATTCATCGCAATTTTACTAATGACATTTTTACGAATTTCTTGATAAACAAGAGGATTACTTTCTTTTAATTTTTCTAATAAAATTTTCTTTTTCTCTTGATGTTCTGGTGTACCTGCTTTATTTAATAAAGCACAAGAAATCAATGTTGTAATTTCTAAATGATTTAATAAATAATCATTTAAAACTTTTGGAAGTTCCCAATCACTATGATAAGCTTCCATTAATAATTGATTTACCCTAATTTGTTGATCTATTCTGCGAATCATCACTTGTTCATTAACCGATTGATCTTCTCGACCGATGAAGTAACGGTAAAAATCAACATTGATATAATACATTTTTTGACAATACTGTAGTGGAATAAACACAAATAAATTATCCACATAAAAAGTATGTTCTGGTAATTGTAATTTTGATTGTTTTAAAATATCTAGTCGATAGATTAAGGAATGCATCATCATATACTTTCCTTTTCGAAGTGGCTTTGCATCATCCCAAGTGAACACTTTATTTTCAGGGAATGAAGATTGATATCTCATAATTTTCTTTCTTCTTACTTGATCATTTTCATACACAAAATTTGTGATGACGACATCTACTACTTCTTGCACCTCTTCTAATTGTTGCAAGTGTTCTAAAATTTTTAAATAAGCACGGACATCAACCCAATCATCGCTATCCACAACTTTAAAATATTTCCCAGTTGCGTGTTGCATACCAGTGTTTACAGCCCCACCATGACCTTTATTTTCTTGAGAAATCGCACGGACAATGCCTGGATATTGTTGTTCAAATTTTTCTGCGATTGTTTGCGTATTATCACTTGATCCATCATTAATAATTAAGACTTCTACTAAATCTCCACCAGTCACTAATGATTGGATACAGTAATGCATATATTCTTGTGAATGATAACAAGGAACTGCTATTGTTAGTAATTTCATTTCTAAGTCCTTTCAAGGTTCTAGTTCTTTTGTCTATTCTACCATTTTTTATATTCTTTTTCTATGTACCACTTCTTCTTTTTACAAAACAAAAACTCTTCCTTTCCTACTTTCATAGAAAAGAAAGAGCCTCATTTTTATAGTAAAGCTTCAACAATTGGAAGATAATCTTTTTCTTCTAACTTTTGAATCATAATAATGCCATCTCCTAATGGAACTAGAGTGGATTTCAATGCTTCATCTTTTTGAACAAAGTCTAAAAATAAGTTTAGACGGCGATGAATTTTTCGAACTTTTCGTGGGATTTCACTCTCATCTTGTAAAATTGTTCCCCCTTGGAAAATATCATCTACCACAAGTACTCCACCTGTCTTTAATACTCGCATACAATGAGGGAAAAATTCAATATATTTCGCTTTTGCACTATCCATAAAAATAAAGTCATATTGTTGCTCTAATGTTGGTAATACATATGCTGCATCCCCTTCAATTTGAGTGACAATATCATCAATCCCTAATTTTTTGAAATTCTCTTTTGCTCTTGAATACATTAATTCATATCGGTCAATCGTTGTCACAGAACCGCCTTTTGGTACATATTGTGCCATCAAACTAGCCGAAAAACCAATTGCTGTTCCAATTTCCAAAATGTGAGTTGGACGATATAATCCTAATAAGAAATCTAAATACACCGCTGTTTCATGAGGAATAATTGGAATTCCTAAATCATTTGCCATTTGTTCTAGCTCTCCTAATTTACCAGGAAAGAAACGTTGACTTTTTCTCATATATTCGACCACTTCAGGTTTAACGACTGGTCGAAACATCATTTCATTTAACATAATTACTCCTTTTATCGATTTATCTTGAGGTATTTAGAAACCTCCGCCGCCAGATCCTCCACCAGATCCAAACGAGCTTCCGCCACTAAATCCTCCTCCAAATCCACCACTATTTGGTGAATCAGAATTTGAACTAATTTCATCCATTGCTGAATTGTAACTATCAAAGAATGTATCTTGTAAAATATTATGATACATTGCTAACTGCCAACCATATGTCGGTGAATAATAAATACTTTCTTGAATCCATTCAGGGAATTTTTCTTCTAATACTTCAATTGCTTCTTCAGCAACTCCTAAAGAAATCGCATAAACGAGCAGATGATCCCAAATTTGAATACTTGGTAAATCAGCTCTATCTAAACTAGAAATATCGACTAACATTTTACGAAATGCTTCCCAACGGCGATATTCATATTCACCTTTAATACTTCTCTGTTTAGTTCCTACTAAACTTAAACGCAAAATGATAATATAAACAATAGCACTAACTACTACAGCTATAATGAGTGATAATAGATCCTTAGTTGCCCCAAATACACTAAGAACAATCCCTAATAATCCTAAAATAGGAGCTCCTATGGATTTAGGAATTCTCTCACCTTTTTCTAAACGATAAGCACTATATTCTTCCGCATCCTGTGCTACTTGGTCAAACCAATCTTGCATCATATCTGCATATTTTTGTGGTCGATATTCTGCATACTCTTGAATATCCTCTAAATCTAATTGATTTCCTTTCGCAATTTTTTCAAATAATATTTCTAATAATAATTGTTCATGGGGTAGTAAAGGTTTAGAAGAATCTTTCAACTCTAAAATATATGGTTCATGACTTGTTAATGTTAAGACCTTTTTACGAACTAAATTCATCACAGTTGCACTAAAATCATCCATATCAATCCCATTATAAATGGCATCTGACATTACAGCAGGAGACATATCTTGAGGCAATTCAAATAAATGCTCTGGAACAAATGGAACTTTGGCTAAACGTTTTTTATTGGCTAAATACCCTTTCCACCATGCCCATACTACTGAAATCAAACTAATGATTGCTCCAAATCCAACAACCGTCCACTTTGTTTGTTCTTCTTTTACTTGTTTTTGTACAAGACTCTCTTCCGTTTCTATAATTCTTTGGAAGGCATCCGTATTTTCTGTCACAGGATTATCCTTTGTAATTTGCGTTGGAAAAACCATATGTGTTTCTACAAAATTTCCTGGTTGATTTCTCTTTACAGTAAAAGTAGCCCCTTTATAATCCGGGTCAATTTCTACTTTACCTCCACTTCCACCATGTCCCCAAGCTCTTAATGTTTCTTTTGTTGCAGCTTCTGGTAAAGTTACATGAATGCGAATATTTTTTTGATTAATTTCCCAGTTTTGTCCAACAACTCTTCGATTTAATTCTGCAGTATCTCGATAATTTTTAATCATATGTGGAATCGTATAATTAAAAACGACTGTTCTAGAATCATTTGCAAAAGGTAAGAAAACTTTAAATTTCAATACCTTTCCACTATTTTCTGAATAATACGTACTATTATTTCCTGTATCTCTTTTAGCTAATGAAACAACTTCACCATCGCTCGTTTTAAAAGCAACAGATACATCTTTAGGCTCTTCTTCTCCGAAATAATCTAGATTATAGAAAACACCATTATAGCTTCCATTCGCTTGAAACGTAATTTCTTCTTTAAAACGAACATCTCCATTTGTACTTACCTTAGCATCAATATTATATTGATTAACGATTAAACTTTTACCTTTCGCTTCAATTTTTGAACTTAAAAAGAATAAAGATACCATCAAAAACATGAACCAACATAAAATTTTCCGCAATGATTTCATCATATTCCCCCTTATATAGTAAATGTGGGCAAGAAAATTTTCATTTCTACACCCACAACAACTTCACTTCATCAGTAAACAGATGGCTTATAAAATCCCACCACGAATATCCAATGTTTTTTTCAAATACCATTTTAAAACAAGGGAACCAGAACCGACAAATAAGTACACAATAGCTGGGAAGACATAATTAATACTTGCTGGAATCAATAATTGTGTTCCCATTACAATGACTAACCATGCTAGCATCACTAATGAACTCACTACTAAATAACGAATATAACCACGTTTGCCTTTTGGTTGATTAATATCCGGAGTTACTTTAGATAACGCTAATAACGCTAATCCTCCTACAATAAAGTTCATGATTAAGGAGATAACTCCCATCGCTTCGGATTGTTCTGGATTTAAGAATAATGTAATTCCAGCAATTAAAGCGAAGAATCCACCAACCATTAATCCTCCATCTACTGCAATTTGCCAATCTGGTGATTTCACCGTTGGATCTTTTTTAGGTCCTTCCAATACAGATTGAGTTTGTTGTGTCACTGTACCAAATAATTGACGAGCTGTTAAGCCTTTTTTCTGTTTTTCTACTAAAACGGGAAGCATTTCTTCTAAAGTTGAAGCGATTTTCGATTTAGATACTTGAGCTTCTTTTAATGAACGTTCTAATTGTAAAATATATTGTTCATTTTTTTTCGTTAATTGACTACGTAATGTAGCAACATCTACTTTTTTTACTTCAGTTTGATTTTCTGTCATGATTCAATCCCCCACAAGATATGATGATTACACGTTAAATCTGAAAAGCATAACATCGCCATCTTGTACGATATACTCTTTTCCTTCTTGACGAACTTTCCCATTTTCTTTTGCAGCACTCATACTACCAAATTCTAATAAGTCAGCATAAGCTACTGTTTCAGCTCGAATAAATCCTCTTTCAAAATCAGAGTGAATAATTCCCGCACATTGTGGAGCTTTCATTCCTCTTCTAAAAGTCCAAGCACGAACTTCTTGTTCACCAGCAGTGAAGTAAGTAGCTAATCCTAATAAATGGTAAGCTTTTTGAATTAAAACATCTAAACCTGAAGTTTCAATTCCCATTTCTTCTAAGAAAACTTGTTTTTCTTCTTCTTCTAATTCAGCAACTTCTTCTTCTACACGTGCACAGATAACAACTACTTCTGCACCTTCTTTTGCAGCATATTCTTCTACTAATTGAACATATTGATTATGTCCACCTTCTGCTACATCATCTTCTGAAATATTAGCAATATATAACATCGGTTTTGTTGTTAATAAGAATAAACCTTTCACGATTGGTAATTCTTCATCTGTAAATTCAATCGTACGTGCTAATTGACCCTCTTCTAATACTGGTTTGATTTTTTCTAAAACTGCTAATTCTGCAACGGCATCTTTATCTTTTGTTTTGGCAATTTTAGCAACACGAGCAATTCGTTTATCAACTGATTCTAAGTCTGCTAATACTAATTCTAAATTAATCGTTTCAATATCCGCAATTGGATCGACTTTACCTGCAACGTGTGTAATATTTTCATCTTCAAAACAACGAACAACTTGGCAGATCGCATCTACTTGACGAATGTGGCTTAAAAATTTATTTCCTAACCCTTCCCCACGGCTCGCACCTTTTACAATCCCAGCAATATCTGTAAATTCAAATGTTGTTGGAACTGTCTTTTTTGGTTTTACTAATTCTGTTAACTTTTGAAGTCTTTCATCCGGAACTTCTACTACCCCTACGTTTGGGTCAATAGTCGCAAACGGATAGTTTGCTGCCTCTACTCCTGCTTTTGTAATTGCATTAAATAATGTTGATTTCCCAACGTTTGGTAATCCAACGATTCCTGCTGTTAACGCCATGTATTTTTCACACTCTTTCTATTCATTATTTTCTTTCTTCAAAGTTACTTTTTTCATTTTGCGTTCAAATTCTCGTCTTGGCATTAAGACCATTTGCCCACAATGATTACATTTGATACGAATATCCATTCCCATTCGAATGATCGTCCATGAATTGGTTTGACATGCATGAGGTTTTTTCATTTCAACACTATCCCCAAGTGCATATTCCATAACAGCCATTCTATTCACTCCTAATCATCTAATTCAATTTCTAATACATCTAAAATACGAGTTAAATCTTTTTGAGAAAGGTATTCAATCTCGATTTTTCCACGTTCTCCTTTCGGAGTAATTTGGACAGATGTTCCAAATTTATCCATTAATCTTTCTTCAGATTCCACAATATAAGCTGGTTTTTCTTGAATCTTTTTGATTTTCTTCACTTTTTCAACAGGCTCATTCATCGTTTGAATCAACTCTTCTAGCGCTCGAACCGTCATTCCTTCTTCAATTACTTTTTTAGAGACAAGAACAATCTTATCTGCTTGTTTTAATCCTAATAATGCACGCGCATGACCTACTGATAATTGACCTTCTTGTAATTGTGTTTGAACTTCTAATGGTAATGATAATAATCGAAGGAAGTTCGCAATGTATGGACGACTTTTCCCGATTTTTTTTGCCACTTCTTCTTGATTTAATTTTAATGCATCCATCAAAGATTTATACGCTAATGCTTCATCAATTGGTCGTAAATCTTCCCTTTGTAAATTTTCTACAACGGCTACTTGAATCATAATTTCTTCGCTGTATTCACGGACAATAGCTGGAATCGTTTCTTTTCCCGCAAGTTTAGAAGCTCGTAATCTTCGTTCGCCTGCTACTAATTCATAACCTTTAATACTCGATTTGCGAACGATAATTGGTTGAAAAACTCCTTGTTCACGAATCGAATCTGCTAATTCTTGTAAAGCTTCTTCATTAAATTCTTTTCGAGGTTGATATGGATTTGGACGAATTTCACTTATGGGTATTTCTACAATTGTTTCATTTTTTGTATCTACTTTTTCTAAATTTTCGATACTATCAAAATTCCCACCAAAAAGTGCATCAATTCCACGACCTAGGCCTTTTGATTTTTGATTTTTAACCATTTGATAACACTTCCTTTGCTAATTCAAGATAAACCTCTGCTCCTCTTGAACGAGGATCATAGTCCACAATGGCTTGTCCATAACTTGGAGCTTCTGATAAACGAACATTTCTCGGAATAATAGTACGGTATACTTTTTCTCTGAAGTATTTAATGACATCATCTTTTACTTCATTTCCTAAGTTTGTTCGTGCATCAAACATTGTTAGTAAAACACCTTCAATTTTTAGTTGAGGATTAAAATGTTTACGAACCATCGTGATCGTATTCATCAATTGAGATAACCCTTCTAATGCATAATATTCACACTGCACGGGAATTAATACTGTATCACTAGCCGTAAATGCATTCATCGTTAAATGTCCTAACGAAGGCGGACAATCAATAAAAATATAATCATACTCATCACGTATCGTTGTTAAAGCTTGTTTCAATCGTTGTTCACGATGTGTCTGATTTGTTAACTCGATTTCAGCTCCAGCTAACTGAATCGTTGAAGGTACTATCATTAAATTTTCTCTAGTAGTTGGTACAATAACGTCATGAACATTCACTTCATTTACAATAACATCATAAATATCATAGGTTAATTCAGCCTTTTGTACCCCTAACCCACTTGTTGCATTTCCTTGAGGGTCACTATCAATAATTAAAACTTTTTTACCAAGTTTTGCTAGAGAAGCTGCTAAGCTAACTGTTGTCGTTGTTTTACCAACTCCACCCTTTTGATTCGCAACTGAAATGACTCTTCCCATTCTCTTACCTCCAATCTTCATAAAAAAAGGAGAATGCAAGCATTCTCCCTCTCGCATGTCTACAAAATGTTTTCCATTTCTCGCAATTCTTAACATTTATCCATTCCTATTGTAACAAAAAAACAGGAATATGAGTAGTCTTTTAATAGGAAATCCATTGATAGCATGACGAATAATAACTAGAAATTTAAACTAATTTAAAATACTATAATGGTAAGTCTTTTTTATGCTGTTGATTCATTCCATTAAAAATTACTTCATAAGTCTTCTGAATGGTTTCATCTTCTTCATTTAATACTAACGAAAAGCTTTGAATGACATTTGTCTTTCGATCAGCTTTCATTTTTATCATAATTTTAGTATTCTCATGCACCTGAATATTAATCGAAGATAATGCTAAACGTACCGCAGAATCACTCCCATGGTAAGTAAATGTTCCATCGGTTTGCCATGTAGCATAACTAGAAATATCTTGAGCTAATTGCAATACACTATGGTAAGAAAAGCCTATAACATTTTGTAAACTGGATTGTGTGGAAATCGTTGGTTCCCAACGGTCTTGATAATACCGAATAGCCCCTTTACTACCTTCACTAATAACTTCAATTTGATTTGTTGCTTTTCCATCAGTCTTATCAATTCGAGTTCCAAACCCTGTACCATCACTCCAGACAGAAGCATTCGCAATGACTTGAGTTGAACTTTTACTATCTTTTTTCTTCACTTCATTTTGTTTCAATGTTAAATGATAATTTTTAATTTGTAATTCTTGTTGAACTAATTTATCTTGAAATTCTTTATCGTCAATCGCTTTATGACACGCAACTAAGAAAATTGCTATAAAGCTTAAAAGAAATAAATTCACTTTTTTCATGTTCCATTCTCCATTACTGTTTATAGAAATAGTATACAAAAAAAGAGAATTTCCTTCCAGAAATTCTCCTTCTAATCTGAAGCGTGGCAACGTCCTACCCTCACAGGGGGAAACCCCCAACTACTATCGGCGCTAAGAAGCTTAACTTCTGTGTTCGAGATGGGAACAGGTGTATCCTTCTTGCCATCGTCACCACACTTCTCTTTGAAAAAGCTCTCGCTCTCTCAAAACTGAATCTATATCCAAATCTCTCCTCATTTACCTTCAACCTTGGTTAAGTCCTCGACCGATTAGTACTAGTCCGCTCCATGCCTCACGGCACTTCCACTCCTAGCCTATCTACCTGATCGTCTCTCAGGGGTCTTACTCATTTAAAATGATGGGAAATCTCATCTCGAGGGGGGCTTCACGCTTAGATGCTTTCAGCGTTTATCCCGTCCACACATAGCTACCCAGCGATGCTCTTGGCAGAACAACTGGTACACCAGCGGTGTGTCCATCCCGGTCCTCTCGTACTAAGGACAGCTCCTCTCAAATTTCCAACGCCCGCGACGGATAGGGACCGAACTGTCTCACGACGTTCTGAACCCAGCTCGCGTACCGC
>NZ_CAUPZT010000016.1:0-35112 GCF_963515615.1 uncultured Granulicatella sp. | reverse complement strand
AATATCTGAAACGGCAATTTTTTCAACGACTTGATTGAATGGATGTTCTAACATTGATTTACCCCCTAGTAATAGATAGGTAAATTGTACCTTTTTTATCAAATATTGGCAATATGGAAACGAAAAAAGTCGAAGAAGAGTAAATGGAATGTAATAGAAAACTTTTAATTCAGTTTATGATTAAAAAATGTGGAATAAGAAAGTAGTTAAATTTCTTATTCCACATTAAAATGCATCAAGCAGGATAAAATAGGATTTCTTAAATTAGTGGTTTAAATACTGGTTTAAAATAGTTTCAATCTCACGTTCAGAATTTGCTGAGAGTAAAGATTCTTTAATATCAGCTTTCATTAGCATACGTGCAATTGATGCTAATATTTTTAAATGAGTAGTTCCAGCTTCGTTATCTGGAATTAATAAACTAATAATGAAAGAAGTAGGTTTCCCATCCATACTATTCCAATCTAACCCTTTTTCTAAACGAACAATAATGATACTAGGCGTTAATATTTCCTTTGATTTTGTGTGAGGGATTGCAAAACCATCCATCATACCAGTAGTACCTTGCTGTTCTCGTTCAATAAATCCTTTGTAAACAGATTCCTCATTAGTAGCAATACTCAATTCGATTGCTTTTCTTGATAAAAAATGAAAAACCTCATCTTGAGAATTTAATTCTATGTTGAAAAAAATTGCATTTTGATTTATCAATTTAAAATTCCTCCTAACTTTTATTTTTATAGCATAGAATAATATAAAAATATAGGATTGTATATTATTTAGATAAAGGTTTTCTAGTTGCTCCTAAGACAACTCCACCTATAATTGCTCCAGTCGCAATTGCGATTACCCACAATAATGGATGTGTAACTACAGGTAGTACTAAAAATCCCCCGTGAGGTGCAGGAACTTGTACTCCAAATAAATAAGTTAAAATAGCAGCAATTGAAGAACCTAACATCATTGATGGCATTGCACGTAGAGGGTCTTTTGCAACGAAAGGAATAGCCCCTTCAGTAATGTGAGTAGACCCTAAAATGAAATTTACTAAACCTGCATTACGTTCATTGGCATCAAAACGATCTTTGAACAATAAAACTGCTACAGTAGTAATTAATGGAGGTGCAATACAAGCTGCGCTAACACCAGCCATAAACGCAGTGTTTCCTTCTGCTAATAGTACTGTACCTGTTACATATGCAGCTTTATTTACAGGACCTCCCATATCAAATGCACACATACAGCCAATTACTAAACCAAGAAGAACAGGGTTAGAATCTTGGAATCCTTTTAAGAATACCATTAAGTTTTGGTTGATTTCTGCCATAGGACTAACAATAATACTCATAAATAGTCCAGTGATTAATACTCCTAATAACGGATAAAGGAAAATAGCTTTTAATCCGTCTAGTGTTTTTGGTAATTTTTTAAATAATTTTTCTAAAAGTACAACTAAATATCCTGCGAAGAAACCACCAATAATTCCGCCTAGGAATCCAGCACCACCGTTACTAGCCATAAGTCCTGCTACAAAACCACTAACAAGAGCAGGTCTATTACCAATACTTTGTGCAATGTATGCTGCTAAAATTGGTGTCATTAATCCCATTGCTAGTCCACCAATTTCTTTTAATTGAGCAGAAAAAGGATTATAAGTTGCGTGGTTTGGATCAAAAGAATAAATTCCAAATAGTGCAAATGATACAGCAATTAATACTCCACCACCAACGACGAATGGTAACATGTGAGAAACTCCATTCATCAAATGTTTATATATTTCTCGCCCAATCGAGCTACCACTAGAAGTGGTTTGAGTAGATTCAATTTTTTTAATAGGTTCATCAGATGGATATTTTACGATACCTTCTCCACGTAATGCTTGAGCAATTAGTTCATCTGCATTTTTAATTCCTTGCCCTACAGAAACGTCAATAATTTTTTTATTAACAAATCTATGAGCTTGTACATCTTTATCAGCTGCGATAATTACTATTTTTGCGTTTGCGATTTCTTCTTCCGTAAATTCATTTTCTACCCCAATTTGTCCATGTGTTTCAACTTTAATGTTTACTCCAACTTTTTTTGCTGCTTGTTCAAGTGCTTCTTGAGCCATATAGGTGTGCGCAATTCCCGTTGGGCAACCAGTAGCGGCAATAATATCATATTTTGTCATTTTGTTTTCCCCCTTTATTATTACTTATTAGTATAAGCGTTTGATTTGTTTTATCAATATTGGAACATCTGAAAAATCTGTTAATCCAGGTCTAAATGCAGTAGAAGTTCCAGCAGCAACAGCTTTAATTAAAGAATCTTCTTTTGACATCCCTTGCATTTGGCAGCCGACAAAAGTAGCAAGTAATGTATCCCCTGCGCAAGCAGTATTAACAACATTTCCTATTGGAGCGCTGACATGTATAGTTTCTGTTGGTGTAATTAAAATAGCTCCTTTTTCTCCTAATGAAACTAGTACATTTTGTGCACCTTGCTGTAATAATTTATTTCCGTAGTCTTTAATTTGCTCTAAAGATAATTCTTTCAGTCCAAACCAACTAGCTAATTCTTCATCGTTTGGTTTGATAAGATAAGGATGAAATTTTAATAATTCGGGTACGAAATTTGCTGAAGTATCAAGTATTAATTTGAAACCATTTCGTAGAGAGGCTTCGGCAATTTTTTCGTAAGTATTTTTTTCTATTCCTAAAGGATGACTGCCTGAAACGAATAATGTATCTTCAGAAGATAAAGTATCAATAATTGAAAGTAATTGTAACTCTTCTTTCGAAGTGACAGTAGGGCCTTGATTTACTAATTTAAATTCTTCGTTATTAGCTACTACATGAGCAAAAACATTAATTCGTGTAATACCATTTATCGATACAAAATCAGTCTTGATACCAGCTTTATGTAGCTCACTTTCGATAAATTCTCCTGTGAATCCTGCTTTGAATCCTGTTGCGACACTATCGATTCCTAGTTCTTTTAGTATGAAGCTTACATTAACCCCCTTCCCATTAGGCATGTAAACTGCTTCTTCTGTTCTATTTACTTCAGATGCTTTCATTTGGAGTGTTTTGATATACAAATCAATAGCTAAATTCATGGTACACGTATAAATCATATGTTCACCTCCTTTTGTTTTTTTTGTTATACTTATTATTACATAAATAACTTTGTAAAAGTTTTCTGAATAGGTATTTATATTAGTAAAACTTTACAGAATGGGAGAGTTATCATGTTTAATATGCAGGGACTTACTAATACTGAAAAATATCTTCTTAAATATATTGAAGAGCATTTAGAATTAATACCGTCAATATCAATTGTTAAGTTAAGTGAAGAAGCTAATGTTTCTACAGCATCAATAGTGCGTACAATGAAAAAGTTAGGTTATGATGGATTTACAAGTTTTAAGTATGATTTGAAAAAACAATATCAATTATCTAATAAGGAATTTCCAACTTTTAATAGTTTAGAAATTGTCGATAAAAAAATTCAAGACGTTGTTGACAAGAATGAGCAAGAAGTAAGAAAAACGATAGAGCAATTGGATAGTAAGACAATAGAAGATGCTATGCAAGCAATCTTTGGTGCAAGAAAAGTGTTTATTTTTTCAAGAGGACTAAGTGAGATGATAGCTAGTGAAATGGAGATTAAATTTCATTTGTTAGAAAGAACTTGTGAGCAATATGTAGATCCAAATATTATTAAAACTATTAGCCATCGACTGAATGAACAAGATTTAGCTATTATTGTTTCTTTAAATGGACATACCGATGAGTTAGTAGAGGCAGCAAAGGTTTGTCATAAAAATGAAGTTCCTATAATTGTTATTACAGCAAATGGAGTAAGCCCACTTGCACAATTAAGTGATATTACTTTTGTAGGATTTAAGTCAGAAGGATCTTATTTTCCGGAGTATGAGGTACGTTCACGCCTTCCTTTGCAAATTATTAGTCGAATTTTGTTAGATGCTTATGCAATTCGTGTTGCGTATAAAAGAGGAAAAACGAAAAAAGTCTACTAATCACTCCTTCTACTAGCACAAGTTCAAAAAGTATTGTATAATATCACTGAAATATAGGTAAGCAGTCAAAGTGCGAGCCACCCTTTTATCGATAAAGGGTGGAGTGTGCACTTTTTTTGTGCAATGAAGCTAAGAAAGGATATCAGTATGCAAACAGAATTTGATACGATTGCTGCGATTTCGACAGCACCTGGTGAAGGGGCTATTGGGATTGTCAGAATTAGTGGAGATTTGGCGATTTCAATCGCAAGTTCGATTTATCAATGTGGAACAAAACAATTAGAAGAACAAAAGACTCATACGATTCATTATGGGCATATTGTCGACCCAAAATCTGGAGAAGTCTATGATGAAGTAATGGTGAGTGTTTTAAGAGCTCCAAAAACATTTACACGAGAAGATATTGTAGAAATTAATTGCCATGGAGGAATTGTGGCGATTAATCGAGTGTTGCAATTAGTGCTACGGATGGGAGCTAGATTAGCGGAGCCTGGAGAATTTACGAAACGTGCCTTTTTAAATGGACGTATCGATTTGTCTCAAGCAGAAGCAGTGATGGATTTAATTCGTGCAAAAACGGATAAATCAATGCAATTAGCGATGCGTCAATTAGATGGTCAATTATCACATTTAATTCAAAATTTACGTCAAGAAATTTTAAATACATTAGCGCAAGTAGAAGTAAATATAGATTATCCAGAATATGATGATGTAGAAGAAATGACTTTGCAATTATTACGAGAAAAGACGCAACAAGTATTGCAAGGGATTCGTGCTTTATTAAATACAGCTAGTCAAGGGAAGATTTTGCGAGATGGATTAAAAACAGCCATCGTAGGTCGCCCAAATGTTGGGAAATCTAGTTTACTAAATGTGCTATTAAGAGAAGAAAAGGCAATTGTAACTGATATTGCAGGGACAACAAGGGATACAATTGAAGAATATGTCAATGTTCGTGGAGTACCTTTACAATTAATCGATACAGCAGGAATTCGTGAAACGGATGATGTCGTAGAAAAAATTGGGGTAGAACGTAGTCGTAAAGCGTTAAACGAAGCGGATTTTGTCTTGTTATTATTAAATCAAAGCGAAACATTACAAGAGGAAGATATTCGTTTACTAGAAACTACAAAGGGAATGAAACGAATTATTTTATTTAATAAAACAGATTTGCCTTCAAAACTTTCAACAGAGGATATTGCTCCTTATGCTCAGGAAGAAGAAATTGTCACAACTTCTATGTTAAATAAAGAAGGAATTGATCAATTAGAAGAAAAAATTGCGGGATATTTCTTCCAAGGACAAATGAATGAACGAGATGCGACTTACTTATCGAATACTCGTCATATTGCCTTGTTAGAAAAAGCAGAACAAGCATTAGTCGAAGTGCAAAATGGGATTGAAATGGAAATGCCAGTCGATTTAATTCAAATTGATTTTACAAGAGCATGGGATTTATTAGGAGAAATTACAGGAGACAGCGTTCAAGATGAGCTTCTAACTCAATTATTTAGCCAATTCTGTTTAGGAAAATAAGAGAAATCCAATGTTGGAGAAAGGGAGTATTGTATGACAAGATTAGCAACGATTTGTTATATCGATAATGGAAAAGAATTGTTATTACTAAAGCGCGATAAGAAACCAAATGATGTGCATGAAGGTAAATACATCGGAGTAGGTGGCAAAATTGAAGCAGGTGAATCTCCAGAAGAATGTGCCATTCGTGAAATTTTTGAAGAAACAGGTTTGACGGTTCATCAAATGGCGTTAAAAGGGATTATTACTTTTCCTGAATTTACTCCCGAACATGATTGGTATACGTATGTGTTTCGAGTAACGGAATTTTCCGGGGAATTAATCGATTCTCCTGAGGGGAGTTTAGAGTGGGTTCCTTATAATCAAGTACTGACCAAGCCAACTTGGCAAGGAGATTTAATTTTTATGAGTTGGTTATTAGAGAACCGACCATTTTTCTCGGCTAAATTTATATATGAAAATGGTGAATACATTCGCCATCAAGTGGAATTTTATACAACGAATGAACAATAGAAAGTAGGAGGAAGTATGGTAACAACTTATGAAGCTGGTAACTATGATGTTATCGTAGTCGGTGCGGGTCACGCTGGAAGTGAAGCTGCACTAGCAAGTGCTCGTATGGGAGCTAAAACATTATTATTAACAATGAATTTAGAAATGGTGGCATTTATGCCGTGTAATCCGTCTGTTGGAGGCCCTGCAAAAGGAGTTGTTGTGCGTGAAATTGATGCGCTAGGCGGAGAGATGGGAAGAAATATTGATAAAACCTATATTCAAATGCGTATGTTAAATACAGGGAAAGGCCCTGCAGTACGTGCTTTACGTGCGCAAGCAGATAAACATCTATATGCGCAAGAAATGAAAAAAACAATTGAACAACAAGAAAATCTTGATTTAAAACAAGGGATTGCGGAACGTTTAATTGTAGAAGACGGTGTTTGTAAAGGGGTTGTATCTCATACGGGTGCAATTTACCGTTCAAAAGCAGTTGTTTTAACAGCTGGAACATCTTCTCGTGGACAAATTATTATTGGAGAATTGAAATATTCTTCTGGAGCTAATAATTCTCAGCCTTCGATTAAATTATCAGAAAACTTATTAGAATTAGGATTTGAATTAGCTCGTTTTAAAACAGGAACTCCTCCAAGAGTGAAGAGTTCTTCGATTGACTATAGCAAAACAGAAATTCAACCAGGAGATGAAACGCCAAACTTATTTAGTTTTACTTCTAAAGATGAAGACTACCGTTATGATCAAATTCCATGTTGGTTAACATATACAAATGAAGGAACTCATGAAAAAATTCGTGAGAACTTACATCGTGCGCCAATGTTTACAGGAATTGTAGAAGGAGTAGGAGCACGTTACTGCCCATCTATTGAAGATAAAATCGTACGTTTCAGTGACAAACCTCGCCACCAAATTTTCTTAGAACCAGAAGGAGAAAATACGGAAGAAGTGTATATTCAAGGATTATCGACTTCTCTACCAGAAGATGTTCAAATTCAAATGATTCATACGGTAGAAGGTTTGGAAAAAGCTGAAATGATGAGAACGGGTTATGCGATTGAGTATGATGTTGTTATTCCTCATCAATTAAAAAATACATTTGAAACAAAAATTATTGAAAACTTATTTACAGCTGGACAAATGAATGGAACAAGTGGATATGAAGAAGCAGCAGGTCAAGGGCTTTATGCTGGGATTAATGCCGTTCGTAAAATCCGTGGAGAAGAACCATTTATTTTAGGTCGTAGTGATGCGTATATTGGAGTATTAGTAGATGATTTAGTGACAAAAGGAACGACAGAACCGTATCGTCTATTAACTTCTCGTGCGGAATATCGTTTATTATTACGTCATGACAATGCAGATTTACGTTTAACAGAAAAAGGTCGTGAATTAGGTTTAATTTCAGATGAACGTTATGCAGCTTTCCAAGAAAAACAAGCAGCCATTCAATCGGAGATTAAACGTATCCAATCTATCCGTTTGAAACCAACGGAACAACTTCAATCATTCTTGGCAGAAAAAGAATCAGCAGAATTAAAAGACGGTATTTTATTAAGTGATTTATTAAAACGTCCAGAGTTAACTTATAATGACTTAATTGGTTTTGCAGAAGAAGAGGTAGCTGTTTCTCGTGAAGTGAAAGAACAGGTAGAGATTTCTGTGAAATATGAAGGCTATATTGCCAAAGCTATTGAAAAAGTAGAAAAATTAAAACGTATGGAAGCAAAACGTATTCCATCGAATATTGATTATGATGCTATTAATGGACTTGCCACAGAAGCACGTCAACGTTTGAAATTAATTCAACCAGAAACGATTGCACAAGCAAGCCGTATTAGTGGGGTAAATCCTGCCGATGTATCGATTTTAATGGTGTATATCGAACAAGGAAAAATTGCGAAAGTTCAAGAGTAGGAGAATTGTATGAAACCAGAAGAATTTTATCAAAGACTCCAAGAAGTTCATGGTATTACGTTAACAGATGTACAAAAAGAACAATTTCATCACTATTTCCAATTATTGGTGGAATGGAATGAGAAGATGAATTTAACGGCGATTACTGATGAAGAAGGAGTGTATTTGAAACATTTCTATGATTCTTTGGCCTTAGGATTTCATCATGAGTTATCGAATCAAACATTGTGTGATGTAGGAGCCGGAGCTGGATTTCCAAGTATTCCATTGAAAATTGTATTTCCAGATTTAAAAGTGACAATTGTGGACTCGCTAAATAAACGAATTACGTTTTTAAACACTTTAGTAGAAACGTTAGGACTAAGAGATGTGCAATGTTTCCATGATCGTGCAGAAACTTTTGGACAAAATAAAAATTTCAGAGCATCTTATGATGTCGTAACAGCTAGAGCGGTAGCAAAATTAAGTGTACTAAGCGAATTTTGTATGCCATTAGTGAAGAAACAAGGATACTTTTTAGCGTTGAAAGCTGCTCATACAGAAGTGGAGTTAGAAGAAGCGAAAAAAGCAATTGCCATTTTAGGTGGAAAAGTAGAAGGTGATGTGTCCTTTGATTTACCACATGAAGGTGGAAATCGTCATGTAGTAACGATTTTAAAAACAAAAGAAACTCCAAATAAATATCCACGAAAACCAGGAATTCCATTGAAGAAACCATTATAGAAAAAAGACTTTTCTGTTGTAGCAGAGTTTGTTAGACTAATGAACTTGTTACAGTAGAAAGTCTTTTTTGTTACAAATAGTTTAAAGAATTGTTAATTTTGTGAAAAAAATATTTTTTAAAATTGGAAGGGGAGTATAATAACGGTAGAGAGATTTTTCTAGAATTTCTTTAGATAAAATACCAATAAGTAAAGGGGAGATTTTCAAATGAAAAAGAAATGGTTTGGTAGTTTATTAGCTTCTACAGCTTTAGTAGCAGCATTAGCAAGTAGTCAAGCGTTTGCTGCAACAAATGATGGTTGGGTTCAAAGTGGCAACCAATGGAATTTATACCAAGAAGGTAAATTAGTAAAAGATGGCTGGGCTAAAGATAAAGGCACATGGTATTTCTTTGATAATAATGGTGTGATGCAAACTGGCTGGGTATTCACTGGCGGAGCATGGTACTCTCTAAATGGAGATGGAGCGATGCGTACAGGTTGGTATCAAGAAGGAAATACATGGTACTATTTATCTGACCAAGGAGATATGCAAACAGGTTGGACAAAAGTAGGAGATAAATGGTCTTACTTTGAATCAAATGGTTCAATGGTAGCAGATCAACCGGTGAAGGCAAACGATGGTCGTTCATATGTCATTGGAAAAGATGGTTATATGTTAACAGATACTCCTTATCACCTAGTGTCTGAACTTTATCGTATTGGGGGCGATGAATATTTACTTCATAAATCAAAAGATGGTGTCTATATTGCACAAAATGAATGGTTTTTAGAAAGTAATTCTAGCTTAGGAAAAGCAGGTTATGACTTACTCGATACATTAGTAGACCATCAAGAACCTGGTGGAATGATTGATCCTAAATCAGTTGTTAAAGAGCTAAATCAATTTATGGATCGCTTCTACTTTGGTGAAAATGGGAAACGTGTAGAAAAATTACCAGAAATGTCTATCACTTCAACAATTAGTGTGAAAAATAATAACGTAGTTATTGATCACTTCACTCCACGTTTATCAATTTTAGGTCACTTTACAATTGTGAATAATAAACTTTATGTCCTAAAAAATCCTAATGAAGGTACATTACGTCCAGGGTACAAATTCTTGTTAGGACAAAGTTCAGAAAATGGCTATAACTTACTTGTTTTAGCAAATGAACAAGGGGAAGTAATTTCTATGAAACGTTTATCAAAAGATGTTTCAGATTTTAACAAGAAAGATATGGCTGGTTTAGCAAATGATCGTATTATGATTGATATCAATCAAACAGAAGATCAAATGGTTCGTGTATATCATTAATGATATGAGTTAATGGATATAGGATTTATGAAAAGAAAACCTTAACAAAGAAAATAGCGAAATGAAGCAACACTTCATTTCGCCTTTTTTATGCATTGAATCGATTCATAATCGAGTCGATATTTTTAATTAATACGGAAATGGATCCGTCTGGATTGTTGATAAACTCCACCATTTCTTTGTTTTCATAAATGTCACTTGGAATGGTAATTTCAATTCCATTATCGAGTTTGAATTTTTGTTTACTATATTTCTTCTCATATTTTGGCACATTTGTAACAGGAATTTTTTCTGGGATTTTTTCAGTCGCAATGGCTTGGTAAGCTGCTTCTTTTGCAAGAGGTTTATCTTTGAAGACCATATCGAAAATAATTCCTGCATCAATCTCATCACTTTCTTCTAATTGTGTGAAGATTGCTTGTTGTGTGGTTGCAAGTGCAAGATAATTTTCTTCATCATATTTTTTAGCAACATGTGTGACTGTCTTTTTAATTTCTTTGATTTGTTCTTGCGTACTTGTAGGAGGCGTAATTTCTAAAAATTGCTCTGAGAAATATGGAATTTTTTTACCTTCTACAATATATTTGCGTTCGATTAATTGGTACTTTCCATTGCTTGTATCTACAATGAATGCTTCTGATAATTTTTGAGAAGGGTTTGGTAAAATTGCATGATTTTGCAGCACTGTATTTAATACTTGGTCGTCTTCATAATCTAAAAAATGCGTATATTTAGAGCTATAGTCTAAACGTAAAATCGCAAAGAAATTTCCGCCTTGATCATTAATTCCTGTTGCGAATACATAATCAGCAGCAGGGATATCTTCTGCTGGGGCGATAATTTCATATAATTTATGAGCCAATTGTTGTGTTTTTTCAATAAAAGGAATGCTGTCGTCTGCTAAAAATCCAAGTAGTGGTTCTTCTGGAGGTAAGACTCCATGACGAGGGTCGCTTTTCAATGTTTTTTCAATTATTTTTGTAAAATATTCTGTAATATAGGGATTCGATAAAGGTAATTCTTTTTGGGATAACAGTAAGTTCCCGCTATTTTTATCGAAAATGTGTAAATAAGCTTGGTGTAAAATCATAAGAACTCCTTAAAAATATTAGTAATACAAACATACCACTTCTTTTTTTGTAAGTAAATGGAGTATACTATTTTTATTCTGAGAAATGGGAGGTTGAGAAGTGTTTGAAAGAATGATACAAACTCCTCTAGGAGAAGTTCGATTAAGAAGTGATGAAAAGTCATTAACAGGCTTATGGTTTGTAGGGCAAGTGAATGATGCTAAGAATCACAGTGATATCGAGATAAAAGATGATTTATCAATTTTTGTACAAGTTGAAAATTGGTTAGAACGTTATTTTTCTGGCGAGAAAACTCCGATAACGATTCCGCTGAATCCTAAAGGTACAAATTTTCAGCAAAGAGTTTGGCAAATGTTGCAAGAAATCCCCTATGGAGAAACGATGACTTATGGAGAAATTGCACAGAGAATTGCAAAAGAAAAAGGAGTAGCAAATTACTCTGCTCAAGCAGTTGGACAAGCAGTTGGGAAAAATCCAATTAGTATTCTCATTCCATGCCATCGAGTACTTGGGAAAGATGGTACATTAACTGGATATGCGGGTGGAATTCATAGAAAAGAAGAGTTGTTAAGAATAGAAAGGGGAAAATAAATGGTATTAAAAGGAATTAAAATGGTGTTAGCGGCATTTGGAGCGTTGTTAGTGGCACAAGCGTTAGGGTTGTCTTCAGCTTCTGTTGCATCCATTATTGCGATACTGAGTGTGGTAGATACAAGAAAGTCTTCGATTGTAATTGCTTGGAAAAGAATTATTTCCATGTCCTTAGCTTTAACAATAGCGGTATGTGTATTTATGCTACTCGGTCATTCAACAGCAGGATTTGGAGTGTATTTATTAATTTTTATTCCGTTAGCTTTTTTATTTAAAGTAGAAGTAGGAATTGCACCAAGTTCGGTATTAGCTATTCATGTTTGGTTAAGTAAAGAAATTACTCCTAATTTATTGCTTAATGAAGCATTAATTTTATTGATTGGTGCTGGAGTAGCGATTTTAGTAAACTGGTATATGCCAAGTTATCAACAAGAAATTGAAAAGAAACGAGAAGAAATTGAATCAAAACTTCGAGAGATTTTGTGTCTAATGGCTTCGTTTTTAAGAGAAGGTAACGGAACAAATGATGCTAAATTAATTTCAGAAGCAAAAACAACGTTAACAGAAGCACAAAAATTATTATATATCGAAAGCGAAAACCAATTATTTAGTCAATTTAATAAAGATTTATGTTATTTTGAAATGCGTGCTGAACAATTACAATTATTAGAAGTAATGGCGAAAAATTTAAATGATTTTCATTGTCCTGCTAGGGAAGCGGAGCTGCTTGCAGAAATGTTTCGTTCAACTGGAGAACAATTACATTTAACGAATACAGGAGTATCTTTAATGGATGAAATTCAAGATTATATTGATGAATTTAGAAACTTGGATTTACCACAAACGAGAGATGAATTTGAATATCGTGCAACATTATTCCAGTTATTAAGAGATTTACAACGGTTTATTGATCTTAAAGTATGTTATTTTAGAGATCATCAATAATCGTCAAAAAATATATCGAAAAAGTTGCAAAATAACTTGCATTTCACAAGAATTCTTGCTAGAATATCAAAGTGCATTTGTGTGCACTGGAACAAAACGTGGGAGGAGAAATCTTCATCTCCATTTAAACCACGCGCGAAACAATCAAGGAGGTAATGTCTCGTGGCTAAAAAAGTTGTAAAACTAGTTAAATTACAAATTCCTGCAGGTAAAGCTACACCAGCTCCACCAGTAGGTCCAGCTTTAGGTCAAGCACAAGTTAACATCATGGGCTTCTGTAAAGAGTTCAACGCTCGTACAGCAGATCAAGCTGGTTTAATCATTCCGGTAGTGATTTCAGTATATGAAGACCGTTCATTCGACTTCATCTGTAAAACACCACCAGCAGCAGTATTATTAAAGAAAGCTGCTAAAGTAGAAAAAGGTTCAGGCGAACCAAATAAGAAAAAAGTTGCTACTGTAACTCGTGATCAAGTTAGAGAAATTGCTGAATTAAAAGCACCTGACTTAAATGCAGCAGATGTTGAAGCTGCAATGCGCATGGTCGAAGGTACAGCCCGTTCAATGGGATTTGTAGTAGAAGGCTAACAAACATGCAGCTTCCAAAAGTCCCTAACACGAGTGTTTCACTCATGGACTTTGTGGGAGGTAGAACCGTTAAAACCACACAATAGGAGGAAATTATACAATGGCAAAGAAAAGCAAAAAATATTTAGAAGCCGCTAAAAAAATTGATTCTTCAAAAGCTTACTCAGTTCAAGAAGCAATCGCATTAGCAAAAGAAACAGACTTCGCTAAATTTGATGCATCTGTAGAAGTTGCATATCGTTTAGGATTAGATCCAAAGAAAGCTGACCAACAATTACGTGGAGCAGTAGTTCTTCCAAACGGAACTGGTAAAACTCAACGTGTATTAGTATTCGCAAAAGGTGAAAAAGCTAAAGAAGCTGAAGCAGCTGGCGCAGACTACGTTGGTGATAGCGAATTAGCTCAAAAAATCCAAGGTGGATGGTTTGAGTTTGACGTTATCGTAGCAACACCTGACATGATGGGTGAAGTTGGTCGTTTAGGTCGTGTATTAGGACCTAAAGGTTTAATGCCAAACCCTAAAACAGGTACTGTTACAATGGATGTAACTAAAGCTGTTGAAGAAATCAAAGCTGGTAAAGTAACTTACCGTATTGACAAAGCTGGTAACATCCACGTTCCAATCGGTAAAGTTTCATTCGAAAACGAAAAATTAGTAGAAAACTTCAAAACAATTCACGAAACATTATTACGTATCAAACCTGCTACAGCTAAAGGTCAATACGTACGTAACGTTTCTGTAACTACTACTTTTGGCCCTGGGGTTAAAGTAGACGTAGCTTCTCTATAATTTAAAAATGATTAAAAAACCAAGCCTCATGCTTGGTTTTTCTTTTTTAGTTTTTTATTTTTGACAATCATATTTTCTAAGAGTAAAATAACTCTATTGTTTATTTCGAGGTATCAAATGCCTTATGTATGTTTAAGGAGTTATTTATGTTTTCAACATTAAAAAAATGGTTTATTGGAAGTCCTCTCCAATCGAATTCAGAAAGTGAAGAAGGATTACTTGGGAAAACCCAAGCGTTAGCAATGCTTTCTAGTGATGCGTTATCTTCTATTGCATATGGTCCAGAGCAAGTAGTACTTGTTTTAATGACGGCTTCGGCAGGAGCTATTTGGTGGTCTTTACCAATTGGAATTGTTGTTTTAATTTTATTAGCAAGTTTGACAATTTCCTATCGTCAAGTGATTCATGCCTATCCACAAGGTGGTGGCGCTTACTTAGTAACATCTGAGAATTTGTCTTCAAATGCAGGTTTAATTGCTGGTGGTAGTTTGCTAATTGATTATATGTTAACGGTGGCTGTATCTGTAGCTTCAGGTGCAGATGCGATTACTTCAGCGGTGCCAAGTTTACAACCATATAATTTACATATATCCATTTTGTTAGTACTTGCTTTAATGATGATGAATTTAAGAGGACTTCGTGAGTCTGCGACTGCTTTGATGGTTCCTGTATATCTTTTTATTGTGAGTACACTTCTTTTGTTAGGATATGGATTTACTCAAATTTTAACTGGGCAGTTAGTTTATAATGCTACGGCTCATGTAGGGCAAACTATTTCTGGTGTAACTGTAATTTTGTTATTACGTGCTTTTACTAGTGGATCTGCTTCGCTTACAGGAGTTGAGGCTATTTCCAATGCAGTACCATTTTTTAAATCACCAAAAGCGAAAAATGCTGCAACAACTCTTGTTATTATGACTATTATTTTAGGGATTATGTTTGCTGGTATTACTTTTCTAAATTATTGGTTGGGTCTTGTTCCAGAGAATGGAATTACAACTCTAGCTCAAATGGCGCATGCTATTTTAGGAGATTCTACGTTAGGTCAAGGGTTATTCTATATTTTCCAATTGTCGACAGCGTTAATTTTAGCAGTTGCAGCAAATACAGGTTTTTCTGCATTTCCAATGTTAACGTTTAATATGGCTAAGAAAAAATATATGCCTCATATGTATATGGAAAAAGGAGATCGTTTAGGTTATTCGAATGGAATTATAACTCTTGCAACAGGTGCGGTTGTATTATTATTAATATTTGACGCTAATACAGAAAGTTTAATTCCACTATATACGATTGGTGTATTTATTCCTTTTGCTTTATCGCAAACTGGAATGGTCATTTATTGGAGAAAATTATATGGAAAGAACTTTTTACGACACTCAATTGCAAATATTTTAGGTGCAATTATTTGTTATGGAATTGTTGGAATCCTATTGCTGTTTAGAATTAGTGAAATATGGCCATTCTTCCCAATTATTGCTATTTTGATGTGGATGTTTTTAAGAATAAAAAATCACTATGATAAAGTAGCTGCGCAATTACGCATTTCAACAGATATTGTTAAGAAAACGTATAATGGAAATGTAGTTATAGTGTTAGTTGGGAATGTTACACAAGTAAGTGTGGGAGCCATTAGTTATGCGCATAGTCTTGGTAATGATATTATAGCGATGCATGTATCTACTGAAGAAACGAAAGAAAAAGATGAGGAAGTTGCTCGTGAATTTAAACAGTATTTCCCAGAGATTCGTTTTGAAAATGTAATGACAAACTATCGTGATGTCATTCCACCAACAATTGAGTTTGTGGAGAAGATTGCAAGAGAAGCGAAGGAAAGTGGAAAATCAGTAACAGTTATTGTTCCTCAATTTATTCCAAGAAAAAATTGGCAAAATGTATTACATAATCAAATGAGCTTGAAATTAAGATATGCACTTCGTATGCATGAAGATATTGTTATTTCAAGTTATTCATTCCATTTAGTGGAATAATAATGATGTGATTATGTTAATATGAGTGAAATCTTTTGATGATAAGTTTTAAGACGTTAGGATGTGATAGACTAAGTTTATTACATCCTAACGTTTTTTGTGTTAAAAGTACTGTTATTTTAAAAATCATATTAACATTTTATGATCCAATACTATAAATCTTCTCTCAATGGATGAGTCATGCGGTAACTTTTTTCTAGATTTTGGAAATGACGATCTTCTTCTTTTTGGAGTAAAGCAAGATATAAAATATCAATTAAGAAAAATGAATCGTTTCGGCTTGTGATGGCAGATGAACGAATAGTATTTTCATGTCTTGGAATTTTAAGTTGATAAGTGCTTAAAGCGTCTAATTGCTGATTGCCAATTCCTGTAATGGATAAAGTTGGAATTGATAATTCCTTTGCGATTTTAAAAGCGGTAATAACTTCCTTTGTGTTGGAAGAATAACTAATACCAATAATGAAGTCTTGATTTGTTGCTCCACTTAGACTAGCAAGTTGAATATGAGAGTCTGTATGATAAATAATATTTTTCCCAATCCTACTTAATTTGAAATATAAGTCATTACAAACCATTCCTGAAGCACCGACACCAAACATATAAATTCTCCTCGCAGAATGAATTTGTTGAACAATTGTTTCGAGTAATTCATCGTTGAGGAGTTCCAATGTCATTTCATAAGAACGTGTGATTGTATGAAATAATTTGGACTGAATCGTTTTAATCGTATCATGACTATCCAATTGTGCATCGATAGGTTGTGAGTTTTGTTGGGCAAGAACTACTTTGAAACGGGAATAAGATGTGTACCCAATCTTTTTTATATATTTACTAATTGATGAAGATGAAACGCCAATAAAATCTGCTAAATCATGAATACTTGAAGATAGTACGATAGAATTATTTTGTTCGATATAGTGAGCGATTTTTTTGTCAGTTTCTGTTAAAAAGTTTTTCATTCGTATTTGACTCCTTTTTGGAAATTTTATTTCTAAATTTATTATACTATATTGAAATAAAAATTACAAAAGTGTATAATGAAATCAGATAAAGCGATTACAAGTCATCTGAGAAAGAAATAGGGATGGAGGTGAAGTTATGGAAAATATTTCAAAATTAATGACGGAACAATCAAATGTAAGAAGCAATAATATAGAAACACAATCTGTAAAAGATATTTTAATGTATATGAATGATGAAAATCAGATGATTACAAACGCTATCGAAAAATGTATTCCTTCTATCGAGCAAGTAACAAACGCAGTTATTGAAAGCTTCGAGAGTGGTGGGCGACTCATCTATATCGGAGCGGGTACTTCAGGAAGATTAGGAGTATTAGATGCAAGTGAGTGCCCACCAACGTTTGGAGTTTCTCCAGAAATGGTTGTTGGGTTAATTGCTGGTGGAGATACAGCGTTGAGAAATGCTATTGAAGGAGCAGAAGATGATGAAACTTTAGCTCAAAAGCAATTAGAAGCAATTCATCTTTCAGCAGAAGATGTTGTAATTGGAATTAGTGCAAGTGGTAGAACGCCTTATGTTGTTTCTGGATTAATTTATGCCAGTCAAAAAGGTTGTTTTACGGGATCAATTTCTAATTCTCCTCAATCGAAAATTAGCGAAGTTGCTACAGTAGGGATTGAAGCTACTACTGGTCCAGAAGTTGTGACAGGATCAACGAGAATGAAGGCAGGTACTGCTCAAAAAATGATACTAAATATGATTACAACAACAGCAATGATTCGTATTGGTAAAATTTTTAAAGGGTATATGGTTGATGTTCAGCCAACAAATCAAAAATTAAAACAACGAGCAGCTACTATTTTGGAAAAAGTAACAGGAATAAAAAAAGAAGAGGCTGTTCAGATGTTAGAAGCAACTGATTATGATTTAAAAGTAGCGATATTATCGCAATTACACGGTATTACACCAAAAGAGTCCATAGATTTATTAAAAGAAAATCATATGAATATTGTAAAAGCGATGAAAAAATAAGGAGGTAATATTATGGAACCGAGAAAAATAGCAGAAGCAATTTTAAATAGTGTTGGGAATAAGGGGAATGTTTATAGCAATTCTACATGTATGACCCGCCTTCGTTTAATGGTATCAGATATATCAAAAATTGATGTAGCCTCATTGAGAAATATTGAAGGAGTTTTAGGTGTAGTAGAAAGAGATGAAGGTGTACAAATTGTTTTAGGTCCTGGGAAGGTTACAGAAGTGGGAAGAGAATTTGCTGAGTTGACAGGTATTGCTTTAGGAAGCGTGGATGAAGTGAATGCTGAAGATTTAGCAAGAAAGAATAAAAAAGATAATAAAGCAGCCCACAATGGACCAGTTCAAAGATTTTTAGAACATATTGCTAATATTTTTGTTCCACTATTACCAGGTATTATTGCAGCTGGTTTAATTAATGGGATCTCAAATGTTATTAATGTAACAACTGGAAATGCTTATAACTTTGAATGGTGGTATCAAGCTATTCGTACAATGGGATGGGGGTTGTTTGGCTTCTTACCTTTATATGTTGGATACAATGCCGCGAAAGAATTTAAAGGAACTCCTATTTTAGGGGCGATTGCAGGTTCTATGTCATTAGGTGTTTCTACAATGCCATTGTTATTAAAAACTGATACACAAAATGTTGTATTACCATTTACAGGGAAACCATTTAATCCAGGGGCTGGTGGTCTGTTAGCAGCTTTAATGATGGGGATTGTAGTAGCTTATTTAGAAAGATGGATTGATAAGAAAATGCCTCAAATGTTAAAAACTTTCTTAACACCATTATGTACTTTAATTATTGGAGCATTCATTTCAATCTTATTGATTCAACCTGCTGGAGCTGCTTTAACACAAGGAATTTATACTGTATTGAATTTTGTTTATGAACAATTAGGTGTTGTAGGCGGATATATTTTAGCAGCAGGATTCTTGCCGATTGTATCTGTTGGATTACACCAAGCTTTAACACCAATTCATGTGCTATTAAATGATCCAAATGGACCAAGTGCTGGAATTAACTACTTATTACCAATCTTAATGATGGCTGGTGGCGGTCAAGTCGGCGCAGGTTTAGCTTTATATTTGAAGACAAATAATAAAAAATTAAAACAATTAACAAGAGATTCACTACCTGTAGGTGTCTTAGGAATTGGTGAACCAATGATGTATGCCGTAACTCTTCCGTTAGGAAAACCATTTATCACAGCCTGCTTAGGTTCTGGCTTAGGTGGAGTTTTAGCTGTACTATTCCATTTAGGAACAGTATCTCAAGGGGTATCTGGATTGTTTGGAGCATTAATTATGGTTCCTGGCACACAAGTTCAATTCTTAATCGCTATGGTAGGAGCGTATGTGGGAGGATTTATCATCACTTGGTTATTTGGAGTAGATGAAGAAAGAATTAATGAAGTATATGGAAAATAATCGAAACAAAATTTCATTTGGACGTTCGATTTATCCTAATTTAAATAGAGAAATTTTAAAAAAGATTTTAGATGAGATGAAAGCTGCGCGTCAGTGCGTAGCTTTTACTTCTTTTCAATTGCAAGAATTTCCTATGAGAATTGAACAAATGATGGAATTTATTGAATTAACAGTTTCTTATGGGGTAGATGTTATTCCTGATATTGCCCATAAAGATTTGATAAAAGAAAATATTTTAGCATTAAAAAAATCGGGGTTGAAATATCTTCGCTTAGATGAATTTGGAGATGAATCTCTTGTTCAGAGATGTGGTCAAGCTTTTCAATTAGTTGTCAATGCTTCGACTTTTAAAGAAGAAGAAATAATTGTTTTACAAAAATTAGGACTAAACACTCAAATAATTGCATGTCATAATTATTATCCAAAAGAATATACAGGAATTTCTATTAAAAAGCTAGAGAAGATGAATGCGTATCTGAAAAGTTTAGGAGCTGAAATTTTAGCATTTATTCCTGGAGATGAACCGTATAGAGGACCAATTCATCAAGGGCTACCTACTGTAGAAGAACATCGAAAATGTGATAAGCGTTTAGCAATTTGCGAATTAATGAATGCTAATACGGATATGATTATAGTTGGAGATCCTTATGTAAATGAAGAAACACAAAAAATCTTATCGGATTTTCAAAAAGGATTTGTGATATTAGAGGCAGTTGTTCCTGAGGCGTTAGAAGGAAAGCTTCTTTATGATAGACCGGATGCTAGTGATTATGTTTTTCGAGTACTTGGGACAAGAGGGATGGAATTATTAGCAGGCGAAGTTTCTGTAAGCAATAGACGTGTTGGAGAAATTAATCAAGCAAATGAGGGTTATGGACGATATCAAGGAGAAGTGGAAATAACAAAACAAGTTTTACCCCTAGATGAACGACAAAATGTAGTGGGATATATTTTAGAAAAAGATACTTTCTTACTGTCGAAATTGCCAGAGGGCTATGGAATTGTATTATCAAAAGTTTGAAATGAATCAGTTTAGACTAGTAATAGTTTAAGCTGATTTTTTTATAGAAAGGACTTTTCAAATTGTAGCATTAGGACGCTAGCAGCCTCGCAAGAGAGTCTCATAGCTAAACTTTGAGCCTAAGGTCTCAAAGTTTCCTGTGCTAGAATCTGTTGTGACAGATTCTAGCGCTCATTCTACGTGAAAAGTCCTTTCTATTTTTTGGATTTGAGGGGGAGAACGTTTGAAAATGGGACTTCTTGAAATAGTAGCTGAAGACGGCAGCAGCCTCGCTAGGCGAGTCTTGTGCTACTATGGGAACTTTCCCCCATGCATTCTCATTGCCAATAAAGAACGTACATGTATATAATGACAATGCGAAATAGTGTGAAAGAGGGTGTGGAGATGTTTCGAGATGCGACGAGTATGGCACAAGCAGTTCGTGATAAACAAGTAAGTCCGTTGGAATTAGTGTTAGAAACGATTGAAAAGGCGGAAAGATTGAACCCGAAATTAAATGCGATTGTTTCGACACGTTATGAAGAAGCAATAGAAGAAGCAAAGAAGTTTCAAGTGAGTAATCAACCTTTTGCGGGAGTGCCTTTATTTTTAAAAGACTTAGGGCAAGAGAAAAAAGGAACACCTTGCACGTATGGGTCTCGTTTATTTAAAGATTATATTTGTCATGATACAAGTCATTTTGTAAAACGTCTAGAAGAATTAGGTTTTATTATATTAGGAAGAACGAATACTCCAGAGTTTGGGTATAAAATGGTGAGTGATGCTCAGTTGCATGGGCCTGTTCGTCATTTTTTAGATGAAAGCGTTAATGCAGGTGGTTCTAGTGGCGGTGCTGCTGCGATTGTTGCTGCAGGAATTTCGCCTTTAGCAGCTGCAAGTGATGGGGGAGGTTCGATTCGTGTACCT
The DNA here is from genome assembly GCF_963515615.1 of uncultured Granulicatella sp. Lineage (GTDB taxonomy): Bacteria > Bacillota > Bacilli > Lactobacillales > Aerococcaceae > Granulicatella. The sequence goes on along the minus strand of NZ_CAUPZT010000016.1, from coordinate 13,748 downwards.
GCTAGTCATAATGGGTTAATTGGGTTGAAGCCGACTCGTGGTCGTGTTCCGGTGGGGCCTGGTTCTTATCGTGGTTGGAATGGAGCTACCGTTCAATTTGCTTTGACGAAGACGGTGAGAGATACTCGGAATTTATTATGGCATTTGCAGACGTGTCAATTAGAAAGTCCATTTCCATTGCCTTTATTACAAAAAGAAAATTTATTTTCCACTAAATTCAATCGTCCGTTGAAAGTGGGGATGTTATTAAAGCATCCAATTGGTGGAAATGTTTCTAGTGAAGTGGAACAAGTTGTTCGCCAAATGGCGAAGAAATTTGAATTAGATGGACATGAAGTGAGTGAAATAGCAGAAGACCCGATTAATGGAGTTGAACTTCAAAAAGGATTTTATCTCATTAGTGGAGCAGAAACTGTTGTGATGTTTCAAAGGATGGAGACACTATTGCAACGTCAAATGACTCGTTTCGATATGGAATTAATGACATGGGTCATGTATCAAAGTGGCTTAATGGTGACGGGTGCGGATTATGCACGAGTTGCGGGTGATTGGGATCGTTATACGGAAGCAATGATGCAACTTCATAATACGTATGATGTGTTGTTGTTACCGACGGTTGCTAATACGGCACCGAAACAAGATGCGTATTCTTTAGATGCTGCCTTAATCGAGAAGATGGAGCGTATTCATGAATTTTCACACGAAGAACGTCAAGAAATTGTGTGGAAGATGTTTGAGTCGAGTGTGGAAGATACTCCATTTACACAACGAATGAATATTACAGGTCAACCGGCGATTAGTCTTCCGGTTGGTCATTCACGGGAAGGTATGCCAATTGGAGTGCAATTAGTAGCGGCAAAAGGTAGGGAAGATTTATTACTAGCGATTGCTGAACAGTGGGAAGAAGATGAGTTGTGGAAGTTTTAATAATTTTTAAAAAATTTCCAGCATATAGCCAGAAAAGTGATACAATAGAAGTATGTATGGTTAAGGAAGGTGTTTAAAAATGAAAACGATAGATGCATTGTTTGAACCTTTTACTTTGAAGGAGAATATTGTATTAGACAATCGTTTTGTATTATCGCCAATGGTGACAAATTCTTCAACAGAAGAAGGGTATATTACACAAGATGATTTATTGTATGCAAAGAGACGTGCAGCTTCTGCAGCTTTACAAATTACAGGGGCAGCGTACGTCAATAAACAAGGGCAACTATTTGAATTTGGATTTAGTGCAATGGATAAGGCAGCTGTTCCAGGATTAAAGAAATTAGCTCAGGAAATGAAATCTCAAGGAGCAACGGCTATTTTACAATTAACCCATGCAGGACGTTTTGCCAGTCATGCATTGAATCGAGATAAAACAGTTGTAGGGCCTAGTGCGATGAAATTACAATCGCCATTTCCACATGAAGTGCATGAGATGACGATTGAAGAGATTCATCAAGTGATTGAAGATTATCGTCGTGCCACTAAAATTGCGATTGAAGCAGGATTTGATGGAGTAGAAATTTCTTCTGCTCAAAGATTGTTAATTCAAACATTTTTCTCTACTTTTTCAAATGAACGAATAGATGAATATGGTTCACAATCTTTAGAGAATCGTTCCCGTATTGGGATTGAAGTGTTGAAAGTTGTTCAAGAAACCATTGAGCAATATGCTGGGAAACAGTTTATATTAGGTTTTAGAGCAACTCCAGAAGAAACTAGAGGAAATCAAATTGGCTATAGTATCGATGAGTTTTTAGAATTTTTCCATCAGGCTCTAACCATTGCTTCGATTGATTATTTAGCGATTGCGAGTTGGGGGCATGATGTATTTCGAAATAAAATTCGTGCAAAAGGTCCTCATCAAGGCGAACTAGTGAATGCTGTGATTTATAAAGCGTTAAAAGGAAAAGTAGCGGTGATTGCTTCAGGTGGTATTAATAGTCAAGAAAAAGCATTAGAAGCGTTAGAACATGCCGACCTTGTTGGCTTATCAACTCCATTTATTACAGATCCTGAATTTGCTAAAAAAATTAAAGAAGGTAAATCAGAAGAAATTCAATTATCGATTAAACCGGAGAATTTAGAAGAATTAGCGATTCCTCAAGCTGCATTTAAAGATATTGTGCCGTTAATGGATTTTGGAGAGTCGCTTCATAAAGATGCAAGAGATTTCTTTAGAAGTTTGGAAGTTAACTATAAGGAGAGAGCTGTCGATGAAAATTAGTGTATTGGATTATGGCGTTGTTGATTTTTGGAAAACAAATGAAGAAGCCATTCAAGAGACGATTCAATTAGCTAAAATAGCAGAAGAATTAGGCTATGAACGTTTTTGGGTAGCAGAACACCATCAAGTAAAAGCTTTGTCTATAAGTGCACCTGAAGTGGTTATTCCAGCGATTGCTTCTCAAACAAAGAACATTCATGTTGGTTCAGGTGGTATTATGGGCTTGCATTACGCTCCTTATAAGGTAGCAGAAGTGATGAGTTCATTAGAAGTGTTATTTCCAGGAAGAATCGATATTGGACTAGGAAATTCAATTGGAACAAAATCTGTTTCAACGGCTTTGAAAAGTCATTATACGAAACCTCAGTTTGGTAAATGGGTAGAGAGTTTACAAGAAATAATCCAATCTAATGCTGCGGTTCCTTATACAAAGAGGGTCCCAGAACAATTTTTATTAGGAATGGGTGGAGAATCTATTCATATTGCTGCGAAGAATGGATTAGGATTTGTTTATGGAATTTTCCCATATATTCCACAAGAGCCTCTTGAGCTGGCAAAAGAATTATCGACGTCTTATCGTAAAGAGTTTCAATCGGTCAATGGGGCGTCTCCTCGCTTTATTTTAGCAGTTTTTGTAGTTATTGCAGATACTGAAGAAAAAGCAGAAGAGATGGCTCAAGCATTAGATTTATGGATGTTAGGAAAACAAGATTTTAGCGAATTTGAAACATTCCCGACTAAAAAAGATGTAGAAACAAGAGAAGTAACTTCAACGGAAAGAAAAACAATCGAAGACAATCGTCAACGGTTAATTGTTGGAGATTCTCAGGCAGTAAAAGCTCAAATAGATGAATTGTGCCAAGTTTGTAATCCGGATGAATTATTAATGATTCCACTAGTTGGAGAATTTGAAAATCGGAAACGTGCGTTAGAATTATTCGCACAAATGTATCAGTAGAAAGGACGAATAAAATGAGAAAATTTGCAAATTTTTTATGGATTGATAAAGAAGGAGACCGTTATACGATTCGTATGACACCAGAATTACAAGATGATGTGGGTACAATTGGTTTTGTTCAATTTAGCCAAGATGAAGTGTTAGAAGCTGAAGAAGAAATTGTTAGTATTGAAGCTTCAAAAACAGTGATGTCTATTGTGACTCCAATTGGAGGAAAAGTAGTGGCATATAATAAAGCTGCAGTAGATGAACCAACATTATTAAACTCTGAAAAACCAGAAGAACATTGGTTAGTCGTATTAACAGATGTTGATGAATCGCAATTTATGGCATTAGAAGATGAATAAAGACACACAAGTTAATCGATTACAGCAAATGATTGATTTTTTGATGGAGGAAAAAGGCGAAGTTATTCCAGATTTCTCTGGAAAATCAGAAAAAGAATTAGAAGAAATTTGGCGTGGGTTAGTCAATATTCGACCTGCTAGTCCAGCGGATATCCGTTATTTAGAATTGGAAGAGGCTTATTTAAAGCAATACCATACGGGGACAATTGTTGGATTGGAAAGTTGCCAAGATACCAATGAAGAGAGAGTAAAATTATATCATGGGGACTTATGTCATTTAGAAGTGGATGCAATTGTAAATGCGGCGAATAGTGATTTATTAGGATGCTTTATTCCAAATCATCGTTGTATTGATAATGCCATTCATACTTTTGCAGGGGTCAAGTTAAGAGAATGTTGTCATCAAATTCAACTTGCTCAGAAGAAAAAAGAACCGGTGGGAACTGTGAAGGTGACGCCAAGTTTTCATTTGCCGTGTAAGTATGTTTTTCATACAGTGGGGCCTTTTGTTCCCCTTGGAAAGTCCGTTACGCCTATTCGGAAACAATTATTAGAGAAATGTTATATGAGTTGCTTAAAGAAAGCAGAAGAAATGAAGTTAGAAAGTATTGCTTTTTGTGGGATTTCAACGGGTCAATTTGGTTTTCCGATAGAAGATGCTGCACAAATTGCAGTTTCAGTTGTAAAAGGCTGGGCTAAGCAACATGTCTTCCCAGAAACGTTGATTTTATCAACGTATACAAATGAAGAACAAATGACCTATGAAAAATTATTACAATTATGATAGAAGGGAGGGGAAGTAGTGGAGTGGATTACACCGATACAAAAGATGGAAAATCAGGCGCAACAATTAAAAAGTTTGTTTGAAGAAGCAGATGCTATTGTTGTAGGGATTGGAGCAGGAATGTCTGCTGCGGATGGATTTACTTATATTGGGGAACGTTTTGAATCAGCTTTTCCAGATTTTATTGAAAAGTATCAATTATTAGATATGTTACAAGCAAGTTTATTTCAATTTGCCAGTTGGGAAGAGTACTGGTCTTTTCAAAGTCGCTTTATTGCACTGAATTACTTAGATCAACCAGTAGGAGCAGCTTATGTAGAGTTGAAAGAAATGCTTGAAACAAAACCGTATCATATTATTACTACGAATGCTGATAATGCCTTTGAAGTAGCTGGATTTGATATGGAGAAAGTATTTCATATTCAAGGAGAATACGGACTATTACAATGTAGCCAACATTGTCATCCGCAAACTTATCGAAAAGATGAGCTAATTCGGGAAATGATTGCAAGGCAAAAAGATATGAAAGTCCCGTATGAATTAATTCCGTTTTGTCCAGAATGTGGTGCACCATTAGAGATTAATAAGCGTAATGCTGAAAAAGGGATGGTGGAATCTGCAGATTTCTTTGAACAAAAAGCTCGTTATGATGCTTTTTTAAAACAATATGAGACAGGAAAAGTAGTCTATTTAGAAATTGGAATTGGATTTACAACACCACAATTTATTAAAACACCATTCCAAAAGAAAGTTACAGAAAATCCAAATGCAGTTTATGTGAGTATGAACCATAAACATTATAGAGTGCCTTTAGCCATTCGAAATTGCACCCTACTATTATCAGAAAATATTGCAACATTAATACACGAAACACATCAATTATTGAAGGAAGAAGGAAAGCTTTATGTATTTGATTGAACCAATTAGAAATGGAAAGTATGTTACAGATGGAGCAGTAGCTCTTGCGATGCAAGTATATGTACAACAAAATGTATTTTTAGATGATGATATTTTATTTCCATATTACTGTGATCCAAAAGTGGAAATTGGAAAATTCCAAAATACAGTTGCAGAAGTGAATGAACAATATTTAAAAGAACATAATATTCAAGTAGTTAGAAGAGATACTGGTGGTGGTGCCGTATATGTAGATTCAGGTGCTGTTAATGTTTGTTATTTAATTCAAGATAATGGAGTGTTTGGAGATTTCAAGAGAACATATGCTCCGGCGATTCAAGCGCTGCATGAGTTAGGGGCAACTGGAGTGGAACAAACTGGTAGAAATGACTTAACGATTGATGGGAAGAAAGTTTCTGGAGCTGCAATGACGATTAGTAATGGACGTGTTTATGGAGGATATTCTTTACTATTAGATGTTGATTATGATGCAATGGAAAAAGTTTTGAATCCAAATAAAAAGAAATTACAATCAAAAGGGATTCAATCAACAAGAGCTAGAGTGGGTTCGATTCGTCCAAATTTAGCACCAGAATATCAAGAAATTACAATTGATGAATTTAAAAACTTAATGACTTGCAAGTTGTTAGGAATTGATTCAATAGATGAAGCGAAACGTTATGTGTTAACGGAAGAAGATTGGAAAGCTATTGATGAATTGACAACTAAAAAGTATAAAAATTGGGATTGGAATTATGGAGAATCTCCACAATATAGCGACTACCGTGATGGAAGATTTGCGGCAGGAACGATTCAAGTATACTTAGAAGTGGAACAAGGAAGAATTACAAAATGTAGTATTCGTGGTGATTTCTTCTCTAAACGTGAAATTCAAGATGTAGAAATTCAATTAATAGGTGTTCGTATGGTCAAAGAAGATATTAAAGCTGTATTAGACACATTTGAGTTATCAGAATATTTTGGAGCTGTAACTTCTGAAGAACTTACAAAACTCATTTTAGGAGAGTAAGTAAAAAATATTCAAAATTGCAAAAAAATAGTTGACAAGGACTTTTTGTTCCTGTAAACTATTTCCTAGTTGAATGCGACCGAAGACAGTAGGAGGCGTAGCCTTAATATCCTACCGAGGGAGAACAAGTTGATCTTATTTCTCTATGTCTTTGTGGGCATAGAGATTTTTTTATGCCCTACCTAAAATTCAGGAGGTGAAACACGAAGATGAGTGAAGCAATTATTGCTAAAAAAGCGCAACAAGTTTCTGAAGTTGCTGAACAATTCAAAAACGCAACATCTGTTGTAGTAGTGGATTATTTAGGAATTACAGTAGAACAAGCAACAAACTTACGTACAGAATTACGTAACGCAGGTGTACAATTTGCAGTTGTAAAAAACAGCATCTTATCACGTGCAGCTAAAGAAGCTGGTTTAGAAGGAATGGATGACATTTTCAAAGGACCATCAGCTGTAGCTTTCAGTAACGATGATGTAGTCGCTCCTGCTAAAATCTTAGCTGACTTTGCTAAAAAAGTTGAAGCTTTAGAAATTAAAGCAGGTGTAATCGAAGGTAAAGTTTCTTCTAAAGAAGAAATCGAAGCTCTTGCAAAATTACCAAACCGCGAAGGCTTACTATCAATGCTATTATCAGTATTACAAGCACCAGTTCGCAACACTGCATTGGCATTCAAAGCCGTTGCAGATCAAAAAGATGGCGCAGCTGCTTAAAGCTAGCTAGCTAATCAAAAAATAATAAAAAATAATGAACCAAAATGGAGGAATTTTAAAATGGCATTAAACATTGAACAAATCATTGCTGACATTAAAGAAGCAACTGTATTAGAATTAAACGACTTAGTAAAAGCAATCGAAGAAGAATTTGGCGTAACAGCAGCAGCTCCTGTAGCTGTAGTAGCTGGTGGCGCTGGTGAAGCTGCTGAAGAAAAATCAGACTTCGATGTAGAATTAACATCTGCAGGCGACAACAAAATTAAAGTAATTAAAGTTGTTCGTGAAGCTACTGGTTTAGGATTAAAAGAAGCTAAAGCTTTAGTTGATGGCGCACCTGGAATCTTAAAAGAAGGCGTTGCTAAAGAAGAAGCAGAAGCATTAAAAGCTCAATTAGAAGAAGTTGGAGCTTCTGTAACATTAAAATAATTTTTAATGACTATTTAGAGGTCGGACGAGTATGTCCGACCTTTTTTTGTATTTAAAAATGTATAATCGAAGATTTATAATTGTAAAACGTTCGTATTTGAATAATTAATTCATGAAAAACTATTGATTTTATAAAACGATAGTATTAAAATACAGATATTCCGAATGAGCAGCGTATAAAATGTATGGTTTTGAATTCTGTTTATTTGGGATAAGGGATTGTGAGGAAGTAAGAAAACTATTTTGATTATAGGAGGACTTATGAAATTACTAGAAGAACGTATTTTAAAAGATGGTCATGTTTTAGGTGAAAATATCCTTAAAGTAGATTCGTTTTTAACACACCAAGTAGATCTTCGTCTAATGCATGAAATTGGTGAAGTTTTTGCAGAAAAATTTGCCAATGCGGGAATTACAAAAGTTGTGACAATTGAAGCGTCAGGAATTGCTCCGGCGATTTATGTTGCCGATAAATTGAATGTCCCAATGATTTTTGCAAAAAAATCAAAGAACATTACAATGAATGAAGGAGTATTAACTGCTGAAGTGTATTCCTTTACCAAACAAGTTAGTAACACCGTTTCAATAGCAGGAAAATATCTATCAACTGAAGATAAAGTACTAATTATTGATGATTTCTTGGCGAATGGTCAAGCTGCTAAAGGTTTAATTGAAATTATTGAACAGGCAGGAGCAAAAGTGGAAGCGGTTGGGATCGTGATTGAAAAATCATTCCAAGACGGGCGAGGATTAATTGAAGAAGCCGGTTATCCCGTATTCTCACTTGCTCGAATTGAACGTTTTGAAAATGGTAAAGTAATTTTTAAGGAGGCAGATTTATAATGCAACAACAAAAACACTCGCAAGCAGCACTTTTAGGATTACAACATTTATTAGCAATGTATTCAGGTTCTATTCTTGTTCCTCTAATGATTGCCACAGCTTTAGGGTATTCTAGTGAACAATTAACTTATTTAATTTCTACAGATATTTTTATGTGTGGGGTTGCTACATTATTACAACTTCAATTAAATAAACACTTTGGAGTAGGTCTTCCAATCGTATTAGGGGTAGCGTTCCAATCTGTTGCTCCATTAATTATTATTGGTAAAAGTCATGGTAGTGGTGCCATGTTTGGTGCATTAATTGTTTCAGGGATTTATGTTATTTTAGTTTCAGGTATTTTTTCTAAATTAGCAAACTACTTCCCATCAATCGTAACAGGTTCTGTAATTACTACTATTGGTTTAACATTAATTCCAGTAGCAATTGGTAATATGGGAAATAACTCTCCAGAACCAACTTCTCAAAGCTTATTATTAGCAACTATTACAGTTGTAATTATTCTTTTAATTAACATTTTTACAAAAGGATTTATTAAATCAATTTCTATTTTAATTGGATTAATTGCTGGTACAGCTATTGCAGCTAGCATGGGATTAGTAGACTTTACTCCTGTAAGAGAAGCATCAGTGGTGCATGTTCCATCTTTATTCTATTTTGGAATGCCAACGTTTGAATTTTCTTCTATTGCGATGATGTGTATTATTGCAACAGTTTCAATGGTAGAATCAACAGGTGTTTATATGGCACTTTCAAATATTACAGGTGAAAATATTGATGCAACTCGTCTTCGTAATGGTCTACGTGCAGAAGGGATGGCAGTATTATTAGGAGGAGTATTCAATACATTCCCATATACAGGTTTTTCTCAAAATGTTGGATTAGTAAAAATTTCAGGTGTTAAAAATCGTCTTCCAATTTACTATGCTGCAGCATTTTTAATTGTACTAGGTTTATTACCAAAATTTGGCGCATTAGCTCAAATTATTCCAAGTCCTGTCATTGGTGGTGCAATGGTTGTAATGTTTGGTTTTGTATCTCTTCAAGGAATGCAAGTCTTGTCAACAGTAGATTTTGCGAATAATGAACATAACTTCTTAATTGCAGCAATTTCAATTAGTATGGGTGTTGGTTTTAATAATAGTAACTTATTTATTAGTATGCCAACTGCTTTCCAAATGTTCTTCTCAAATGGGATTGTAGTTGCTAGTGTAATGGCAATTTTCTTAAATACAGTTTTAAATCGTAAGAAAAAAGCATTGAATTAATGAACAAATTATTGAGTGAGGGGATCTTCTAGATCCTCTCTTTTTATTTTAAAATAAAAAAGTTATATAATAATGATTGAGAGTGGAGGGAGATAGATGAAAGATTTACAATTTTACTTAGAATTAGAAGATAAGGAATGGGAAAGAGCAGGAGAACAAAAAGATCGTCATTGTGCAAGAGCGATTGTTGTAGACGATTTGGAACAATTTTATTTTGTTCAAATTACTAGAGATGATTTATTTGGATGCGGAACTTATATCGAAACTGCCGGTGGTGGTATAGAAGAAAGTGAAAATGCTGAAGAGGCAGTTTTACGAGAAGTTAAGGAAGAATTAGGCATCGAAAGTGAACTGCTATGTAAAATTGGAATTGTGAGTGACTATTATCACGCATTGAATCGTCATAATATCAATCATTATTATTTGTGTAAAGTGAAGAGTCGTGGAGAGCAAGAATTACTAGATTATGAAAAAAATGATTTTAACATGAAGGTATTAACGCTTAGTTATGAAGAAGCGGTAAAATTGTATGAAAGTCAAACAGACAAAAAATTAGGAAGATTATTGACGAATCGAGAGTTGCCAATTTTGAAAATTGCTAAAAAATGGTTAGATGAACACAAATAGGAGAAGTAAAGAGTGAATCAATCTTATTATCGTTTTAAGTTGTTAACGCATATCCTGAATGTAAATCAAATACGTTTATCCTCTGATGAGTTCAGAATCATATTTGATGCTTTGCAAGAGGATAATTTAAGTGAAGTGAAAGAGAGTCTATCCTCATTAGGAAAGATAGTTGCAAGAGTTTTTGAGGTAGAACCGCTAAAGGTATGGCACTATTATTTTGTTGAATGGGGTAATCAAGCAGTAGCTGTTACAAGTAGTGCGGATTTGTTGGCAGTACTATTAAAGGCATCTCCAGAACAACCAGAAATTCGAATTTGTACAGAGAAATAGAAGTTAAGTTTGATATGCAAACTTATCATCTGAATGAAACGTTTTTCATGACTAATTAACATTTTCATAACAAGAAAATGTTTTGCAAACAAAATGAAAAATATGGTAAAATACTGAGGTATGTGCAAAGGCACATAAAAATATAAATAGAAAAGGGGTTAATTTTTAGATGTCATCAGCTGAAATTCTGAAAATTTTAACTGCGCCAACATTTGTGGCAGCAATCTTTTCAACAATTTCTATTATTTTAGTCGGATATATTATTCGTAAAAAGGATATTGTTGATGCAAATAGTGGAAAGGTCATTAGTAACTTAGCGTTATCTGTTGCGATTCCTGCGTTAGCGTTCAAAGCGTTCATGCAAGATATTAAACAAGAAACATTTACAACAGGATTAAACGTATTTATTTTTGGTTTTATCGCTTATGCAATTTTAATTGTTTTAGGAGAGTTATTCTTCATGAAAGAGAAAGGGGATCGTAAAACAACTCTTTCTGTTTTAACAACATTTGGTTCAACAACGTTCTTCGGTATTCCAATTATTAACGGATTGCTAGGAGCAACTGGTACATTATATGCGAACATTTTCAATTTAGCTTATCGTGTATTTTTATATTCATATGGTTTAATTCGTATGAGTGGTATGAAATTCGAAAAGAAAAACTTAAAATTAATTTTTGGAAATATTATCGTTATTGCAACTTTTGCTGGTTTATTAATCTGGGTATTCCAAGGTTCATTACCACAAGTTGCTGTAATGGATAAAGATAAAGAAATTATGGTAGCTTTCTTACGTATCGATAAAACAGCTCCATGGTTATTTAAAGCTATTTCTTATTTAGCAGACTTAAGTTCACCATTAGCTTGGTTAGCAATCGGTATTACATTAGGGAATATTTCTTTAGGAGATGCTGTAAAAGAACGTGCAGTTTGGTTCTATAGTTTAGTGAAATTATTAGTAGTTCCGGCTATCTTTGTGGCAATTATTTTTGCAGTACGTCCATTCTTACCAATGGGTTATGAAGCTGCAATGGGTATTATTATTATGCTTGCAACACCGCCTGCAACAGTAGCAGTAGCTTATGCGATTAAATATGATCGTGAAGCAGTTTTAGCAAGTAATGCGTCATTATTAGCAACAGTATTAAGTGTTGCAGCAGTAGTATTCTGGATTGTATTAGGATCAGTTATTTTAAAAGGTTTATAATCTAGTTTAAATAAAATTTTTGGAAATGGAAAAGTAGAACCATGTAAGACGGGGATACTTTTCCATTTCAATATTGGAGGAAAAAACGTGAAAGTATTAGCATACGGAGTTCGTGATGTAGAAAAGCCAATTTTTGAATCAGTGAATGCAAAATTTGGTTATGAATTAGTAACAACACCTGAATATTTAAATTCAGCAGAAACAGCACGATTAGCAGAAGGATGTCAAGCAGTTATTTTACGTGGAAATTGCTGGGCAAATAAAGAAAACTTAGATATTTATAAAGAATTAGGTGTAAAATATGTTATTACACGTACAGTAGGCGTGAACCACATTGATGCACCTTATGCACGTGAATTAGGATTTAAATTAGGATATGTGCCATTCTATTCACCAAATGCAATTAGTGAATTAGCAGTGACATTAGCGATGACATTATTAAGAAATGTTGCATACACAGTTTCAAAAACAAGTAAACAAGATTTCCGTGTAGATGCACAAATGTTTGCAAAAGAAATCCGCAATTGTACAGTAGGTGTAGTAGGGATTGGCCGTATCGGTTTAACAACTGCAAGCTTATTCAAAGGTTTAGGGGCAAAGGTTTTAGCATACGATGCATTTCCGAAAGAAGGAGTAGAAGATATTTGTACTCAAGTATCTTTAGATGAATTACTAGCGAATTCAGATGTAATTAGTATTCATGCGCCATATATTCCAGCGAATGGTAAAGTAATTACAAAAGAATTTATTAGTAAAATGAAAAAAGGTGCTATCTTAGTAAACACAGCTCGAGGTGAATTGCAAGATGTTGATGCCATTATCGAAGCTGTTGAATCTGGTCACTTATCAGGTGTTGGTTTAGATGTATTAGAAGGGGAAAGTGCAGTATTCTTTAAAGACTTACAAGGTCAAACAATAGAAGATCCTGCAGTTGCAAAATTAGTAGAGTTATATCCTCGTGTATTAGTGACTCCTCATATGGGAAGCTATACAGATGAAGCAGTATTAAATATGATTGAAACAAGTTTCGAAAATATTAAAGAATACGAAGAAACAGATAAATGTAAATTTGATATTCAATGTTAATTTGGAAAGGAACACTCTAGGCGAGATGCTTAGAGTGTTTTTTAATGACTTTAGTCATGGTAAGTAGTGACTTTAAGCACTCAACAATGAGAAAAGAATTGGCTATACTATAAATGTAAAAACGTAAAGGAAGTGATCGAAATGACAGAAGTAAAAGAAAATAACAAAATGAAAAAAATATTTAAAAACTTATTCTGGTTTTATGTTGCAGTGTTAACGATATTAATGGTGAAAGTATTCATTGGTGGAGAATCAGTTATAGAATATGTAACGGGAGAAAAGTTTGTACTCTTCATTCCGATCCTGTTAGGCGTCATCTCAGAAGAAGTTTAAGGAGGAATAACAATGAGAAAAAATGAAAATAGTAAAGAAAAACAAGTAAATATTACAGGAAGAACAATTTGGGCAGCGGTACTTATTATAAATGTAATTTTAATTTTAATTAAATTGTTTAACGTATTGTACTTTAAACATTCGTTTGGAGAAGAATTTAATTATACTTATTTTATGTCACTGTTTCCGATTTTCTTTTTATTCGCAGTGACAGCTAATATTGAAAAAGAGAAAAGTGAAAGTTAAAATAATTTATCTGAAAAGTTTAAGGAGGAATAACAATGAGTAAAAAAGAAAATGGGAAAGAAAGACAGGTAAATCTTACAGGAAAAATAATTTGGATTGCTGCGGTTATTTTAAATGTCATTCCAATTTTATTTAAAATATTTAATATGTTTTACTTTAAACATTCGTTTGGTGAAGAGTTTAATTTCACCTATTTGATGTCAATATTTCCGATATTCTTTTTATTAGCAGTAACAGCTCATATTGAAAAAGAGGAAAAATAAATTTATTTAAAATAAATTTTTGAAGAGTAAAAATTGTATTGGTTTTCATAATTATTAAAAGAGAAGTGGAAACAGCTAGAAACATTGATAGATTAATGTTTCTAGCTGTTTTTAGGTAAAAATGAAACACACGGAGGCGTTTGTATAAAAAAAGATTGATAAATCAACAAAA